>DUOQ01000166.1 GCA_012838755.1 Propionibacterium sp. | reverse complement strand
GTTGAAGTGCTCGCCGCTGGCCACGTTCTCGGAGCCCTGGAACATGACGTGCTCGAAGAGGTGGGCCAGCCCGGTGCGGCCGGGCTGCTCGTCGCGGGAGCCCACGTCGTACCAGAGGTTCACGGCCACGAAGGGGACCGCGTGGTCGGGGCTGATGACCACGCGCAGCCCGTTGCCCAGCGTGTGTTCGTGGAGCGGGTACTCGAGCGGAGCGGCGGTGGTCACCCGCCCATCCAAGCACACGCGCCCCGCGGGGGCCGTCCACGGCCCCGGACATGACGGGGCAGACGGGCAGCGGGCATGACAAAGGGGCCCGGGCCCTTCGGCCCGAACCCCTTGATCGGTTCGTGGTAGCGGGGAGGGGATTTGAACCCCTGACCTCTAGGTTATGAGCCTAGCGAGCTACCGAGCTGCTCCACCCCGCGTTGGTTGCTTGGACCACATTAGCCCAACCCTCGGGGAAGGACAAATCGGCCTCCCTCGTGGGGGTGCAGTAAGCTGTGCGCGCTTGTTGCCAGCGGTGACCGGGAGGATCGAATGGCGAAGTCAACGGCGCTTCAATCCGGGGCGCGTGCGCGCCTGCGCACCCTGTCCGTCCTTGTCGCTGCGGTGGCGCTGGCCCTCACGGCCTGCACCGGAGCCGGCCAGCAGGCACCGGCCCCGTCCGGCGCACCCACTGCGGGGGCCACCTCGGCCGCCCCGGCACCCGCGCCGGAGGAGACCCGCACCCTCGTCATCGGGGCGACCGCCGAGCCGCAGACGCTCGACCCCACGGCCACCGACGCCGCCGCCGGCCCGCAGGCGCTGCTGTACAACGTGTACGAGACGCTCGTGCGCCTCGACGCGGCCGGTGACCTGAAGCCGCTCCTGGCCCAGGCGTGGGACGTCACGCCGGACCGGCTCACCTACACCTTCCGGCTGAACCCCGCCGCGCAGTTCTCCGACGGAACCCCGGTCGACGCCGAGGCCGTGGCGAAGAACATCGAGCGGATCCAGACCGGCACGACGGCCCCGAAGCTCAAGAACCAGATGGAGGTCGTCGTCGGCACCGAGGTCGTCGACGCGACGACCTTGGACGTCACGCTCAGCCGTCCCAGCGTCACGTGGCTGTTCGACATGGCGGGCGCGGCCGGCATCGTGATGAACCCGGAGGGCTTCGACGCCGCCGGTTCCGAGACCGCCGGTTCGGGTCCGCTGACCCTCGACCGCTGGACGCCGGGCGACAGCATCGCCCTGAAGCGCAACGACGCCTACTGGGGGACGCCGGCCCGCTTCGACGAGGTGACGTTCCGCTACTTCAAGGACCCGAACGCGATGAACGCCTCGATGCTGTCGGGGCAGCTCGACATCATCTCCAACCTCCAGGCACCCGAGACGATCGACCAGTTCTCCGACGAGGGCCGGTTCACGATCATTGAGGGCAGCACCGAGGGTGAGGTCACGATGGCCATCAACAACGGCGCCGCCCCCGAGGGCGTCCCCGCCGGCACCGGCAACCCGGCCCTGCAGGACGTCCGGGTGCGCAAGGCGATCACCATGGCGATCGACCGCCGAGCGCTGCTCGACACCGTCTGGCACGGCAAGGGCACGCTGATCGGCTCCATGTCCGTCCCGACCGACCCGTACTACGAGGACCTGGCCGACCTGCACCCGTACGACCCCGAGGAGGCCAAGCGCCTGCTCGCCGAGGCCGGCCACGAGAACCTCACGCTGCGCCTGCGTCCCCCGACGCTGCCGTACGCCACCAAGGCCGCGCAGTTCATCGCCAGCCAGCTCGGCGCGGTGGGCATCACCGTCCAGGTGGAGGAGCTCCAGTTCCCCCGCCAGTGGATCGACACCGCCATGACGAACGCCGACTACGACCTCACGATCGTCTCGCACGTGGAGCCCCGTGACGTGGCCACCTACGCCAACCCGGCGTACTACTGGCGCTACGACAACCCGGCGGTCCAGGAGGCGGTCAGGAAGGCGGGTGAGGGCACGATCGAGGAGTACACGACCGAGATGCGCAACGCCGCCCGGATCATCGCCGAGGACGCTGCGTCGGTCTGGCTGTTCGCGCTGCCGAACCTCGTCGTCACCAAGGAGGGCGTGACCGGCGTCGCCGAGAACGCCAACAGCTCGCTCTCCTTCGACGTCACCACGATCGCCAAGGCCTGACGCCGGTCGTGTTCCGCCAACTGCTGGGCAGGCTGGGCATCTTCCTGCTCAGCCTCGTCGCCGCGTCGTTCGCGATCTTCGTGATCACGCAGGCGCTGCCCGGCGACGTCGCGGCCGTGATCCTCGGCCACGGTGCCACCCCCGAGCAGTTGGCGGCCAAGCGGGCGGAGCTCGGTACCGACCGGCCCTTCCTGGTGCAGTACCTCGAGTGGGTGACCGCCATGCTGGGGGGCGACTTCGGGCGGTCGTGGTTCTCGCACCTGCCGGTCACCACGCTCATGGCCCCGCGCCTGGGGGTCACCGGGTCCCTGGTGTCGGGCGGCCTCCTGCTGGCGGTGCTCATCGCGCTGCCGCTGGGTGCGGTCGCGGCGCTGCGCCGCCGCCAGTGGCCCGGGCTGCTCACCTCGGCGACCGCCCAGGTGGGCATGGCGATCCCGGCGTTCTGGGCGGGCATCATCCTGGTCTTCGTGTTCGGCGTGCTGCTGCGCTGGCTGCCCCCGAACGGCTACGTGCCGCTGGGGCGCGACCCGGGGCGCTGGGCGTCCCACCTCGTGCTGCCGGTGGTCACGTTGGGCGTGATCCAGGCGGCCGTGCTCGTGCGGTACGTCCGGTCGGCCTTCCTCGAGGTCCTGGCCGAGGACTACTACCGCACCGCCCGCTCCATCGGCTGGACCAAGTGGCGAGCGCTCTCCCGCCACGGCATCCGCAACGCCTCGCTGTCCCTGGTCACGGTGCTGGGCCTCCAGCTCGCCTCGGTGATCGTCGGGGCGATCGTGATCGAGCGCGTCTTCGTGCTGCCGGGGCTCGGCTCCCTGCTGCTGGACGCCGTGGCCACCAACGACCTGGTCGTGGTGCGCGGCATCACGATGGTGCTGGTCTTCGCCGTCCTGCTCATCAACGCTGCGGTCGACATCAGCTACGTCCTGATCGACCCCCGCCTGCGCGCCCGGGAGGCCTCGTGAAGCGCGCGGAGCTCTGGGTGGGCCTGGCCCTCGTCACGGCCGTCGTGGCGATGGCGCTGGTCTCGTTCGTGTGGACGCCCTTCGACGCCACCGCCGTCGGCTCGGGCCCGCGCCTGCAATCCCCGGGCCTGCCCCACGTGCTCGGCACCGACCACATGGGGATCGACATCTTCAGCCGCATCCTCGTCGGTGCCCGCTCGGCCCTCTACGTCGGCATCATCGCGGTCGGCATCGCGGCGCTGGTCGGCGTCCCGCTGGGCATCCTGGCGGCCTGGCTGCCCCGCTGGGGGGCTGAGGCGATGATGCGGGCCACCGACGTCGCCTACGCCTTCCCGGCGCTGTTGCTGGCGATCCTGCTGGCGGCCGTGTTCGGGGCGTCCACCGAGACCGCCATGGTGGCGATCGGCATCGCCACGATCCCCGCCTTCATCCGCGTGACCCGCGCCGGGGCCCTGTCGGTGCTCGCCTCCGACTACGTGCTCGCCGCCCGGGCGGCCGGGACGCCGGCGCCGGCCATCGCGGTGCGCCACGTCCTGCCCAACGTGGCCCACCTGATCGGTGTCCAGGCGTCGGTCAGCTTCGCGATGGCCATCCTCGCCGAGGCCGCCCTGTCCTACCTCGGCCTCGGCACACCGCCGACCGTGCCCTCGTGGGGCCGGATGCTGGGCGACGCCCAGACCTACCTGTTCGGCCACCCCACCCAGGCCCTGTGGCCGGGGCTGGCGATCGCGGCCGCGGTGCTGGGCTTCAACCTCGTCGGCGACGGCCTGCGCGACTTCCTCGACCCGAAGCTGCGGGAGGTCGCATGAGCGCCCCCGCGAGCAACGGACTCCTGCAGGTCCGCGACCTCACGGTCGCGTTCGGGCGGCACGCACCGGTCGTCCGCGGCCTCGACCTGGACGTGGCGCCGGGACAGCGCCTCGGCATCATCGGGGAGTCCGGGTCGGGCAAGACGGTGACCGCCCTGGCGATCATGGGGCTGCTGCCCGACAACGCCCGCGTGACCGGTTCGATCAGGCTCGACGGCCAGGAGCTGGTCGGCCTGTCCGACCGGCAGCTCTCCCGGGTGCGCGGCGACACCATGAGCATGATCTTCCAGGAGCCGATGACCGCGCTCGACCCGACGATGACCGCGGGGCGCCAGGTCGCGGAGGCCTTCCGGCTGCACCGCGACCGCGACGCCGGCCGGGCCCGCTCGGCCGTGCTCGAGATGCTCGGCGCGGTCGGTTTCGACGACCCCGCGCGCATCGCCGACAGTTACCCCCACCAGCTCTCGGGGGGCCAGCGCCAGCGCGTGGTCACCGCGATGGCGCTGGTCAACCGCCCCGAACTCGTCATCTGCGACGAGCCGACCACCGCCCTCGACGTCACCGTCCAGGCCACCGTGCTGCGGGTCCTCGACGAGGTGCTGGACGCCGTGGGTGCGGGCTGCCTGTTCATCAGCCACGACCTGGCCGTCGTCTCGCAGCTGTGCTCCGACGTGGTGGTCATGCTCGACGGGGAGGCGGTCGAGCGGGGGACCGCCGACCGGGTCTTCAACGAACCCCAGCACCCGTACGCCGCCGGACTGGTCGCCACCGCCCGCCTGGACCTGCTCGAGCCCGGCACCCGGCTGCCGACGGTCGCCGACCACGTGAGGGGGGCCCGATGAGCCTGTTCGAGGTCGAGCACCTCACCCGGGTCTACGCCACCGGGCGCCGTCGCGTCCTGGCCCTCGACGACGTCAGCCTGACCGTCGAGCGTGGCCAGCGGCTGGGGATCGTGGGGGAGTCCGGGTCGGGCAAGTCGACGCTGATCCGCCTCATGGCGTCGCTGGACAAGCCGACCTCGGGCACGGTCCGCTTCGACGGACGTGTCGTGTCGGGGGTCCCCGAGCGGGACCTGGGCTTCCTGCGGGCGTCGGTCCAGCTCGTGCTGCAGGACCCCCGCAGCTCGCTCAACCCGCGGATGAGGGTCGGCTCCATCGTGGCCGAGCCGCTGCGCAGCCCCCTCATCCGCCGCGAGCGCCGGCAGGTCGACCAACGTGCCCGCGTCCGCGAGGTGCTCGACGCCGTGGGCCTGCCCGCGGATTCC
The DNA here is from genome assembly GCA_012838755.1 of Propionibacterium sp. GTDB lineage: Bacteria > Actinomycetota > Actinomycetes > Propionibacteriales > Propionibacteriaceae > Propioniciclava. Next base: position 4,890 of record DUOQ01000166.1, on the reverse strand, counting down.
GCCGACCGCTACCCGCACGAGTTCTCCGGCGGCCAGCGCCAGCGGATCGCCATCGCCCGTGCGCTGGCCCCCTCGCCCGAGGTGCTGATCGCCGACGAGGCGGTGTCGGCCCTCGACGTGTCGGTGCGCGCGCAGGTGCTCAACCTGCTCATGGGCCTGGTCGACGACCTGGGCCTCACGCTGCTGTTCGTGAGCCACGACCTCGCCGTGGTCCGCCACGTCTGCCCCGACGCCGTCGTGATGCAGGCCGGCAGGATCGTCGAGTCCGGTCCCACCCAGCGGTTGTTCTCCGCCCCCGAACACCCCTACACCGCCCGACTGGTGGCCGCGATCCCCGCCTTCCGCAGCCGGTCGTAGAATCCCCCGGGTGAAGGCGCTCCTCCTCGAGAACATCCATCCCTCCGGCGTACGGTTGCTGACCGACCGCGGCTACGAGGTCGAGACCCTGCCCAGCGCGCTGGGGGAGGACGACCTGATCGCCGCCCTCGACGGCGTCGACCTGCTCGGCATCCGATCCAACACCCAGCTGACCAAGCGGGTGCTGGAGTCGGCCCCACGCCTGCGCGCCGTCGGCGCGTTCTGCATCGGCACCAACCAGATCGCCCTCGACGACGCGACCGCCCGCGGCATCGCCGTGTTCAACGCGCCCTACAGCAACACGCGGTCGGTGGTCGAGCTCGCGATCGGCGAGATCATCGCCATGGCGCGCCACTTGACCGACCACAACTCCCGCATGCACGCCGGCGAGTGGGTCAAGTCGGCCAAGGGATCCCACGAGATCCGCGGACGTTCCCTGGGCATCGTCGGGTACGGCAACATCGGCTCTCAGCTGTCGGTGGTCGCCGAGTCGCTGGGCATGCGCGTGTACTTCTACGACATCGTCGACCGCCTGGCCCTCGGCAACGCCCGCAAGATGGACACGCTGGAGGAACTCCTCGCCACCGCCGAGACCATCTCCCTGCACGTCGACGGCCGCGCCGGCAACCGGGGCTTCTGGGGGGACGCCGAGTTCCAGATGATGCGGCCCCGTTCGCTGTTCCTCAACCTGTCGCGCGGCTTCGTCGTCGACACCGACGCGCTCAAGCGGCACCTCGACTCCGGCCACATCGCGGGCGCGGCGATCGACGTGTTCGAGACCGAGCCGAAGAAGAACGGCCCCTACTTCGAGAGCCCCCTGCGGGGCACGCCGAACGTGATCCTCACCCCGCACGTGGCCGGGTCCACCGAGGAGGCCCAGGAGAACATCGGCTCGTTCGTCGCCGGGAAGCTGGCCGACTACTCCGAGAACGGCTCGACCGTCCTGTCGGTGAACCTGCCGCCCGTCGCGGCCCAGCGCCCCGGGATCCACCGCATCATGCACCTGCACCGCAACGTGCCCGGCGTGCTCGCGAAGATCAACACGATCCTGGCCGAGCACGGCACGAACATCGACGGCCAGACTCTCGCCACCCGCGGGCAGGTCGGCTACGTGGTGCTGGACATCGGCGGGGAGGTCTCCGACGCGGTCGTCGAGGCCCTCGCGGCCATGCCCGAGGCCATCCGCGTCGAGGTGCGCTGAATCCGCCGGTCGGCCGCCTCAGTCGCCCAGGCGACCCAGGTCGACCGTCGGCTCCACCGGCGTGAGGCGCTCCACGACGAGGTCGTGGAGGCGCCCGTTCGTGGCCAGCGCCCCGGGGCCCACCGGTCCCGAGACCCCGTCCAGGTTGGTGAACCGCCCGCCGGCCTCGCGCACGATCACGTCGAGCGCCGCCATGTCGTGCAGGGCCAGGTCGGGCTCGCACGCGATGTCGACCGCGCCCTCGGCGACCAGCATGTAGCTCCAGAAGTCCCCGTACGCGCGGGTGCGCCAGGCTTCCCGCATCAGGTCGACGAACTCCTGGCCGCGCCCCGACTGCACCCAGCCACCGATCGAGCTGTAGGAGAGCGAGGCGTCCTCCACGGCGTCCACCCCCGACACCTGCAGGCGGGTGGCCGAGGCGAGCGTCTTGCCGGTGAAGGCGCCGCCGCCCACCGAGCCCCACCAGCGGCGCTGCAGGGCGGGGGCCGACACCATCCCGACGACGACCTGGTCGCCGTCCATCAGGCCGATCAGGGTCGCCCACACAGGTACCCCGCGCACGAAGTTGCGGGTGCCGTCGATCGGGTCGATGATCCAGCGTCGGGGGCCGTGGCCGGTGTCCTGGCGTTCCTCGCCGTGCACCGCGTCGCGGGGGCGGGCCCGCTTCAGGGTCGCGCGCAAGGCGTCCTCGACGGCCAGGTCGGCGTCGGTCACCTCGGTGAGGTCAGGCTTGGCGCTCACCTGGAGGTCCTGCGCCTTCCAGCGCGCCATGGTCAGCGCGTCTGCGTTGTCGGCGAGCACGTGCGCCAGGCGCATGTCGTCCACGTGGGAGATCTCCGGCATGCGCTCACCCTAGCGGCGTGCACGGCGGGCGGGGTCAGTCCCACGCGGGCGGGCTGGTCCAGACCTTTTCCATCCGGCGGAAGGACTCCAGCCGCTCGGCGGTCAGGTCGCCGCGGGCCACCGCCTCGTCGAGCGCGCACTCGGGGGCGGTCGAGTCGTGCTGGCACCCGCGCGGGCAGTCGGACACCAGTGCGGCGAGGTCGTCGAACGCCGCCAGGATCGACTCGGTGGTCACGTGCGACAGGCCGAACGACCGGACGCCCGGGGTGTCGATCACCCAGCCCCCCGGCTCGGGCAGTTCGAGGGCCACCGCGGAGGTGGAGGTGTGGCGCCCCCGGCCGGTGACGACGTTGACGTGCCCGATGGCGCGGTCGGCGTCGGGGATGAGCGCGTTGACCAGCGTCGACTTCCCGACCCCGGAGTGGCCCACGAAGACGGTGCGGTGGCCGGCCAGCAGCTCGCGCAGCTCGGTCAGGTCGGCCTCCGGCTGCACGACCACGGCGTCCACGTCGAGCCCCGCGTAGGCGGCCAGGAGCGTGTCGGGCGGGGCGAGGTCGGCCTTGGTGAGCACCAGCAGGGGCCGCAGCCCGGCGTCGAAGCCGGCCACCAGGATGCGGTCGATCATCCCCATCCGCGGGGGAGGGTCGGCCAGGGCCGTGACGATGGCCAGCTGGTCGGCGTTGGCGACGATGGGGCGCTCGTACGGGTCGTCGTCGTCGGCGGTGCGGCGCAGCACGGTCTCGCGCTCCACGACCTCGACGATGCGGGCCAGCGTGCCCTCGTCGCCGGAGGTGTCCCCCACGACGCGCACGCGGTCACCCACGATGACCCCCTTGCGGCCCAGCGCGCGGGCCTTCGTGGCGATGACCCGGCCGTGGCCGTCCTCGTTGTCGAGGTCGAGGGTGTAGCGGCCGCGGTCGATCGTGACCACCAGGGCCACCTCGGCCTTCGAGTAGTCGGGGCGGTCCTTGGTGCGCGGGCGCGTGCGCCGCGGGGGGCGGCCGTAGCCGTCGTGCTCGTCGCGTTCCCAGGCCCGGCTGCTCACGCGCCCACCAGCTCCCACCACAGGCCGGGGAAGTCGGCCATGGTCTTGGTCGTGGCGCCGACGTCGTCGAGCTCGATGCCGGGGGCGGCCAGCCCCAGGACGGCACCGGCATGGGCCATGCGGTGGTCGGCATAGCAGCCCCACGGGCCGGGCGAGACGGGGCCGGGAACGATCGCCAGCCCGTCGACGGTCTGGTGCACGCCCGCACCGCGGGCGGTCAGTTCGGCCTCGAGGGCGGCGAGCCGGTCGGTCTCGTGGCCGCGCACGTGGGCGACGCCCCGGATCGAGCCCGGTCCGTCGGCCACGGCGAGCAGCGCCGCGGCGATGCACGTGAGTTCGCTGGCCTCGGTCAGGTCGAGGTCGGCCCCGCGGATCCTGCCGCTACCGGTCACCGTCACCCTGTCCTCGCCGCGCTCGATGGTGCCGCCGAGCTGCTCGAGCGTGCCCAGGATGGCGTCGGCGGCCTGCGCCGTGTGGCGCGGCCAAGCCACGGTCACCGACCCGGCGGTCGGCAGGGCGGCGGCCAGGAAGACGGCGGCGTTCACCAGGTCGGGCTCGATGGCCTCGTCGCGGGCCGCGATCGCCCCCGGGGCCACGCGCCAGGTCGCGTCGCCGGCGGCCTCGGCGTCCACCCCGCGGTCGCGGAGCATGGCCAGGGTGAGCCCGATGTGCGGGCGGGAGGGGACCTCGCCACCCCGGTGGTGCAGCACGAGGCCCGCGTCGAAGCGGGCCGCCGCGAGCAGCAAGCCGGACACGAACTGGCTCGAGGCGGACGCGTCGATCGTCACCGTGCCGCCGGGCACCGACCCGGTGCCGTGCACGGTGAAGGGCAGGGACGTGCCGTCGATGCGGGTACCGGCCTGGCGCAGGCCCTCGAGTAGGGGCAATACCGGCCGGACCTCCGCCTCGGGGTCACCGGTGAACGGCGTCGCGCCGTCGGCCAGCGCCGCCAGCGGTGGGACGAAGCGCATGATGGTACCGGCCAGGCCGACGTCGACCGCGCCCGCGGTGAAGCGGGCGGGGGGAGTGACGGTGACCGAGGAGTCCGGGTGGTCGGTGAAGGAAACCCCCAGCGACTCCAGCGCGCCGCGCATGAGCCGGGTGTCCCGCGCCTCGAGGACGCCGGACAGGCGGGAGGGCCCGTCGGCCAGCGCGGCGAGGACGAAGGCGCGCGCCGTGGCCGACTTCGAGCCCGGGACGACGACCGAACCCCGGACGGGACCGCCCGGGGTCGGGGCGACCCAGCGGGTCACCGGGACACCAGCGTCACGGAAGGGCGCCCTCGATGCTCTTGCGGGCGAGGCGGGCCTGGAGCTGCGCCTCGCGCTTGTAACGCTTGATGTCCTTGGCCAGCGCCCTGCCGGTGTTGCCGGTCTCGCGTGCCACGAACTTCGCGGTGCGGTCGGCCTCGCGGGCCAGGCGCTTGCGCGAGTCGGCGGCCCGC
>DUOQ01000165.1 GCA_012838755.1 Propionibacterium sp. | reverse complement strand
CGGGTCGGGGGTACCCGTGGTCGTATGCGCCGGGCGTCCTCCACGGCTCATGCACCGCCGCCCCGGCGATGTGCCGCAGCTCGGGCACCCACCGGCGCACATAGGATCCGTCGGGGTCGAAACGTTGTCCTTGCGTCACGGGGTTGAAGACCCGGTTGTAGGGGGAGGCGTCGGTTCCGGTGCCGGCCACCCACTGCCACCCGAGGTTGTTCGAGGCGAGGTCGCCGTCGACGAGATGATCGAGGAACCACCGTGCGCCCACCTGCCAGGGCAGGTGGAGGTCCTTGGTGAGGAAGCTGGCAGTCACCATGCGTGCGCGGTTGTGCATCCACCCGGTCGTGACCAGCTCCCGCATCCCAGCGTCCACGGCCGGGTAGCCAGTGCGACCCTGGCGCCAGGCGTCGACGAGCGGTCCGTCGGTGTCGTGCTGCAGGGCGTCGAGTCCGCTGTTCAGGTTGTGCCACGCAGCGCGAGGCTGGTGCCACGCCACGTCGGCGTAGAACTCGCGCCACGCGATCTGATCGCGTAGTCGCCCGGCAGCCGGGCTGCTCAGGTGTGCCAGGTCGGCCAGCAGTGTGCGCGGGTGGATGGCGCCCACCTTGAGATAGGGGGAGAGGCGCGACGTCGCATCACGGCCCAGCTGATCGCGTCCGGTGGCGTAGTCGTCGAGGTCGTCGGCGAGGAACTCACGCCACCGGCCCAGAGCCGCCCGCTCCCCGGCTTCGGGGAGGTCGGGAAGATCGGATCTGAAGGCGGCAGCGGCCAGCTCATGCTCTGCCGCTGGTTCACTCTCACACTGCGCCCACTCCATGGGAGTGACCTGCTCGGCGGGGAGCGGCCATCCATGATCACGCCAGGCCCTGGCGAAGGGAGTGAAGACCTTGTAGGGGCTTCCATCGGCCTTCCTCACCAGACCGGGGCCGACGGCATAAGGTGTCCCGGACTCGCTCCACTTCACACCATCGCGTTCGAGTCGCTGCCGGACGGCTTCATCACGATTCCGCCCGTAGGGGGTGGTCTCACGGCTGACGTGGACACCGGTCGCACCCACCTCACGAGCGAGGGCCGGCAGGACCTGCCTCGGGTTGCCCATCCGGACACACAGACCACCGTTCATGGACTCGTCCAGAGAGAGAACCGAGCGCGCCAACCACGCGCCACGCACGGCGGCGCCCGCCCACAGGCCCGGATCGATGATGAAGACGGGCAGCACCGGACCATCACGTCTCGCCGCGAGCAGGGCCGGGTTGTCCGCCAGACGCAGGTCGCGACGCAGCCACAGGACGCTGGTCATCCGTGCCCTACCCGTGCGGGGAGGGGGACGTCCGGGTCGGCGGCGTGATCCATGGGAGTCTCCTGAGGGACCGTGATCAGGCCGCGAGGTTCCACGCGGTCCGGGCCTTCCTCGATCCACGGGGGATCGGTGTGATCAGGCAGGCGGGTCGTCCCCGACGTCGTCCCCGCCGGCTCGCGTCCGCTGATCCTGGGACCTCTCCCTGCGGGCTGCGCGACGTTCATGCCGGGCGTGCCTGAGGTCGTCGACCTCGTCCTCGACGGCGTCGGCGATGTTCGCGCCGAACTCACCGGGCGCGCCACCGCCCTCGACGAGCGCGGAGGCGCCGGTCTTGACCTTGGCCGCAGTGTGCCCGCGGGTGGCGATGTAGCGCTCGAGACGGCCCGCGGCGATCGTGAGCATCCAGTTGACGAGGATGAAGATGATCGCCGCGACGACGTAGGCCGCGAGGATGTTGGCTCGGGCCGAGCCGAGCTGCCGGGAGGAGGTGATGAGCTCGAAGTACGGCAGGGCAGTACCGAGGGCGCTGTCCTTGACGATGACGACGAGCTGACTCATCAGCGCAGGGAGCATG
>DUOQ01000164.1 GCA_012838755.1 Propionibacterium sp. | reverse complement strand
CGCAAGTCCGCCTGGAATGCCTCACATGCGGGCGCTCGGCCCCAAAGAAGTATAGGGGCTGGTGCACGAGTAGGGGGGCTGATGCACGAGTAGGTGACATCTGATCTGGCTGGCCCTGCGGGGCCGGCCTGGAAGGATGTTGCTGTGCCCAAGCCCTACCCCCAGGAGTTCCGCGACGATGTCGTGAGGGTCGCCCAGTCCCGCGAGGACGGTGTCTCCCTCGACCAGATCGCTCGGGACTTCGGTGTCCATCCGGTGACGTTGCAGAAGTGGATGCGAAAGGCCGATGTGGAGGCCGGGATCAAACCCGGCACCACGTCGGCCGAGTCGCGTGAGCTGCGCGAGGCCAAGCGGCGAGTACGCCTGTTGGAGCAGGAGAACGAGGTGCTGCGCCGCGCTGCGGCGTACCTGTCTCAGGCCAACCTGCCGGGAAAAGGTGGTACCCGCTCGTGAACGAGCTCGCCGAGGACGGCATCGCTGTCACGGTGACGTGCCGGGTACTTGGAATAGCTCGCCAGCCCTACTACCGGTGGCTCAAGAACCCGGTCACCGAGACCGAATTGGCCGAGGCGTACCGGGCCAACGCCCTGTTCGACGCACACCGCGAAGACCCAGAATTCGGATACCGCTACCTGGCCGACGAAGCCGGGGCCGCAGGCGAGAAGATGTGCCGGCGGACTGCCTGGCGGATCTGCTCCACCGGCGGCTGGACCAGCGCCATCAGCAAGAAGGGCCGGGGTCGGCACCGCAAAGCTGGCCCTCCGGTTCACGACGACCTCGTCGAGCGGGACTTCACCGCCCAGGGCCCGAACGAGCTGTGGCTAACCGACATCACCGAGCACTGGACGGCCGAGGGGAAGCTGTATTTGTGCGCGATCAAGGACGTCTATTCGGGGCGGATCGTCGGTTATTCGATCGACTCGAGAATGAAGTCCCGCCTGGCGGTCAACGCGTTGAACAGCGCTGCCGCCAGGCGGGGCGAGGTGACCGGCTGCATCCTCCACAGCGATAGAGGATCGCAGTTTCGCTCGAAGAAAATGCAGAAGGCGATCACCCGACACGGGATGCTCGGGTCGATGGGCAGGGTCGGCGCGTGCGGTGACAACGCGGCCATGGAGAGCTTCTTTTCCCTGCTGCAAAACAACGTCCTCGACCGCCGATCCTGGGCCACCAGAGACGAGCTCCGGACCGCCATCGTGCACTGGATCGAACGCACCTACCACCGCCGCAGACGGCAGGACCGCCTCGGCAGATTGACCCCCATCGAATACGAGACCATCATGACCGACGAGGCCCTTCAGGCCGCGTGACTGCCCGTGTCACCTACTCGTGCATCAGCCCCGACCCTAGATGGTCAGTTCGACTTCATTCTGACTACGCGTGGCCGTGTAGAAGCCAACCGGATGCGCGAGAGCTACCGCTCTTCACTTGCGCAAAGGCGGGTCCTGGAGTGGCTGGCGGCTCATCCCGAGACATCCCCAGAAGCGCTAATGAAGAGTGAGGACGCTGCGGACTTCACCGGGTCGCTCTCCGAGCGAGAGGTCAGTCTGGCAGTCGAGGAACCTCGACTCAGGCGGCTACCTCG
>DUOQ01000163.1 GCA_012838755.1 Propionibacterium sp. | reverse complement strand
GGCGATGGCCGACCGCTTCCGGGCCGCCTTCTGGGTCTCCGACGCCGAGGGCCGCTACCCCGCCCTCGCCCTGGACGCCGCCAAGCGACCGGTGGACGGGTGCGCCTCGAACATGGGCCACCTGTTGGGCACCGGCATCCTCTCGGACGAGGAGAAGGCGATCGTCGTCGCCCGGCTCGTGGCCGGCGACATGTTCTCCGGCTACGGGATCCGCACGATGTCGACCACCAACGCCGGCTACTGGCCGCTGAGCTACCACGTCGGTTCGGTGTGGACCCACGACACCGCGGTGTGCGTCGACGGCATGCTCCGCGAGGGGTTCACCGACGAGGCGCGCCGGGTGGCCGCCGGGCTGGTGCGCGCGGCGTCCGGGTTCGATGACCGGTTGCCGGAACTGTTCGGTGGCCACGGCGCCGACACCGTGTGGCCGCCGGTCCCCTACCCGGCCTCGTGCCGCCCCCAGGCCTGGGCCGCCGCCTCGGCCGCGGTGATCCTGCGGGCGCTGGCGTAGCCCCTAGTCGTCCTCGAGGTAGGCCGCGTCCACCACGCCGCGGCGAAGGCGTCCGATGGCCTCGCGGGCGTGGTCGCGCACGATGGAGTCCCCGGCGGCGTCGGCGACCTGGCCGAGGAGGTCGATGACCATCCGCATCCAGCGCACGAAGTCGCCGGCGGTGAGCTCGGTCGCCTCGAGGATGTCGCCCAGCGCCACGCCGCTGGCCCAGCCGTACACGGCCTCGGCGAAGCCGATGTCGGGGTCGCGGCCCTGTTCGAGCTTGTGGTCGCGCTCGAGCAGGCGCACCTCGCGCCAGATGCGGCGCAGCATCGTCTGGGCCACCTCGGTGGAGCGGGTGGGCATCCGCGACGGGCTCGAGGCCCCTCCCCCGCGCGACTCGTAGGTGAGCGACGACAGCACCGCGGCCAGCTCGGCGGGGTCGAGCTCGTCGAAGATCCCGGCCCGGATCGCCTCGGCCGTGACCAGGTCCAGCTCGGAGTAGATCCGCGCCAGCATGCGGCCGGCGTCGGTGACGCGCGTCCCGTCCTCGGACAGGTAGCCCAGCGCCGACAGCACCGCGCACACCTTGTCGAAGCGGGTCGCGATGGTGTTGGTGCGCCGCTCGGTCTGGGCGCGCAGGTCGGCGGTGTCGCGCTCCAGCCGCAGGGCCTTCTCGGCCGCGCGGGCGTGCACCTCGCGGTCGGGGCAGCCGTGGCAGGGGTGCTCCTTGGCCTGCGCCCGCAACTCCGCGACCCGGGCCGAGACCTCGGCGTCCATCGCGGCGGCCTGGTAGCGCGCGACGCCGGTGTCCATGCCGCCCAGCTTGCTGTGGAACGCCGCGGCGAGGTTGCGCCGGTCCTTGGCCGAGCGGCCGTCGAAGTGCTTGGGCACCCGCATGCGCCCGGCCACGGTCGGCGGCGACGGGAAGTCGGTCGGCGACAGCTTCTTGATCTGGCGCTGCTCGGTCATCACCAGCGGCGACGGGTTGGCGCGGTCGCGACCCACGCCCGGGTCGATCACGACGGCCCAGCCCTCGTGGCGCCCCGACGGGATGCCGATGATGTCACCCGGCGACAGCTCCAGCAGGGCCGAGATCGACTCGGCGCGGCGGTCGGCCTTGCGGGACCGCGCGGCCTCCGCCTCCAGGGCCCCGATCGAGGCGCGCAGACGGGCGTACTCCTCGAAGTCGCCGCGGTCGCACGCGGCGTCGGCCCACAGGGCGTTGATCTTCTCGGTGTTGCGCGCGGCCTTGCGGGCCAGCCCGACCACCGACTTGTCGGACTGGAACTGCGCGAACGACTGCTCCAGCAGCCCGCGGGCCTTCTCGCGGCCGACGCGGGCGACCATGTTGACCGCCATGTTGTACGTCGGCGAGAACGAGCTGCGCAGCGGGTAGGTGCGCTTGGACGCCAGCCCGGCCACGGCGCGCGGGTCGACGTTGCGGTGCCACAGGACGACCGCGTGCCCCTCGACGTCGATGCCCCGGCGTCCGGCGCGCCCGGTGAGCTGGGTGTACTCCCCCGGCGTCACGTCGACGTGGGCCTCGCCGTTGTACTTGACGAGCTTCTCCAGCACCACCGAGCGCGCCGGCATGTTGATGCCCAGGGCGAGGGTCTCGGTGGCGAACACGACCTTGACCAGCCCGCGCACGAACGCCTGTTCGACGGTCTCCTTGAACGCCGGCAGCATGCCCGCGTGGTGGGCGGCGATCCCGCGGCGCAGCGCCTCGGCGAAGGTGCGGTGGTCCAGCGCCTCGAGGTCGTCGTCGCTCAGCCCGGTGGTGGCCGACTGGGCGAGCGCGTCCAGCTCGGTGCGCTCGGCGGCGTTCGTCAGCCGGACGCCGCTGCGCAGCAGTTGCACGACCGCCTGGTCGCAGCCGGCCCGGGAGAAGATGAAGTAGATGGCGGGCAGCAGGCCCTCGGCGTCCAGCTTCTCGACCGCGCCGTCGCGGCGCGGGATGAGGTTGGGACCTTGCTGGCCGCGCCCGGCGGCGTTCTTCTCGATCCGGTCGCGGGTGCGGCGCCCGCGCTGGTGGCGGGAGTCGTCGCGCACGAACCGGCCCTCCTGCTTCGACAGGCGCACGAGCTCGGGGTTCACGTCGACCGGGCCACCCGACGCGAGCGACGGCGACCGGTCGCCCGCCAGGGCGGTGGGGGCCTCGTCCTCGAACAGGTCGTAGATGCGGCGTCCGGCCATCACGTGCTGGAACAACGGCACCGGACGCCGTTCGCTCAGCACGACCTCCACCCCGCCGCGGACCTCGTCGAGCCAGTCGCCGAACTCCTCGGCGTTGCTGACGGTCGCCGACAGCGAGACGAGCTGCACCGAGGGGGCCAACCCGATGATGATCTCCTCCCACACCGCACCGCGGAAGCGGTCGGCGAGGTAGTGCACCTCGTCCATGACGACGTAGCCGAGGCCCTTCAGCGTCGGGGAGGCCGCGTAGATCATGTTGCGCAGCACCTCGGTGGTCATCACCACGACGGGCGCCTCGCCGTTGATCACGGTGTCGCCGGTGAGCAGGCCGACCCGGTGCGACCCGAAGCGCTCGCACAGGTCGTGGTACTTCTGGTTGCTCAGCGCCTTGATCGGCGTGGTGTAGAAGCACTTGCGGCCCTCGCGGAGGGCGAGGAACACCGCGAACTCCCCCACGACGGTCTTGCCGGCGCCGGTCGGGGCGGCGACGAGGACGCCGGAGCCCGCCTCGATGTGCGCGCAGCCGTCGCGCTGGTAGTCGTCGAGGGCGAACGGGAAGGCGGCGGCGAACTCGGCGAACGCCGGCCCCGGCTCGGGGGCAGGTCGGTCCGTGGGCATGTCAGGCCTCCTTCGCGTAGATCTCCAGGGCGCCGGGGACGGCGGTGATGGTGAGCGGGGGGCGTCCGAGGGGTTCGCCGTCGGCCATGCCGTAGAGGCCGTCGCCGTCGACGACGATCCGCTTGACCTTGAGCCGTTCGAGGGCGGGGTGGTCGAAGTCGCGGCCGACGGCGATCTTCGGCAGGGTCGCGGCGAGGACGCGCCACGACACCGGGTGCACGATGACGATGTCGAGCAGGCCGTCGGTGAGGTCGTAGTCGGGGGCGATCCTGATGCCGCCGCCGAAGATGCCGCTGTTGGCCACCGCGACGAGGATGGCGTCGAGCTCGCGGGTCGCGCCGTCGAGCTCGAGCCGGTAGCGCAGCGGCCGGAACTCGCGGGCCTCGGCGACCACCGCCCCGACGTAGGAGAGGTGGCCCAGGTCGACCGCGGCGTGGTTGGCGCGGAAGTTCACCCGCTCGTCGAACCCCGTCGAGACGACGCAGCCGACGTACTCGACCTCCCCGTGGTACAGCGAGCCGCGCACCTCGGCGAGGTCGATGGTGCGGGTGTGGCCGGCCGCCACGGCGTCCACGGCGGGACGCCAGCGCTGCCCGTTGCCGATGCCCCGGGAGAAGTCGTTGCCGGTGCCGGCCGGGATGACGCCGAAGGGCACCCCGGTGAGGGCGCAGGCGTTGAGGCCGATGTGGACCATGCCGTCACCGCCGACGACGACGAGGCCGTCGACGCCGCCCTGCACGGCGTCCTCGCAGGCGGTGCGGGCGTGGTCGGACGAGTCGGCCAAGGTGCGGGTCACCCGCACGCCGGCGTCCGTCAGCCGTTGCTCGATGGACGGGGTGAGCCGGCGTCCCCGCCCGTGGCCGGCGGCCGGGTTGACCACCAGGGCCACATGCCTCATGCGCGCTCGAGCTCCTTGCTCGCGCGCTTGCCCCGGCGGCGGTCGTTCCAGTGGCAGATCGCCTCGGCGATGAGGAACAGCAGCATCATCGGGATGGCCAGGGCCATCATCGAGAACGGGTCGCCGCCCGGGGTCGCGGCGGCGCCGAAGATCGCACACCCGAACAGGACGTACCGGCGGGCCCCCTTGAGGGCCTGACCGCTGACGACGCCGACGAAGTTCAGCGTGACGACGATGACCGGCAGCAGGAACCCGGCGCCGAAGACGAGCATGAGCTGCATCATCAGCACGAGGAAGTCGTTGAGCGGCAGCAGGTTCTGGATCGCGATGACGTCGGTGGTGAACCCCATCATGATCGCGATCGCCGACGGGAGGATGAAGTACCCCATCGTCATGCCGCCGAGGAACATCGGCACGGCGGCCAGGAGGAAGATCAGGGCGTACTTCTTCTCCTTGGCCAGTAGGGCCGGCGCGATGTACGCCCAGACCTGGTAGAGCCAGACCGGGCTGGTCAGCACGAGGCCGCCCAGTGCCGACACCATCAGGATCAGGATCAGGGGGGCCGTCACGCCGCTCAGGACGGCGGTCACCTCGAGGTTCGGCCTGATCCCCTTGAGGATCTCCTGCGCCCGCTCCCACGGCTGCAGCAGGAACCACAGCAGCCGCTCGTGGAAGACCAGCGACACGATGGTCCCCACCGCGATGGAGACCATCGCGAAGATCAGGCGGTACCGGAGTTCCCGGAGGTGGTCGGCCAGCGACATGACCCCGTCGGCCGGAACCTTCGGGGGTTTGAGCCAGCCGAGGCTGAGGCGGGCCACGGGGTCCTGGGCCTACTTCTGGTCGGTGTCGGGGCGCGGGTCCTCGACGAGCTCGGCGTCGTACGGGTCGATCGGGTCGACGACGTCACCGGCGGCGGTGGAACCACCCGCGGCGGCGCCACGCTCACGCTGCTCGAGCTCGTGCTCGCGGCGGCGAAGCTCGGCCTCGCGCTGCGCCTGCTCCTCGTCGGCCTTGATCTGGCGCGTCTCGTCCTTGAACTCACGCAGCGCGCGGCCGGCGTTCTTGCCGGCGCCCGCGAGGCGGGATCCACCGAAGATCAGGAGCGCGAGAACGATCAGGATGACCCATTCCCAGCCCTGCATGTTGAACGGCATTGCTACTCCTTGCCTAGGTGTACGAGTTGAAGTCTAGGAGGTCTGACGAGGGGCACCGACACCGTCGACCAGCGCGAGCGCCGTGTCGAGCCGGCCGCCGAGTACCCCGAGTGCGTCGACCACCCGGCGAGCCTTGCGCCACAGCACGATGCCGAACAGGACCAGCATGACCAGGCCTGCCACGGCGGCCCCCACGATGATCCACACCCACCACACGCCCGCGACCCTACAACACGCCGGTGACGGGACCGGCCCCGCCCAGTGCCTCGCGGGCGGCCTCGATGGCGGACGCCGCGGCCTGCGGCGGGTCGACGCGCGCGACGGCCGGGCCCAGCCGGAGCAGGAGCCGGCGGAACCAGCCCGGGTCGGCGACGAGCATGCGGACGCGCACCAGCCCGTCGGGGAGTTCCTCGCTGGCGACCAGCGGGTGGTACTCGGTGATCCAGCGGCCGCGCGGGCGCAGGTCGAGGGTCACCTCGACCGCGTCGGGGCGGTCGTCGAGCCAGCCGGACGCCAGCGCCGGGGGCGCGCCGTGGTCGGCCACGGGGTCGTCGAGCAGCTCGACCGACACGATGCGGTCGAGCCGGTAGGTGCGCCAGGCGGCCCGCTCGTGGGCCCAGGCGGTGAGGTACCCGTAGCCGTCGCGGGTGCCCAGGCGGGCGGGGTCGACGACGGGTTCGGTCGCCACGCCGCGGGAGGCGCCGTGGTAGGTCAGCCGCACGGCCCGGCCCGCCTCGATGGCGTCGGCCAGTTCGCCGCGGACCCCCTCCAGCCCCGCGGAGACGGCGATGGCGACCCTGTCGGTACCGCCGCCCACGGCGTCCTCGAGCTTGGCCCGGGCCGAGCGGACGGCCGGCGCGAGGTCGGCGTCCGCCATCTCCTCGAGGGCGGCGAGGGCGACGACGAGGCTCATGGCCTCCTCGGGGGTGAAGCGGTGCGGGCGGGCGAGGAACTCGGCGTTGGTGAGCCGGATCGTGCCGGACTCCAGGGCGTCCATGTCGACCTCGATCAGGTCGCCGGGCGCGCCGCCGGGCAGGCCGCAGAACCAGAGCACCTTGAGGTCGGCGACCAGCTGGCGCGGCAGGACGCCGAACATGGCGGCGGTCGTCTCGAGGTCGGCGTCGGGGTGCGCCTGGAGGTAGGGCACCAGCGCGAGCAGGCGGGGCACCTGGCTGGAGGAGGTCATCGCCATGCCGCCACCGCCTCCAGGTGGGCGCGGACGGCGGCGGCGAGCTCGGGCGGGTCGAGCACGATCACGTCGGCGCCGTGCCAGGCCAGGTCGCCGGCCGCGTCGGCGGGGTCGGTGGCCACGTGCAGGCGCCAGGTGGTGAAGCCGGGGGGCGCGCTCGCGGGACCGGGGTCGTCATCGTCGGACCCGACCGGCTCGGCGAACCGCACGAGGTCGGGGGCCGCCCCCTCGCGGACGGCGATGGTGGCCACGGTGTCGCGGCGGGCGCCCAGGGAGGCGACGTGGGCGGCGACGATCGCGGGGTCGGGCGGGGCGACCTCCCCCTGCTTCAGCGCGGGGGCGTTCTCGATGCGGGAGACCTTGAACGAGCGGCCCTCGCCGCGCGTGCGGTCGAGGCCGATGAAGTACCAGGCACCCTTGCGGTTGACCAGGCGCCACGGCTCGACGACGCGGTCGAGCCCGCGGTAGGTGAAGGCGACCGGGCGGGCGCCGAGCGTGGCCTGCCAGAGGGTCTCGAAGGCGGGCTCGCGGGCGCCCACGGTGGGGGCGAAGGTGGCCACGCGGTCGGCGTCCGGGTCGAGGCCGGAGGCGCGCAGCTTCGCGAGGGCCTTGGTGGCCTCGCCGCCGAGGCGGGCGTCGTCCCAGACGCTGCTGGCCACGCCGAGCGCGGCGGTCTCGGCGGGGGTGAAGTCGATCTCGGGCAGCTCGAAGTCGCGGCGCAGGATGCGGTAGCCGACCTCGTCGGGGAACAGCGGTGAGTTCGAGCCGGTCTCGACGGGGACGCCCATCGCGCGCAGGTCGTCCTTGTCGCGCTCGAACGTGCGCTCGAACGCCTGGTCGGACAGGCCGTGGTAGCCCTCGACCAGCTCACGGATCTGCTCGCGCTCCACGAACCGGCGCGCCATGAGCAGGCAGATCGTGAGGTTCATGATCCGTTCCGACTTGCGCGCTGACACGCTGATCAGGCTACCGGGGTGGCCCGTCGGGTGCGTGCTGCAGCGCGAGGCCACCCTGGCGCTGGCCGGCATCGAGGACACGATCGAGCGCGCCCGCCGCATCGGCGCCGGCAAGGTCGGCGTCCTGCGCCTGGGCGTGACCGGCTCGGCGTCCTACGGCGTCCTCCCCCGGGCACGCGGCGACCAGCGCGATCAGCGCGGACGTCTCGCCCTCGCCTGGCGGCACGACGACGACTCGCCCCCTGCTCGCCAGCGTGCTGAAGGTGCTGGCGTCCGACTTCGAGGAGAGCCCGTGAGCGACGCCGCGTCCTACGCCCGCGTCTGCGGGGCGTTGGGCGAGCGCTGACCCCGCCGCACCCAACGCCGCAGGGTCTGGCCCAGCCACGTGGCGGGGATCGACTCGCCGCTGACGAGGTACTCCAGGGTGTGGTCGTAGTGGAGGGCGTCGGCGAGGGTGTCGAAGCCCCGGGGCGTCCCCACGCTGATCACCACGTCGCCGCTGCGGACCTCGCTGTCGGGCGGGGGCAGGTAGGTGGCGTCCCCGCCCCGCAGCAGCAGCACCGGCACGGCGGCCACGCAGGCGTCGCGGTCGTCGGGGTGCCGGAAGAGGTCGCCCAGCACGACCGCCCCGGTCTGCAGCCGTCGCGCCACCGCCGGCGTCTCCCGCTCGCCGACCACGATGCGCTGGCTGTCGGGGGACCCGCGGCCGAGCACCTCGAGCAGGTGGTCGAGGATGCCCTCGGCCTCCTCGTCGGGCAGGCCCCACACGTGCACCACGAAGTTCCAGAAGTCGGGGGTGACAACCCGCGCGAGTGCCTCCTGCACGGTGAGCTGGGCAGGAACGAACACCGAGTCGGGGCCGAACGCGCGCAGCAGCGGGTCGTTGCGCTTCGAGCGCTGTCGCACCGCCAGGAACAGCTCCGGGTTGACCAGGCGCGCGTGGCCGGCCAGCGCCAGGTTCAGCGCGTCGTCGGCCCCACCGGCGATGAAGCCCACTGCCCCACCGACGTCGGGGGCGCCGTCCACCGGCCACACCAGCGTCGAGTCGAGCCCGGCGTCCTCGAGGTCGTTGGCGATCTCGGGGCCGAAGTGGTCGTCGGACGCGATGATCCACAGGCCGTCCTCGTGCTCCTCGGCCTGGGCCGACACCAGGGTGCCCGGCGCGGCGATCAGCCACGTCAGCAACCGGTAGGTCGACGGACGCCGCACCCGCATCACCAGGTAGTTGCCGTACCGCTCGAACGGGTTCACCACCGCGGTCGCGCCGAACTCGCGCATGGCCTTCGCCGTGCCGCGGTCGTTGGCGCGCGCCACCACGGGCACGTCGTGGCGCAGCAGCGTCACCGCCATCACGATCGACAGGTTCACCGCGTCGTCGTCGGTCAGCGCCAGCACGCCGGCGCAGTGCTTGCTGCCCAGCCCCGCCAGCCCGAGGACCGCCGGATCGCGGGCGTCCCCCACCAGGCCGGGGATGTCGGTGCTCAACTGCGCCCCGGCCATGGCGTCGATCGACTCCTGGTCGGCGGCGACGACGACCGTGCTGCGACCAAGGGTGTCGAGCGTCTCGGCGGCGGCGCGTCCCATCTGGCCGTAACCGACCAGGATCAGGAAGGGCCGCCGCAGCCGCTTCACCCGGCGCACGAAGCGCTGGCGGGCCAGGGCCGCCCGGAAGGCGTGGTCCTGCAGCAGCGACAGCAGCGCGCCCAGGGCGTAGGCCCAGCCGATCACCGAGGCGTAGATGCAGACGGTCAGCCACAGGCGCTGCTCGCGGGTGAGCGCGTACGGGATCTCGCCGAAGCCGATCGTCAGCGCCGTGTACGACATCAGGTAGAACGCGTCGAACACCGACATCCGGTAGGGGGCGCCCGTGTCGTCGACACCCGGGATCAGCGCCAGCCCCGCCACCGAGAGCGCGAACACCACCACCACGAGGATGAGCGGCGCGCGCATCCGCCGCAGCACGAGGAACAGGGCATCGGTCGACGGCTCGGGCGCGGGCACCCGCACGAACCGGCGGCGCAGCGTGCGCTGCCGCCCGTCGTGGTGCGGGGGTTCGGGGGTGCTGCTCGGCAGGGTCATCGGACGCGGCGGGCCCGGCTCAGTGACGGCGGAAGTTGGCGGTCTCGATGATCATGAGCACCACCGACACGACGTTGGCCAGCAGGGCCCCCAGCGCCAGCGACACCACGCTCGCCATGTTGTGCGTGGTCATCGGCACGAGGGTGATCTGGGTGTACCAGATCCACGCCATGGCCGCCGCGAGCAACTGGATCGTCGCCACCAGGCTGGCCGCCAGGTGGATGGCGCCGATCTGCGTGCGGTCCCCGAACTTCAGGATCGCCGCGATGATGTTCACGATGACGGCCGCGTACAGCTCGAGCACGTTGTGGTGCTCGGGGTTGCCGAGGTCACCGGTCACGTAGCCGAAGTTCAGCGTCGCCGCGAGCAGCACGAAGAAGCCGAAGACGACCTTCTCCAGATTCATGCGCCCACACTAGGGCTTTCGGGCGCCCCGTGTGGTCAGGCGACGGCGGAGCTGAACAGGATGTCGACCACGTAGACGACGGTGTCGCCCTCCTCGACCGGCGGGTTGAAGCTCGACTTGTCGTAGCCCACCTTCGGCGGCGCGACGATGACGACGCGCGAACCGATGGTCTGCCCGACGATGCCCTGCTTCCAGGCCTCGATGGTCTTGGCGATCTCCCCGGCCATCGGCATGTCGAACTTGTCCTCGATCAGCTCGCCGGTCTTCCAGGAGTACGTGCGGTAGTTGGCCATCACGTAGTCCTCGGGCCCGACCGCGCGCTGGGCGCCCTTGATGACGGGCACGGCGACGAGCTCGGCGGGCGGGGTCGCGGCGGTGTCGATCGTGACGGCCGGCTTGCCGTCCTCCTCGCCGAGCGTGACCGGCAGCTCGGGGCTCTCGGCGGCGCCGACGGCCTGCTTGGTCGACACGGCGAGCACGTCGGCCACGAAGACCAGGGAGTCGCCGACCTCGATGGCCGGCGGGTTGCCACCGGAGCTGTCGTAGCCGTCGGTGCCCGGCATCACGATGAGGACGCGCTGGCCCGCCCTGGTGCCCGTGAGCCCCTTGGTGAACCCGGGGACCACCTGCTCGAGGCTGAACAGGGCGGCCTGGCCCTTCTCCCACGACGAGTCGAAGGTCTCGCCGGTGCGGGCGTTCACGCCCACGTAGTGCACCTCGACGATGCTGTCGGCCTCGGCCGCCGGGGCGTCCGCCTGGCCCTCGACGAGCGTGCGGGTGCGGGTCTCGTCGATCGCGAACGGCGTCGGGACGGTCACCGTGGGTGCCGCGCCGGGTTCGCCGGCGACCTCGATGCCGTCGAGGGTGTTCGACACCGGGACCGGCTCGCGCGAGGGCGTGGGGGTCGGCGTGGCCGACGCGGTCTCGGCGGGGGTGGCCTCGGGGGTCGGCGTCGGCGTCTCGGCGGGTGCGCCGCCACAGGCGGCGAGGGTCGCGGACAGCAGCAGCGCGGTGGCGCCCAGGGCCAGGCGGGAGAAACGACGGGTCACGTGCACCCGGCCATGTTAGCGGCCGGCCGGCCCCGATCCCGGACCCGCCCGGTCCGCGTCGGGTGGCGGCACGAACCCGCCCAGCACGCGGTGGCGGGGCTCGGTGCGCATCCGCTCCGCCAGCTCGGACGCCGCGGGCACGGCGTGGGCGAAGGGGTCGTCCAGCCGCAACCGCACCGGACCACCCGGCAGGTCGCGGACCTCGAAGCCCGCCCAGTCCACGGTGTGGTCGCGCCCGCAGTCCTGGGCGGCGGCGAGCAGGTCCCCGCGCACCCGGGCGCGGCTCGGGCTGGGCGCCTCCGCGCGTG
>DUOQ01000162.1 GCA_012838755.1 Propionibacterium sp. | reverse complement strand
CGCGACCGGCGCGACGCTCGGCTCGGCGGCGCCCACCGGGGCCTCGGACGCCGCGGGTTGGGCCGCCCCCACCGGCGCCGCCACCTGACGATCCGGCCCCGGGACGGCGGCCGCACGCTCGACCGTGACCACCCGGACCTGCTGGAGGGTCGTTCCGGGGGCGCCCGCGAGCGAGGACCCGGTGGCCTTCTCGAGGCTGGTGATGGCCCCCAGCGCCACGAGGAACGCCAGGAACGCGGTGAAGAGCACCCCGGCGGCCACCTGGGCGCGGCGCGGGTTGAGTGCCGCGAGCGCGTGCCACGTGCGCTGCAGCCCGAACGTGTACAGGGCGGTCGAGAGCGCGCCGACGATCGATCCGAGCGCGGCACCGGTGAGGGTGCCCGCCGTGCCCAGGGTGGACCCGATGGTGGCCGAGGTCACGGCGGCGAGGGCGCCGGCCGCCAGGGCGGTCACCGACAGGGTCAGGACCGGCTTGGAACTCTCGACCGCGTCCGGTTCGACGGGGTCGACGACGGTCTCGGCTTCACGGGGGGCCGCCGCCGTGCGCGGGGGAAGGGTGCTCGTGCTCATGGTCCTTCCACGGTAGATCGGGGTCGCGGCGGTTGTCGCGTCGTTTCCTTGCACCGTGGTCTTGGATCGGGGAGCCCCCGGTACGACCGTAGTCCTACCGACCAGAATTCCCTCGGGCCCGCCAGCCCTCGACCACGGCGTCCACGTCGACCTTGCCCACGATGATGCGGCGCCCGGTCTCGGGGCGCAGGTAGTGGTCGCGGATGCGCTCGTTCAGGGCCTCGCAGCGCTCGCGGACCTCGGCCTCGGTGCGGCAGTCGGCCACGGCGTCCGTGATGCCCTCGACCTCGCGCCGCAGGGCGAGCGGGCCGGGGAGCACGGCGTCGAGGTTCTCACGACGGATCTTGGCCTTGATCCACCAGTCCTCGGAGGTGTCGAGCTCGAGGGGCCGACCCGCGCCGGGCAGGTTGTCGAACTCGCCGCGCTCCATCGCCTCACGGATCTGCCGGTCGATCCAGCTCTCGAACTGCATCAGGCGCCACCCCCGGGCTCACCCCGCACCGCGACCGTGGGCGGCCGGTCCCCGCGGATGGACGCCACCATGTCCAGCACCCGGCGGGTGGCGCCGACGTCGTGGGTCCGGAACACCGTCGCCCCCAACCAGGCCGCGACGGCGGTCGCGGCGAGCGACCCCTCGAGCCGCTCCCGGGCGGGCAGGTCGAGGGTCTCGCCGACGAAGTCCTTGCGCGAGATCGCCTGCAGGACGGGGTACCCCAGCGACGCGATGGACGCCGTGGCCCGCAGCACGCGCAGCGAGTGGCGGGTGGTCTTGCCGAAGTCCAGGGTCGGGTCGATGAGCACCGCCTCGGGCCGGATGCCGGCCGCCACCGCGCGCGCGGCCCCGTCCCGGAGCCCCGCCAGAACCGACCGCACCACGTCGTCGGGGTCGGGCCCGTAGCTCACGTCGACCGGGTCGGTGCGCGGCGGCAACCCCCCGGTGTGCGAGACCACGTACCCGGCGCCGAGCTCCGCCGCACCGGCCACGAGGTCGGCGTCGGCGCCGGCCCACGTGTCGTTGACCAGGTCGATGCCCACGTCGCGGCAGGCGTCGAGCACCTCGGAACGCCAGGTGTCCAGGCTCAGGACGAGGTCGGGGAACCGCTCGCGGGCCGCCTCGAGGAAGGGGCGCACCCGCGCCACCTCGGTCGGGACGTCGACCCACTCCCCCTGCTGGCCCGCCCGGACGCCCCCCACGTCGACGATGTCGGCCCCGGCGTCCACGGCGGACGCGAGGGCGTCCAACGCGGGCTCGAGCCCGTCGGCACCGGCGGTGACGAAGAAGGAGTCGCGCGTGCGGTTGACGATGGCCATCACGGCCGGGCGCCCCGCATCGAAGCGCTGCCCGCGCAGCACCAGCGCGGGCGCGGTCGCCAGGTCGACCGGGTGGATCATGTCGTCATCGCTCACGCACCCCATTGTGCTCGACGCGAGCGGCAACGCCGGGCAACCTATTGCGCCCGGCGGCGGCGAACCCCTAGCGTCACTTCATCGATTCAAGGAGTTGCGTGACCAGCACCCAGGGTGCCCGGACCTATTCGCTCACCCGCACCGTCGCCGTTGATCGGCTCGAAGGCACCGACACCACGCGCGCGCGGCGCGCCGTCTCCGCCGACCAGGACTTCGTCGCCGACCTCCACGCGCTCGAGTTCGCCGCGACCTACGCCACCGCGCAGCACCTGATCCACGACCCCGGCCTGTTCACCTACGTGGTCGAGCGCGACGGCGCCCCCATCGGGTACGCCTCGGGCCACGTGGCCGAGGACGGCAGGGGGCACCTCGACTTCATGGCCGTCGCCCCGGACGCACGCGGCGTCGGCGACGGTCGCGTCCTGCTGGCCGCCACCGTGGCGGCGATCTTCGGCGAGGCCGACCTCGACGAGCTCCGCCTGTCCGTGGAGGAGCACCGCAAGCCGGCGATCCGGTTCTACGAGAAGCACGGCTTCACGCGGGTCGACCCCGCCTGACGCGTCAGTCCTCCAGTTCGGCGACGACCACGAAGTTGTAGCCGGTGCGCCGGCCCTCGCTGAGGTAGCAGCTCACCCAGACCAGGCGTCCGGGATTGACGTCCCACACCTCGGGGTCGCGTGCGAACTCGTCGCGCGCCACCTTGCGCGCCTGCACGACGGTGTAGCGGAGCTCCTCGACATCGGTGGTGACGAGCACACTGCTCCCGAGCGGCACGTTCTCGGGGCCGACGGCGTTGCACGGCACCGCGGCCGTGGGGCGCTGGGCGTCGGTGTGGCAGGCCAGGTAGGCCGTGTCCGTGGCGTGCGAGCTGGGGGCCGCCCCGCGGTCCTCGATCCACCAGGTGCGGACGAAGTCGGGCGGGTCGATCGTCCCGGCGTCCGCCACGGTCATCGTGCCGACCTCGGACGAGTAGCCCGCCGAGGGCAGTTCGACACGCTGCACGGTGGTGGCGTCAGCGGATGCGGGCGCGGCGGACGGCCACCAGGCGCCCGCCGCCACCAGGACGACGATGACGGACAGGAACAACCCGGTGGACGCCGCCGGCCACGTGCGGCCGGCGGCGCTCACGGATCAGTGGCGACGACGCGAGGCGACGAGGGCACCGGCCGAGGCGACGATGCCGGCGGCACCGAGGCCACCCAGCACCGCGAGGCCGGTGTAGTCGGACTCGCCACCGGTCTCGGCCGGGACGCCGCGCGGCGACTCGGACGGGGTCGGGGTCGCCGAGGGCTCAGGCGTCACCGAGGGGTCGGCCGTGGGCGTGGGCTCCGGCGTGGGCTCCGGCGTCACCTCGTCCTCGTCGTCGACGACGGGGGGCGTGGTGCAGACCGAGGCGTCCGGCTCGGGGTCGGTGCCCAGCGCCACGACCACGGAGCGACCCTGGCCGTCGTTGAACCAGGCCCCCACCTGCGGGGCGTCCGCATCGGTGGCGTTGTAGCTCACCTGGATCGGGTTCTTGCCGGGCTTGAGGACCTCGTCCTCACCCGGCTTGCCGACGTACTTGCAGACCCAGACCTTGTGCTCGGCCGCGGAGGCGTCGACGGCGAGGCCCACCAGGGCGGCGGTGGAGGCGAGGGCGGTGGCGGTCGCGAGGGCAAGCTGCTTCCTCATGGGGCATGTCCTTTCGGGGAAGGGGAAGACGGAACACGCGAGTCGCACATAACCCCGCCGCATCCCGCACCATGGACTTCCCGACCGGCGTGTCCGCGGTTCGTGGTGGTGGCAGGATGGGAAACCCAGCGACAGCGAAAGGTGCTCCATGAAGTTCCGCCACTTGGGCCGCTCCGGCCTGAAGATCTCCGAGATCATCTACGGCAACTGGCTGACCCACGGGTCGCAGGTCGAGAACGACGCCGCACTGGCGTGCGTTCGTGCCGCCCTGGACGCCGGGATCACCAGCTTCGACACGGCCGACGTGTACGCCAACACCGTCGCCGAGAGCGTGCTGGGCGAGGCCCTGGCCGGCGAGCGCCGCGAGAGCCTCGAGATCTTCACCAAGGTCTACTGGCCGACCGGCCCGAAGGGGCCCAACGACGTCGGCCTCTCGCGCAAGCACATCATGGAGTCGATCAACGGCTCGCTGAAGCGCCTGGGCACCGACTACGTCGACCTCTACCAGGCGCACCGGTACGACACCGAGACCCCGCTCGAGGAGACCATGCAGGCCTTCGCCGATGTGGTGCAGCAGGGCAAGGCGCTGTACATCGGGGTGTCCGAGTGGACCGCCGACCAGATCCGGGCGGGGCACGCCCTGGCCCAGGACCTCGGCATCCAGCTCATCAGCAGCCAGCCGCAGTACTCGATGCTGTGGCGCGTCATCGAGGGCGAGGTCGTCCCGACCTGCGAGGAGCTCGGCGTCAGCCAGATCGTCTGGTCGCCGATCGCCCAGGGCGTCCTGACCGGCAAGTACGTGCCCGGCCAGCCGCTGCCCGAGGGATCGCGGGCGACCGACGCCAAGGGCGGGGCCAACATGATCGCCCGCTTCATGAACGACGACGTCCTCGGCCGCGTCCAGCAGCTCCGGCCCATCGCCGACGACCTGGGGCTCACGATGGCCCAGCTCGCCGTCGCGTGGGTGCTGCACAACAGCAACGTGGCCGGCGCGATCATCGGGGCGTCCCGTCCCGAGCAGGTCGCGGAGAACGTCGGCGCGAGCGGGGTCAACCTCGGCTCCGACGTCCTGGCGGCCATCGACGAGGCCCTCGGCGAGGTTGTGCAGCGCGACCCGGCCCTGACGGCGAAGAACGCCCCGGCGTCCCGCCCCGCCTGACGGGATGCAGCGTTCACCGCGTTCGTGCAGGCCCACGCCGGGTCGTTGCACCACGCGGCGCACCAGCTCGGGGCAGCCCGCAGTCGGCGGCCGACTCCTGCAGGACTCGGGTTGATGGACGGCCCGCAGGCCGGGCGGCCTCCCACGCTGGGGGGCGTCCGGTGGGAGACTGGGGCGACTCGCGACGAAAGGCATCCGATGAAGCGCAGCGCCCTGGCGGCGGCCGCCGTGGCCGTCCTGACCCTCACCGCATGCGGTGGCGACGGCGGCTCGGCCATGGCGAGCCCCGGCCCCAGCACCGCGGCTTCCCCGACGGCGCTGCCCACGTCGACCGTCACGCCCAGCATCGCCCCCACGCCCGTGAGCACCGGCCCGACCACGACGCCCAAGGCACCACAGGCGCCCAAGCGCACGGCCGCCCCACGCACCCCGCAGGCCACGCCCCAGAGCGAGGAGGAGATCCCCGGCGACAAGGGCGAGGTGCCCGCCGGCTTCCTCCTCCCCGAGGAGGACCGTCCCGGTGACGACGAGACCACCGCGTTCACCACGACGGTCTGGCGGGCGTCCTGCCCCGACCGGGTGCTGACCCTCGCGTCGGCGTCCGGGATCACGGCGACCCGGATCAAGGAGTCGGTGGGGCCGGAGCACGTGGTCGGCAACGGCCTGCTCGTGTTCGCCGACGAGGCGGCGGCGATCGCCTTCCTGGACGAGCTGGGCACCCAGTTGGCCGGGTGCGCCGAGGAGGGCCCGAACGAGGAGGGGTGGCGGACCCGCCAGGCCTCCGGGGAGCTCGACGGCTTCGGCGACGCGGGCGTGCAGGTGCGCCAGTGGTCGGAGTGGGACGCCGAGGGGACGTGGGTCGAAGCGCCGGGATCCGGCCTCACCTACCTCGCGCGTGACGGCCAGCGCGTCGTGCTGACCTACGAGGGTGGCGAGTTCCAGGGCGACCCCGCGAACCTGCCCGACCTGGTCACCGACTCCGAGGCCCGCCTGGCCGTGATGCTCGACCAGCTCTGAGCCGCCGCCCGTCGGGGTCAGTAGCCGATCGACGCCAGGTAGGCGCGGGAGTCCGCGATGCAGTCGAGGGGGTCGCGCCCGTAGGTGTCGTCCTGCTCGATGAAGAAGAACTCCGCACCGGCGTCGATCGCGGCGGGCAGCAGCTCGGGCCAGTTCATGTTGCCTTGACCCACCTCGGCGAACTGCGCGATGTTCAGGAAGCCCTGGAAGCCCCCCGCGACGTCGCCCGACATCATCTTGTCGACGGCCTCCTGCGGCACCGGGACCACGCGGAAGTCCTTCACGTGGATCAGCTTGCACACGCCCGAGTACTCCTTGAGCATGTCGAGCGGGGCCATGCCGCCGCGCTGCACCCAGTGGAGGTCAACCTCGAACTTCACGCTCGGGGCCACCCGGCGCACGATGTCGAACATCCGCTCACCGTCGAACTGCGCGAGGTCCACGTGGTGGTTGTGGTAACACAGCGTGATCCCGTCGGCGGCCAGCCGGGACGCCGCGGGCTCGACCTCGGCGGCCCACGCCTCGCAGGCCTCCTTGGACACCATGGCGGTGAACGGCATCATCCCGATGCGCACGAACCGCGTCCCGAGGCGACGGCAGTCGGCCACGACCTTGTCGTAGTGCTCCTCGAGGTTGTCCCCGGTCGCGGTCGGGCCGGCCTTCAGCGCCACCGAGAGCGCGCCGACCTCGATGCCGAGCTCCTTCACGCCACGCTCCAGCGCGGCCGTGTTGGTCTCGTCCATCGGGATCTGCGACACCTCGACGGCGTGGAGGTCCATCGCGGCCAGGCGCTCGAGCACGGCGTACATGCCGTCCTCGGCGACCTGGTTCTTCAGCATCATCATCTGAACGCCCAGAACGGCCATGGTTCAGCTCCTCGTCTCGAACTTGCCCTCGTCGGTGATCCGCTTGTTGAGCTCTGACAGGTAGGTCTCCTCGTCGAAGTCCTCGATCGAGACCTCCTGACCGGTCCAGCTCGACAGGTGGATGGCGTTGGCGAGACGGACGCCGTGGATACCGTCGGCACCCGGGGCCAGCAGCTCCTCCTCGCCGTTGATCGCGGCGGCGAAGTTGCGCATCACCTCGCAGTGCTGGGCGCCCCAGACGTTGCCGTACTCCTTGGTCTCCTCGCTCATCAGCTCGGAACGGTCGAGCTGGCCGGTGAAGAGCTTGGCCACGGCGTCCATGCCCATGTTCTGGCTCATGGCCTCCTCGTCGTCCTTGAGGCGGGTGATCTTCACCGTGTTGGAGTTGTCGACGACGATCTTGCCCTTGTCGCACAGGATCTCGAGGCGGTCGGTGCCGTCGATGTCGTGCACGCAGGTGATGAACGTGCCGGTCGCCCCGTTGCCGAAGTCGACCAGCGCGTTGACCTCGTCCTCCACCGCGATGTCGCGCTTGAAGCCGTAGGCGACCTTGGCGAACACGTTCTTCGGCACGCCGCAGATCCACTGCCACAGGTCGAGCTGGTGGGGGGCCTGGTTGACCAGGACGCCGCCGCCCTCGCCGCCCCACGTGGCGCGCCACTCGGACTGGGCGTAGTACGGCTGCGGGCGCCACCAGGTGGTGATGATCCACGAGGTGTGGCGCAGGTTGCCCAGCTCGCCGGACTCCATGAGCGCCTTGAGGTCCTTGTAGAGCGGGTTGGTGCGCTGGTTGAAGAACACGCCGAACTTCAGCTCGGGCTTGGACGCGGCGTACTCGATCAGTTCGTTGGCCTGCTTGGTGTAGACGCCGACCGGCTTCTCGACCAGCGCGTGAATGCCCTGCTGCAGCGCGTAGATGCCCATCTCGGGGTGCAGGTAGTGCGGGACGGTGGTGACCACGGCGTCGACGTCACCGGAGTCGATCATCTGCTTGTAGTCGGCGTAGAACGGGACGCCGTACTCGTCGGCCTGCTCCTTCTTCTCGGGCAGGATGTCGCAGATCGCGCCGATGCGCATGTTGGGCACCATCTCGCCGTCGAGGAACTTGGCGTACATGCCGCCCTCAGCCCCCAGGCCGATGATGCCGAGCCGGATCTTCTCCGTCATGGAACGCTCCTTCGTCTTCACGTCAGTTGTGACTTCAGCCTAGGTGCGTTGCTCCCGCCCCGTGGCAGGACCGGTGAAGTTGCCGGCCGTTGCGCCGGCTCGGCGTCAGAAGCCCGAGACCTGGTAGGTCTTCTTCAGGATCCTCAGCGTCTTCATCGCCTCGGCCGGGCTGATCCAGAACGGCTCGGGGTCGTCGACCTTGTCGTAGAAGTCCCGGATGAGCAGCTCGTGCGAGACCCCCCAGTACGAGCGGCCGCCGGAGGGCGCCTTGCGCTCCTCGTACACGTCGACGCCCCGGCCGTCCTTCCAGGTGACCGTCAGCCCGTTGCGCAAGGAGACGTAGGCGTTGTCGCAGTCGAGTTCGACCTCGACCGGGCGGTGCTGGGGGGCGGTCAGCGTCGCGTAGAACGACGTCTTCACCCCCGACTCGTGGGTGAGCAGCATCTCGGCGGTGTCCTCGACCTCGATGACGTCGCCGAACTTGTGGGTCGCCACGTGGCCCGCGATATCGGTCACGTCGCCCATGAACCACTGCACCAGGTCGAGGGTGTGGATCGCCTGGTTGATCAGCAGCCCGCCACCGGACTCCTCGCGCGACCCCCGCCACGGTTTGGCCTGATAGTAGTCGGCGGTACGCGTCCAGACGACCGAGGCGTACGCCCCGTGCACCTCGCCGAGCTCGCCCGAGTCGAGCAGGCGCCGCAGCTCCTGGCTCGAGACGTTGTACCGGTTCTGGAAGCAGATGCCCACCTTCGCCGTGGCGTCGGCCATGGCGTCGACCAGGCGCTGCCCCTCCTCGACGGACGCCGCCAGCGGCTTCTCCTGGATCACGTGGACTCCCCGGGCCATGGCCTCCAGCGTCGGGTTGATGTGCTGGTGGTGCGGCGTGGTGACGTGCACGACGTCGGGGGCCACGGCGTCCACGAGCTCACCGACGGTGGCGAAGACGGGCACGCCGAGCGCCTCGGCGGCGAACTCGCGCCGCCCCGCGTCGGTGTCGACGACCCCCACGAACTCGACCCCGTCGATGGCTTGGATGGCTTCGTGGTGGATGATCGCGACGTCGCCCCAGCCGACGATCGCTGCCCGCGTCACTGCCATGAGATCCCCTGTTCGGTGAAGATGTCGGTCAGCGCCTTGTGCGCCGAGGTCCACAGGTCGGGGCCGCACAGGCCCCCGAATGCGTCGAAGTCGCCCAGGTGGGGTTCCAGGGAGAAGAAGCCGTCGTACCCGTCGGCCTTGAGCGCGGCCACGAGCTCGCGGAGCTGGCCGTCGCCCTCGCCGGCCGGGAGCACCTTGTTGAGGCCGCCCGCGTCCACGTCCGTGGCCGAGGCGTCCTTGACGTGGATGTAGTCGGTGAACGGGCGCACGACCGGGTAGGCCTCGTCGACGGGCTTCACGCCGCACTGCACGTAGTTGGCCGGGTCGAAGATCGCGCGGTAGGCGGGCGAGCCCATGGTGGTGACGAGGTCGGCGACCCGCTCGGGGGTGTCACCGTAGATGTCCTTCTCGTTCTCGTGCAGCATCGTGACGCCGCCGGCCTCGGCGAGGCGCACGAACGCGCGGGTGCGGTCCATGACCTCCTCGCGGTACTGCATCGGGTCCTCGCCCTCGGGCATGAAGAAGCTGAACATGCGGATGTGGGGCGTGCCGAAGAAGCGCGCCACCTCGACCGCGCGGGCCGCCCGCTTGAGGTGCTCCTCGAACGGGTCGGTGATGAGGATCTTGCCGATGTCGGACCCGACCGAACTGAGGCGGATGCCCGCGGCGTCCAGCTTCGCCTTCGCCTCCTCGAGCTGCTCGGCGCTGAGGTCGAGCACCTTGGTGCCCCACGCGCTGCGGAACTCGACGTGCCTGATGCGCAGCTCGTCCAGCAGGGCGATCTGCTCGTCGAGGTCGCGGGAGACCTCGTCGGCGAATCCGGTCAACGTCCACATGGGGTCTGGCTCCTCCTGGTCGGTCGCGACGCTCGTGCGCCTCACTCTAACGACGTCCCACCCCGCCCGGGTGGGGTTGCCGTCAGTGACCCCCATCCCGGACGCCGCGGGCCGCGGGCCGGCGTCCCCCGGCTGGTGACCAGGGCGCAGGCGGCCGCCCAGGCCACGAGGACGAGCAGGCCGACGTTGCGCAGGGTGAGCAGGAACAGCGCCCGGTCGGTCAGGCGCCCGCGGACCAAGAGCGCGTCGTAGTAGACGGGGTAGACCCCGGTCGTCAGCCCGCACAGGGACAGCACCAGTGCGAACGTGAACAGGGCCGGCGCGGCGGGTGGGGCGTCCGGGCCGTCGCGCAGCGCGAGGCCGACGAGCACGGCGGCGGGGGCGGCGAGCCACAGGAGGTACTGGGGGCTGAGCGCGCGGGACGTGACGACGAACGTGCCGACCAGCACCAGGGCCAGCCAGGCGATGGCCTGCGGGTCGGCCCCGTGGTGGAACCACCAGGCCAGCAGCGCGAGGCACAGCACCGCGCCGACGATCGATGCCACCTGGGCGAACGTGAGCCACGGGCCCACCGAGGGACCGGTGACCTCGAAGGCGTGGAACGTCGAGAACCACACCCGGAAGTCGGGGTCACCCGCCCACTCCCGCATCGGGATCGTGGCCGGCACCGCCTCGATCTGCAGGCCGCGGTCGCGCTGGTAGGACAGGGGGCTGAGGAGGCGGTCCCAGCCGCCGGCGAGCAGGCTGGCCGCGACCAGGGCGACGCCCGTGACGGCCAGGGCGAGGGTGGGGGCGAGGTTCTGTCGGCGCCGCAGCGTGAGCGGGAACAGCACGATCGGCCAGACCTTCAGGCCGGTGCCCAGGCCGACCAGCACGGACGCCGCCACGCGCCGGCCCTCCATGGCCAGGAGCACCGCGGCCCCGGCGACGACCGCCGGGAGGAGGTCGAAGCGCAGCAGCACGAGCGGGCCCAGCGCCGCCGTGAGGGCGACCCAGGCCAGCACCCCGACGGGCCCCAGCCGGCGGCCCAGCAGCAGGGTGAACAGGGCGTCTGCGGCCGTGGTCAGGCCGATGACCGCGGCCCGGTACTTCTCGTGGTCGGTGGCGCCGAGTTCCCACGGCAGGAGGAGCAGCAGCCCCGCGGGCGTCGGGTACTCGCGCAGGGCGTCGTCGATGCCGCCGCCGGCCCTGGCCAGTTCCTCGGCGGTGAGGAAGTAGTAGTAGGTGTCCCCGTACTCGCTGGGTGCCACCACCCAGCCCCAGACCGCCAGCAGCTTGGCGACCCCCCAGACGACGGCGAGGGTGAGCACCAGGGTCGCCGCGGCCGAGGCGTCCGACCCCCAGCGGGGGCGTCGGTCGACGGTCGGTGCGGGAGGGGTCACGCGCCCATCTTCCCCTGTGGGTGGGGTCGGGCAAAGCGGGCGCCCGCTCAGCGGTCGGAGTCGCCGACCATCCCGAAGTCGGTGCCCTCGTAGCCGTCGGGGCGGTCGTCCCAGCCGGAGGGGTCGAAGTCGCCGTGGCGCCGGTCCAGCGCGCCACGGTCGAGCACCTCGGGTGCCGGGCGCGGGGTCGGGGCGTCCGGGGTGTTGGCGAGGAGTTGCTCCTCCCACACGTCACGCTCGGGCTCGGGCGCCGCGATGGGCTCGCTGGGGTGCAGGCGGGTGTTGCTCCGCGTGGACACCGCGACCATCACGACCAGCGCCAGGAAGGCGATGACGAGGACGGCGCCCAACAGGAACATCGGGTCGATGGGGGCTTGGTCCATGACACTCCTTCCGGGGTTGCCCGCCAGCCTAGCGAGCGGCCACGGGGAGGGCGCAGGAGACCTCACCGCGCAGCCGGACGGCCAGCGCCCAGACGAGGGCGACGATGGCGGCCATCCACAGGAACGGCTGGAGGGGCGCGAACCACGTCATCGCGCCGGCGTAGCCCAGCACGAGCAGGGCGATCTTGTTGCAGACGGGGCAGCCCACGGCGAACCAGGTGAGCAGGGCGCCGACCATGCCGCGGCGCGTCCCGGTCTCGCCCTGGGCGTCGGACGTCCCTCCCGGCACGCGCACGTAGGTGGCGGTCAACAGGCCCGAGAGGGCCGCCGCGATGATGAGCGCGGGCCAAGCCCACCACGTGGTGGGGACGTCCCGGCCGAACACGGGGGTCTCGATCATCGCGGTCGAGATGCCGACGATGAGGACATAGGCGACCGCGACGCCGACGGCGATCCACCACCGGCGCGCCGGCCAGGTACGCAACAACGACAGGCTCCGCATACCCCCGAGGGTATGCGGAGACTGCCGCTGGAGCAACTGCTACTTCTTCTTGCCCTTCCCGCGGTTGCCGGTGTCGAGGCCGACGACCACCGGGTCGTGGTCGGAGCTGGCGAACTGGTCGTCGCGGTGGAAGTCGACGATGTTGTAGTTCCGTCGGCTGTACTGGAAGGCGATCGACTCGTCACCGTTGATGTCCCACACGGCCGCGCCGGTCACCAGGCGCATGGCCGCGGCGTTGGCGAAGACGTGGTCGAGGGAACCCAGGCGACCCGAGAACTGGTAGGTCGCCGAGGTGGGCTCGTACATCTTGGCGGTGTTGGTGTAACCGGCCGCCTCGATGATCTGGACCGGGGTCTCCTTGCTGTAGGCGTTGAAGTCACCCATGAGGAAGGTGGCCTCGTCGCCGAACATCTCCGACGCCCACATCGTCAGCGCGCGGGCCTGCGCCTCGCGGCTGGGGTTCGACAGACCCTGGCCGGTGCCGTCGTCCTCACCCGAGCCCTTGGACTTGAAGTGGTTGGCGATGGTGGTGAACGGCTTGCCGGTCTTCTTCGCCTTGAACTTCTGCGCCAGCGGGTAGCGGGCGTTGGCGAAGGCGTCATCGAGCTGGATGATCGACGCGCCGAGGGCCTGCACGACGTTGGGGTCGTAGATGAACGCGGTCCGGATGACGTCCTCGTTGGTGGGCGTGACCACCGGCGACTCGGCGTACGCCCAGCGGGTGTACCCGGCCTCCTCGTTGAGGTCGGCGACCAGCTGGGCCAGCGTGTAGTCGCGGTGGTGGTCGATGTAGCTGATGCCCGCGGAGTTCTCGATCTCCATGAGCGCCACGACCTCGGCGTCCATGCCCGTCAGCGCCGCGATGATCTTGGCCTTCTGGTCCGCGAAGGCCTCTTGGCTCCAGGCGCCGCGCACCTCGCAGTAGTCGGTCGCGACCGGGTCGTCGTACATGTCGGCGTAGTAGCGGCAGCCCTCCTCGTCCATGCCGAGATCGGTGAAGTAGTTCAGCACGTTGAACGCGGCGATCTGGAGGTTTCCGCCCACCTCGGGCACCTGGTACTCCCGGTCGTTCTCGGTGACGAGCGGGTCGAACTCCCTCGTGGACCCGACGACCTGACCGGTGGGCTGGTAGTTCCACTGGAACCGGTAGTCGAGGATCACGGGCTGGTCAAACGTCACTTGGGACGCCGTGCGCATCGGCTCCTCGTGGGAGAGGTAGGGCAGCTCGCTCTTCTTGGCGGTGTCGTTCCTCATGAAGTCCCACGACGACCCGTCGTCGAGCGTGATCAGGCGGGCCTGGTTGGCCGCCTCGTGGGCGAGCGCCTCGGGGCCGGGGGCCACGACGTCGGTCGCCTGGTAGAGGGGCTGGTCGCCCGGGGTGAGGCCGACCTGGCCGTACTGGTTGAGCGCGTAGTTGTTCGTGATCGTGTAGGTGCCCTCGGGCTGCACCAGCATGCCCTCGTACACCTCCTTCTCGGCGTCGGTCGCCGGCAGCGTGGTCAGGGGGGTCGCCTCGACGGGCTCGCACTCGGTGTCGACCAGCTCGGTCACGTAGGGGTTGCCGGTCAGCTGGGTGAGCCCGTTGTACTCACCAGCGGTGCCCTCGACGCGGACGCACTGGCCGATCTCGACGTTGCGCGCCGCCCAGGACGAGTACACGAAGATGCCATCGGATGCGTCACCCATCGACTTCGCTGTGCCGCCGGTGCCGGGGGTCTGGATGTAGATGCCGTTGAAGCCGCCCGTCGGGTAGGCCGCGGTGACGACACCCTGGGTGATCACCTTCTGGCCCATCAGCGGCGTGGTGGCGCCGGTGCCCTGGATCGCGGCGATCGGCGTGAGTGTCGGCTCGGGTTCGGGCTCCGGCTCGGGGTCGGTCGCCGAGCCCGAGTTGGTCGGCGAGGGGGCGCCGGTGGTGAAGTCGGCGCGGTTGTCGTCGGTGTCGACGAAGTTCGTCCGGCTGACCGAGGTGGTGTTCGACAGCGTCGGCGCGGCGGCTGTGCCCTCGAAGCGGCCGGCCGAGCCGTAGCCGACCCGGTCGACGACGGTTCCGTCGGCGGTGGTGAGGTCAACGCTGCCGTCCGTGCCGGACATGGCGGCCGTGCAGGTGGCGTCCGGGGCCGGCAGGGCCTTGGTGCCGCCGTTGCCCGGGGCCTGCTGGACAAGGTAGGACGAACCGGCAGCGACGCTGCCCGACAGGGTGCAGGTTTTGCCCAGGTTGCCCGCCTTGGAGTAGTACTCCACGGTCCACCCGGTGAGGTCGATCGCGGTGTCCGTGGGGTTGTGGAGCTCCACGAAGTCGTGGGTGTAGGTGGCGCCGGAGTTGCCCCCACCCCCGTAGACCTCGTTGATGATGAGGTGGTTCGCGGCGGCGTTGGCCTGGGGCGCAACAGCGGTCAGTCCGGCGACAGCGCAGGTGGTCGCCGTCAGGATGGCGAGCGCTCTGCCGCGGAGTTTCGTGGGTGGACGCATCGGTGCAGCCTCCTGTGTCGGCCGCCGGGGCTGGCGGCGCCTGGTGGCACCGTAGCGACTGGGCGGCTGAGTCGGGAAGGCATCCCCCGACCTTCTCCCTCAACTGTTCAGTCCTTCATGCCGACGTCAACTGGGGCGTCCAGCCGCGTCAGGGCAAGGCCGGCCAGGACCAACTGCACCACGGCCAGGACGAGCACGACGACCCCGAACACGGCAGCGACGGCACCGATGGTGGCGTGCGGCTGGACGGCGACCGCCGGGAACCACCCGTTCTCCGTGGGGACCGGGGCAACGTCGGTGAGGAAGGCCAACTGCACGCCGAGCCCGAACGCCAGCATGCCGACCTGCGCGAGCATGCCCCCGGTGACGACGCCCGCCAGCGCCTGGGTCCGCTGGGTGCGGAGGTGGCGGTCCGTTGCCTCGTCGTCGGTCAGGCTGCCCGACGCCAGCCGGCGCAGGGCGATCCCGAGCAGCAGCGCGACCGCCACGGCGAGCAGGAGGGCGAGCAGGGCGTCCGGCCAGCCGAGCCAGGGCGACACGAAACCCGGCTGGTGGGTGATGACCGGCGGCGAGCCGACCTCGTGCGTGATCGAGACCACCTGTTCGTGGGGCAGCCCCCACCCACCCTCGGGGCGCGGCTCGGCGAACCAGGCTGCCGCCCCGGCGATGGCGACCGCGACGGCACCGACGACCGCGACCTTCACGACCTGGCGCGGGTCGGCGGGCCGGCCCCCGGGAGAGGATGGGTGCGCCGGGGCCGAAGGGGGCTCGGGCACCCGCAGGAGCAGCGCGGCGAGCAGGGTGGCCAGGGCCCCGATGCCGCCGGCGAGGAAGAGGCCGGGCCACCACGCGAACCGGACGGCCGTGACGATGGCGGCTGCGGCACCGATCGCGCCGAGCAGGGCCGCCGCCAGCAGCCGGGTGCGCTCCTGGGCCGGCCACGGCCCCAGGTGGTCGAGCTGGGCCGCCCCCACCCCGGGGTGCGGAGCGGCCGCACCACGCGACAGGGAGAGGGCGAGCACCCCGGCGAGCGCCCCGCCCAGGACCAGGCCGCCGATCACCAACGGGAGCAACGTGAACGACATGCCACCAGTACACACGGCCGCTCCCCGGCGTGTCCTGCCCCCGTGGGTGGACCATCCCGGGGCCATGAAGTGAAACGGCGGGATCTGGTCGCCGAACCCCACACCGACTAGGATGTTTGCATGGAGGAAGTGAGTTCTGTCACCGTGGCGCTGGTCAACGACTACGAGGTCGTCGTGCGCGGGTTGGCGCAGATGTTCAGCGGCGATGACCGCTTCAGGGTGATCGAGCTCGAGGCCGGCGGCCTCCCCGAGGCCCCGGTCCACGTCGCGCTGTACGACACGTTCGGCACCTCCCCCCACCACGAGCGGCTCACGCAACTGAGCGAACTGCCCCACGTGGGCCGGGTCGTGGCCTACTCGTGGGACGCCGACCCCAACCACGTGAACCGCGTCCTGGACGCCGGAGCGGACGGGTTCGTCTCCAAGACGCTGGGCGCCGAGGAACTGCTCGACGCCCTCCTGCGTGCCCACGCCGGCGAGCGCGTGGTCGAGGTCGGCAGCGGCGGCCAGCCCCGCACGGCGGCCTCGCCGGGCGAGGTCACCGACGAGGTGTCGGCCGACGAGCCGCGTCCTGGTGACTGGCCCGGCCGCGCGTTCGGGCTCACCTACCGCGAGGCCGAGGTGGTCGCGCTGGTCAGCGACGCCCTCACGAACGCCGAGATCGCGGACCGCCTGTTCCTCAGCATCAACTCGGTGAAGTCCCACATCCGGTCGGCCTACCGCAAGATGGAGGTCGAACGCCGCAGCCAGGCGGTCCGTTGGGCGCACGCCAACGGATTGGCGCGGCCCGTCGCTCCGACCGACCTCGAGCCGTCCGTCCCCGCGATGAACGGGAACAGCGCCTGACCGTCGGCCGGCGCGAACCGGTCACACGAAGATGACCTGCGCGCCCTCGCTCAGCTCGATGAAGTCGGTGGCGCTGATGACGTCCTCGACCCCGTCGTAGAGGTCGGTGCGGGCCAGCCCGTTCATGTCGAAGCTGAGCTTGCAGCCCCACAGGTGGCCGCCCGACGCGACGATGATGTCGAGCATCTCCCGCACCGACGGGATCTCGAGGTCGTCGAGCTGCTTCTTCATCATGTTCGTGGCGAACTTCGTCATGCCCGGCACCACGCCCATGATCTGCGGCAGGGGCATGGTCGGCGCCTGGGGCATGTGCATGGCGGTGTTGCCGGCCATCGTGAACTTCAGGTCGTCCATGTACCGCTCGGTGACCAGGTCGAAGCCCCAGAAGGTGAAGAAGATGTGGGTCTCGATGCCCTCGCCGAGGGCGGCGTTGGCCATGATGAGCGCCGGGTAGGCCATGTCCAGGTTGCCCTTGGACGCGATGAACACCATCTTTCGCGGCCCGCTGTAGGCGGGCGCACCGGCCTGGTCGCCGGCGGGCTGCGGCTCGCCACCGCCCTGGAACTTGCTCCTCACCGGGCGCGACGGGGCCGCGCCCGCGGCGTCCGGCTTCTTGGTGTCGCCGAAGTCGGGGATGATCGGGGTTTCGAGGATCTCGGTCATGTCAGTCTCCTAGACGCAGCCCTTGGGCTTGGGCAGCCCGGCGATGTAGCTCATCTTCTTGGCGGGCTTCCCGGGGAACAGCCGGAACAGCTCCTTCATGTCGAAGCCGCCGACCGCGGTGACGCGGCGCAGGGTGGCGGTCTCCTTGCGGGCCGGGTAGTCGTCCCGGAGGAACCGGAGCACCTTCCAGTGCTCGTCCGTCAACTCCTCGATGCCGGCATACCCGGCCAGGACCGTCGCGAGGCTGTCGTCCCACTGGTCGTAGACCGTCAGGAAGCCCTCGTCGTTGACGTCGATCGGACGCCCGTCGATGCGGCAGGTGGGCATGGTGTCTCTCCTTGTCAGTGTGAGGGTCGCAGGCCGACCAGGCCCTTGAGGAGGTTGGGGGTCGACGTGCCGGACGCCTCGTCCTCGATGTTCTTGCCCATCAGGTACATGTCGGCGGTGAACGGCAGGGGGCGTCCCTTGAGGAGGAACTCCCAGTAGACGCCGCGGAAGGCGAGCTTGGCCAGGTGGTTGGCCTTGTTCTCCTTCAGCAGGGCCATCGGGCCGACGCCCGGCAACGGGAACGACCCCGTGTACGGCTGGGTCTTGTAGTTGAAGTCGAGCAGCATGCCCTTGCCGTGCCCGGTCTCGATGAAGCAGTTCGCGTGCCCGTCGAACTGGTGGGTGAGCGGCTCGCCCGCGAGGTAGTGCGGCCAGTTCTCCATGAAGATGTCGACGGCGAAGTGCGCCACCGACCCCGCCTTGGAGGTCTGCAGCGTGCCACCGTCACCCAGGACGAAGATGTCGGGGTGCGCGAGGCTCTGCATGGTGCCCTGGTCGCACGGGACGAGGTTCATCTCGTCACCCAGGCCCGAGCGCGCGATGTAGTCGGGGCCCATGTTGAGCGGGATCGACACCAGGAGGTCATAGGGGATGCGCCGGTCGTCGTAGGAGACGAGCTCCTGGTTCTCGGTGTCGACGCTCTCGACGGCGAAGTCGGTCTCCATCTTGATGTCGCGCTTGTCGAACATGTCACCGAGCTCGCGCGAGGCGACTGGCTTGGTGAAAGCGCCGTCGAGGGGCGTGACGTAGACGATCTCGACCTTGTGCCGGGTGCCGCGCTCGCGGAACCACGCGTCGGCCAGGAACGTGAACTCCAGCGGCGCGACCGGGCACTTGATCGGCATCTCGGTGATGTGGACGACCAGGCGCCCGCCGGGGAACATCCGCAGGCCCTCGGTCAGCCGCTCGGCGGCCTCGAGGTCGTAGAAGTGGTGGACGCCCTCCCCCTCGGCCCCCGGGGTCTGGTCGGGGCGGGGCTGGACGCCGGTGGCGACGATCAGCGTGTCGTACTCCAGCGTGCGGTCGCCGGCGAGGTGGACGACCTTGGCGTCGGCGTCCACGCGTTCGATCTCGGCCAGGACGAGGTTGATGCCCGGGCGCAGGTACTTACGGCGCGGCTGCACGATGTGCTTGCGCGTGTAGGTGCCGAACGGCATGAACAGGTAGCCGGGCTGGTAGTGGTGTTCGTCGTCGCGGTCGACGACGGTGATCTGCAGGGCGGAGGCCGGCTCGGTGGCGCGCAACTTGTTCGCGACCATCGTTCCCGCCGTGCCGCCACCCAGGATGACGATTCTCCTCATCGAGGCTCCTCGGGCGCGAGTTCTTCGGGTAGGAAAATGATACCCCCCGGGGTACATGCACTACAAGGGGTAGTGCTGGGGAATTGCTGCCTCGTCAGGGGTGCGTCCCAGGCGCTCAGGCGCGGGCGGCCCCCGCCGCCACGACGAGGTCCTGCCAGGACATGCCGACGGTCTTGACCATCGTGGGCCCGGTCGGTGACGCGTCCCACCTCTTCCAGGACAACCTGTCGCAGCGTGCGCAGGTCGGACGCCGTGAGCTCACCCTCCTCGACGGCCAGCAGCACGTCGCCGGCCTCGCGCAGGGCGGTGTCTGCGTCCTCGACGATCACCAGGGAGCAGCCCATCAGGGCGGCGTCCAGTGCGGCCGTCGGCGACGGCCACCCAGACGGCGCGCTCGGCAGGGTCGCCGCGCTCCAGCGCTGCCCGGCAGCGCTCGAGCCTCTCGGGGGTCGTTGGGCATCGCCAGCAGGGTGCCCTCGTCGATGCCCGGTTCAGCGTTGGGATACGTGTCGAGCCAGAATTGGGTGGCGACCTCGTGCATCGCTTCAGCGTCCGCACCCGAGGCTTCCCGGATGATGACGCCGGCGGGCAGGTGCTCTGCGGGCCTGCCATGCGGGCCGGTCATGACACCATCCTGCCGGAACGACCACCGGTCTGGGCGTAGCACCATCTGGACCACATCACCGTGGCACGCGAACCTACGGAATCGTTGTGACAAGGTCAACCACCCGGCGACGGTTCCCGACTGTGCGCCAGATGTGGTCCAGATGGCGCTACGCGTGATCGACCGGCCCCTGAGGAGGTGGCGGCAGGCGGACACCATGACGGGCCCCAGCACCGGGTGGTCGATGCCCGTCGACGCGTGCCAGGGTGAGAACTGGGCCTGCCCGCCCGGACGGTGCAGGAACACCACCACCTCGCGGGCGACGGTGCGGGCGCGGTGGGCACTCTCCGTGAGAGCCTCACCACCGATCCGCCCGATGAGGACGGGGTGGCTGTCATGCACCGCCACGACGAGTTCCCCGACAGGGGCGACATCATCCCCGGAGACCAGCGACTCCGGTTCCGGACCCACGAAGAGATCGAGTCCGACCCTCTCCGGGTGGGACTTGGTCTACGCGCTGCTCACCGCAACTGGCAAGCGAGCCGTTCACCGGTGGTAGCTCCAAGGCTTGGTGCTGTCGGCACCAACGGTTCCTTGCTCATCCGCGTGCAGGACTCCTGGAGAAGTGACCACTCGCCGGGGTCTTGGCGTCCAGAGAACAAGGACGCGTCGAGTGGCTACTTCTCCCGGACGGGCGTTCGGGCCAGCCTCCTGGGCGTTCGTCCTAGCCTCCCTCTGTGTCTGTGGCCCTCACGTCGCGGTGGTCGAGCGAGAGAGCCGCTTCCTCGTCGCATCCCTGCCCGCAGGTGTCTCGAGCACCAAGGCGTCGGCAGGCTTCCGCCACACCACCCCGTGAGTTACACCCGTGTAGTTTTCCCCAGCTGTGCACAAACCTGTGGACAGCCCGGGCCCTGCACCCGCCCGCAGCAGGGCGGGACGCCGTAGGGTGGGTGCATGCTCCAGCGGGTGGTCGACGACGTCCTGGTCAGCAAGCACCCGGCTGGGACGATCGAAACCGAGCTCGCCGCGCGACTGGCCGCGGCGTCCACCGACCCGATCCGCCGCACGTACGTCCCACCCCTGAGCTCCACCCCGATCGCCGCCCCCGACGGCCGTCTGGTCACCCTCGCCCCGGCCGCCGAGCCCCTGGCCGACGACGAGCCCCCGCCCTGGCGCGAGGTCGGTGCGCTGCTGGCCCGGCTGCACGCGTGCCCGGTCACCGACGACCTGCCCGAGCACGGCGGGCGCGCCCAGTTCACCGCCGCGGTCGCGGAGGCGGACGCGCTGCACCCGGGCGGTTCCACCGACATCCTGCGCGAGTTGGGGCTCCACCTGCTCCAGTCGTGGCCGTCGCCCGTGCGACCCAGCGTCGTCCACGGGACCTTCGACCTCGGACGCCTCGGACGGCTCGCCGGCACCGAGGCCTGGCTCCTCACCGGCCCCCACACCCTCGGCGTCGGCGACGCCGCCTGGGACCTCGCCGGCCCCGCCGCCCTGTTCGGCGCCGGCCTGCTCGACGGGGCCAGCTGGTTCGCCTTCGTCAGCGGCTACCGGGCCGCCGGAGGGCGAACCCCGGGCGAGGGCCAGGAATGGCCCGGCCTCGACCACCCCGCCCGGTGCGCCCTGCTCATGGCGACGGTTGCCGAGCTCCGGCGCTGTCCCGCCTACCCCGAGAAGCCCGAGCTCACCCCGACGGCCGGGGCCCTGCTGGCCGCGTGCGTGAAGGCGAACGGACGCCGCTGGTGACGGATCCCGCCCGCCCGGCTGACAACGCCGCGCCGCACTGTCCCCACTGCCAGCACCCGCTGCCCGGGTGGACGCCTCCGCCCGAGCCCCCTCCTCTCCCGCCGCGCGAGCCGGGGTATGCCGAACACCATCCCCAACAGGACTCCGGCCACACCGCGGGCCGCTCCCGTCCCCTGTTCGCCCCCGGCTGGATGGCCGGGCCCACGGCGTCGGACGCCGATGGGGGCGGCCTGCTGCGCGGCATGATGGGTTCGTTCACCACACGAGAGGAAGGACAGACATGACGCAGGTCCCGGCGATCACGCTGGCTGACGGCACGGCGATCCCGCAGTTGGCCTTTGGCACCTGGCAGGTTCCCGACGCCGATGTCACCCCCGCAGTGCTGCACGCGCTCGAGACGGGCTACCGCCACATCGACACCGCCGCCATCTACGGCAACGAGGCCGGCGTGGGCCGCGCGATCGCCCAGGGCGGCGTCCCGCGCGAGGAGCTGTACGTCACGACCAAGCTGTGGAACAACGTCCACCGCAAGGCCCAGGCGCGCCGCGCCATCGAGACCAGCCTCGAGAAGCTCGGCCTCGACCGTCTCGACCTGTACCTGATCCACTGGCCGTCGACGGTCAAGCACGGTGACGCCTACATCGAGGCCTGGGACGCGATGCAGGAGTTCAAGGCCGAGGGCCTGACCACCAGCATCGGCGTGAGCAACTTCCACGCCCACCACCTCGACGCGATCTCCGGCGAGGTGCCGGTCATCAACCAGGTGGAGGTCCACCCGACGTTCGCGCAGGTCCCGCTGCGGGCCGAGTGCGCGTCGCGTGGGATCACGGTGGAGTCCTGGTCGCCGCTCGGGTCGGGCGCCGACCTCGGCAACGGCGAGCTTGCTGACATCGCGGCGTCCTACGGGAAGTCGGTGGCACAGGTCAT
This sequence comes from Propionibacterium sp., assembly GCA_012838755.1. Taxonomy (GTDB): domain Bacteria; phylum Actinomycetota; class Actinomycetes; order Propionibacteriales; family Propionibacteriaceae; genus Propioniciclava. The sequence continues at coordinate 11,748 of DUOQ01000162.1, read as the reverse complement.
CATCCGCTGGCACCTGCAGCACGGCCTGATCGTGCTGCCGAAGTCGGTCACCCCGTCGCGCATCGAGGAGAACTTCGAGGTGTTCGACTTCGAGCTGGACGCCGACACCATGGCCCGCATCGACGGCCTGGACGCCGGCAACCGCGTCGGCAGCGACCCCGACACCGCACCCTTCTGAGCCTTTCCCGACCCTCGTTGCGTGGCAAAACCAGTCCGACTGCCCTCAGTTGAGGTTGAACAGCCCACGAAGGTCGGGAAAGCGTCAGTCCCCCGTGGCACAGTGGTCGCACCATGACGACCGAGCCAGACGCCGACGTCCTGGAGCGCTTCTCGCCCGCCACCCGGGCGTGGTTCTCCAGCAGCTTCGCCGCGCCCACCGCCGCCCAGGCCGGGGCGTGGGCGTCCATCAGCGCCGAGGAGCACACGCTGGTCGTCGCACCGACCGGCTCGGGCAAGACCCTCGCCGCGTTCCTGTGGGCGATCGACCGTCTAGCACGCCCACCGGAGGCCCCCGCGGGCGACCCCCCGGCCCGCTCGTGCCGGGTCGTGTACGTCTCGCCGCTCAAGGCGCTCGCGGTCGACGTCGAGCGCAACCTGCGCTCGCCGCTGGTGGGTATCGGCCACGCCGCCGACCGGCTGGGCCTCCCCCGGCCCGAGGTCAGCGTCGGCGTCCGATCGGGGGACACCCCCGCCGACCAGCGGCGGCGGTTCGCGCGCTCGCCCGACGACATCCTGATCACCACCCCTGAGTCGCTCTACCTGCTGCTCACCTCGCGGGCCCGCGAGGCCCTGCGCGGGGTGGAGACCGTGATCATCGACGAGGTGCACGCCGTCGCCGGCACCAAGCGCGGCGCCCACCTGGCCCTCACCCTCGAACGCCTGGACGCCCTGCTCGAGCGTCCGGCCCAGCGCATCGGCCTGTCGGCGACGGTCCGCCCGATCGACGAGGTGGCCCGGTTCCTCGCGGGCGGGCGACCGGTCACGGTGGTGCAGCCGCCGTCGGAGAAGCAGTGGGACCTGCGGGTCGTCGTCCCGGTCGAGGACATGGCGTCGCTGGGCGCCGCCCCGGCCGAGGGGGGCGAGCCGCGGCAGACCCCCTCGATCTGGCCCCACGTCGAGGAGCGGATCGTCGACCTCGTCGAGGAGCACTCCTCCACGTTGGTGTTCGCCAACTCGCGGCGCCTGGCCGAACGCCTGACCGGCCGGTTGAACGAGATCGCCGCCGAGCGTGCGGGCGAAGAACCACCGAACCCGACACGGGTCCCCGCCCAGGTGATGGCCCAAGCGGGCGCCTCGGCCGGGTCGCCGCCGGTGATCGCGCGGGCCCACCATGGGTCGGTGTCCCACGACCAGCGCAAGGAGACCGAGGAGGCGCTCAAGGCCGGGCTCCTGCCCGCCGTCGTGGCGACCTCGAGCCTCGAGCTGGGCATCGACATGGGCGCGGTCGACCTCGTCGTGCAGGTGGAGTCGCCGCCCAGCGTGGCCTCGGGCCTGCAACGCGTCGGGCGCGCCGGCCACCAGGTCGGTGCCGTGTCGCGGGGCGTGTTCTTCCCGAAGTACCGCGGCGACCTCGTGGCGACGAGCGTGGTCGTCGACCGCATGCGTGCCGGCGCGATCGAGCGGCTGCACGTGCCCACCAATCCGCTCGACGTGCTCGCCCAGCAGGTCGTCGCGATGGTGGCGCTCGAAGCGTGGTCCGTCCCCGACCTGCTCGCCCTCGTCCGCCGGGCGGCACCGTTCTCGACCCTGACCCGCGGGGTGCTCGACGCGGTGCTCGACATGCTGGCGGGCCGCTACCCGGCCGAGGAGTTCGCCGAGCTCCGCCCCCGCCTGGTCTGGGACCGCGTCGCCGACACCCTCGTCGGGCGTCGGGGCGCGCAGCGCATCGCGGTCACCAACGGCGGCACGATCCCCGACCGCGGGCTGTTCGGGGTCTTCATCGCCGGCGACGGCCCCGGGCGCCGCGTCGGGGAGCTCGACGAGGAGATGGTCTACGAGTCCCGGGTCGGCGACGTCATCACGCTCGGCACAAGCACGTGGCGCATCGAGGACATCACCCACGACCAGGTGCTGGTCTCCCCCGCCCCCGGCCAGCCCGGCCGCCTGCCGTTCTGGAAGGGCGACACCATCGGACGCCCGGCCGAGCTCGGCGAGGCGCTCGGTTCGTACGTGCGGGGGCTGTCCGCCGACGACGGGTCGCGCGAACGCCTACTGGGGGCGGGCCTGGACGAGCTGGCGGCGTCCAACCTGCTCACCTACGTCGCCGAGCAGCGGGAGGCGACGGGCTCGGTGCCGACCGACCGCACCATCGTGGTGGAGCGGTTCACCGACGAGCTGGGCGATTGGCGGGTCGTCATCCACTCGCCGTGGGGGGCGCGCGTCCACGCGCCGTGGGCGCTGGCGATCGCTGCGCGCCTGCGCGAGCGCTACGGCGTCGACGTGCAGGCGATGCACGCCGACGACGGCATCGTCCTGCGCCTGCCCGACATGGGGGGTGCCGAGGGCGCGGACGGCGACGCGTGGGGCGGCCCGTCGGCGCCGCCCGACCTGCTGGAGCACCTGGTGCTGGACCCCGAGGAGGTGACGGCGCTCGTCACCGACCTCGTCGGCGGGTCGGCGCTGTTCGCTTCGCGGTTCCGCGAGTGCGCGGGGCGCGCCCTGTTGCTTCCGAACCGGCGGCCAGGCCACCGGCAGGCGTTGTGGCAGCAGCGTCAGCGCTCGGCCGCCCTGCTGGAGGTGGCGTCGAACTACCCGGCGTTCCCGATCGTGCTCGAGGCGGTGCGCGAGTGCCTGCAGGACGTCTTCGACCTGCCCGCGCTGGTCGACCTGATGGGGCGGATCCGCGACCGGAGCGTCCAGGTCGTCGAGGTCACCACGCCCAAGCCCAGCCCCTTCGCCCAGTCGCTGCTGTTCGGTTACGTCGCGCAGTTCCTCTACGAGGGCGACTCGCCGCTGGCCGAGCGTCGCGCCGCCGCGCTGTCGCTCGACCCCGACCTGCTCGCCGAGCTGCTGGGCACCGCCGAGGGCCTCAGCCTGCGCGACCTGCTCGACCCCGACGCCCTCGCGCGCACCTACGCCGAACTTCAGCACCTCGCCGACGGACGCCGTGCGCGCGACCCCGACGAACTCACCGACCTGCTGCGTGTGCTCGGCCCGCTGTCGACCGACGAACTGCGCGCCCGCGCCACCCGTCCGGACGCCGTGGCCGACTGGCTGGCCCACCTCGAGTCGGCGCGCCGCGTGGTGCCCGCCGGGACGCCGGGCGACGAGCCGCGCTGGGCCGCGGTCGAGGACGCCGGACGCCTCCGCGACGCGCTGGGCATCGCCCTGCCGCCCGGGCTGCCCGCCGCCTTCACCGACCCGGTCGCGGACCCGGTGGGTGACCTCCTGGTGCGGTACGCCCGCACCCACCTGCCCTTCACCGCCAGCGAGGTCGCGGTGCGGTTCGGCTGGGCGCTGGCGCTGGCCGAGTTCGCCCTGCGGCGGCTGGTCGCCGACGGGCGCCTCGTCGAGGGCGAGTTCACCCCCGCCGGGGTCGACCTCGGAACCGGGGCGCGCTCGACCGGCGACCGCGAGTTCTGCGACCCCGGCGTGCTGCGCGTCATCCGGCGCCGATCGGTGGCCGCGCTGCGCGCCGAGGTGGAGCCCGTGCCGGCCGAGGACTACGCCCGCTTCCTCCCCGCCTGGCAGGGCGTCGGCGGTACCTACCGCGGCGCCGACGGCGTGCTGCGGGTCGTGGAGCAGCTCGCCGGCGTGGCGCTGCCGGCCTCGGCGGTCGAGGCGCTCATCCTCCCCGCACGGGTGCGCGACTACACCCCGGCACTGCTCGACGAGCTGTGCGCCGCCGGCGAGGTGTCGTGGCGCGGGCAGGGCGGGTTGGCGGCCTCCGACGGCTGGATCACCCTCTGGCCGACCGACCTCGGCCCCCTCGGCGACGTTCTGGCCGAGCCCGAGGGCGACCTCGAGGCGGCGCTGGTCTCGGCCCTGCGCGAGGGCGGGGCGTCCTTCTTCGGCCCGTTGGCCGACGCCGTGGGCGACCCGGGCGGGCTGGCCGCCTCCGACGCGTTGTGGTCGCTGGTCTGGAAGGGGCTGGTCACCAACGACACCCTCGCCCCCGTGCGCGCCCGGCTGGGTGGGGGATCGACGACCCACCGGTCCCGGTCCGCCGCCCCGCGCACCCGGTACGGACGCCCCCGCTTGCGACTACCGCGCGCCGCCGCGCCGCCGTCGGTGGGCGGTCGCTGGTCGCTGGTGCCGGGCGGGGTCGGGTCAACCGAGGAACGCCTCGTCCTCACCGCCGAGCTGCTGCTCGACCGCTACGGCGTCGTCACGCGTGGCTCGGTGCAGTCCGAGGGCATCGAGGGCGGCTTCGCCGGGGTCTACAAGGTCTTCTCCACGGCCGAGGATGCCGGCCGCCTGCGCCGCGGCTACTTCGTCGAGGGGCTGGGGGCGGCCCAGTTCGCCACCACCGGCGCCATCGACCGGCTCCGTGGGGTGGGCCGGGCGGCGGCAGGGGGCGCACTGGTGCTTGCGGCGTCCGACCCGGCGAACCCGTTCGGTGCCGCCCTGCCCTGGCCCGAGACGGGTGACCACCGGCCGAGCCGCAAGGCGGGCGCGCTGGTCGTGCTCGACGACGGCCGCCCCAGCGTCTGGCTCGAGCGCGGTGGGCGCACCGCCCTGACGTGGGCGACGGAACCCGACACCCTCGCCCGGGCCGCGGAGGCGCTCGCCGGGCTGGTGCGGGGCGGGCGCCTGGCCGCGCTCACGGTCGAGAAGGTCGACGGTGAGGCCTCGCTGGGGTCGGCGCACCCGTTCGTCGCCGCACTCCTGGCGGCAGGCTTCCACCAGACGCCCAAGGGCGTGCGACTGCGGCGCTGAACGGTCATCCACCCAACGCGTTGCGTACCGCCTCGGCCAGCACCCCGGGCACCTGCTCGCGCAGCTCGTACCGTGCGCGGGTCATCGGCTTGTTCACCTCGAGCACGCGGGTGAGGTCGATCGGGGTGCCCGAGACCACGGCGTCCGCGTCGACGGCGTCGATCGTGGCCTCGAGGTCACGGATCTGCGCCTCCCCGTACCCCATCGCCGGCAGGATGCCGCGCGCGTTGGGGTACTTCTCGTAGGTCGCGGCCAGCGAGGCCACGGCGGACGGTGCCGGGTCGACGATCTCGGCGACGCCGGCCGCCTTCGCGCCGACCACGCCGGCGCCGAACGACATCGAGCCGTGGGTGAGGGTGGGGCCGTCCTCGATCACGACGACGCGCTTGCCGCGCACCAGGTCGGGGTCCTCGACCGTCACCGGCGAGTCACAACGGATCACGGTCGCGGCCGGGTTCAATCCACGCACGGACTCCTCGACCCGGACGATCGCCTCCTCCTCGGCCACGTCGCACTTGTTGAGGATGACCAGGTCGGCCATCCGGACGTTCGCCTCGCCCGGGTGGTAGCCGGCCTCGTCGCCGGGGCGCAACGGGTCGGCCAGCACGATGTGCAGGTCGGGGGCGTAGAACGGCAGGTCGTTGTTGCCGCCGTCCCACATGATCACGTCGGCCTCCTCCTCGGCCCGGCGCAGGATCGCCTCGTAGTCGACGCCCGCGTAAATGACGAAGCCGGCGTCGATGTGGGGCTCGTACTCCTCGCGCTCCTCGATCGTGCACGCGTGCTCGTCGAGGTCGGCGTAGGACGCGAACCGCTGCACGGCCTGCTTGGCGAGGTCGCCGTACGGCATCGGGTGACGCACCGAGACGACCTTCTTGCCGAGCTCCTTGAGGATCTTCACCAGGTACCGCGAGGTCTGCGACTTGCCGACGCCGGTGCGCACCGCGCACACGCTGATCACGGGCTTGGTCGAGCGGATCATGCTCGGCGCCCCGCCGGGCAGCACGAAGTCCGCGCCGGCGGCGATGCACCGGGACGCCAGGTGCATGACGTCGGCGTGCGCCAGGTCGGAGTAGGAGAACACGCACTCGTCGATGCGCTCGCGCGCGATCAGGTCCTCCAGCTCGGCCTCGTCCACGATCGGGATGCCGTCGGGGTACCGCGAGCCGGCCAGCTCGGCCGGGTAGCGACGTCCGGCGATGTCGGGGATCTGGGTGGCGGTGAACGCGACCACCTCCCGTGTGTCGTCCTCGCGGTAGAGGACGTTGAAGTTGTGGAAGTCGCGGCCCGCCGCGCCCAGGATCACGGTCCTGCGCACATCGCTCATGAAGCACCTCGTGGTCTCGTGGCCCGGCCGCCGCCTTGCGGCCGGCCCACCCACGCTATCCAGCCGGACGCCCTCCCGCGACCCCCACGGAGCACGGCCGGTCAGGCGTCGGCGACCAGCGGGGCCAACGTCATGGCGATGAAGACGAGGGCGACGATCAGGACTGCGGTGTGTGCGAGGAAGATCATGGCTCCAGCCTGCCCGGGGGCACCGACATTCCACATCGGCTCGTCGACCGGTTCGTCCTCCCCCCGGCGGACTAGGGGGTTTCCCCCCCGGGGGGCTGCCGCTGGAGGAGACCGCCGAGTAGGGTCCGTGCATGGCACTGAGTGTCTTCGACCTGTTCTCCATCGGTATCGGGCCCTCGTCGTCCCACACGGTGGGTCCGATGCGCGCGACGGCGATGTTCCTCGACGAGCTGGGCGACCGGCTGAACGACGTCGCCCGGGTGAAGTGCGACCTCTACGGGTCGCTGGGCGCGACCGGGCGGGGACACGGCACCGACAACGCGATCGTCCTCGGGCTGCTCGGCGAACGCCCCGAGAACGTGGACCCGCGCGCCGTCGCCGCCACGGTCAAGGTCGTGTGGGACTCCCACCGCCTGCCCCTGGCCGGACGCCGCGAGATCGAGTTCGACCCCGCCGCCGACCTGGTCCTCGACGGGTCGGTCGAACTCCCGGTCCACCCCAACGGCATGACGCTCACCGCCTGGGACGAGGCGGGCGAGGTCGTCCACGAGGCCACCTACTACTCGGTGGGCGGCGGGTTCGTCGTGCGTGGGGACGCCGACGCGTCCGACCCCGTGGTGCCCGAGGACGGAACGGAGGTGCCGTACCCGTTCCACACCGCCGAGGACCTCATGGAGATCTGCGAGCACACCGGGCTCTCGATCGCGAGCGTGGCGCTGGAGAACGAACTCGCACTGGGCCGCACGAAGGACGAGGTCGCAGAGGGGCTGCTGACGATCTGGTCGGTGATGCAGGTGTGCATCGCCAACGGCTCCGAGACCGAGGGACGCCTCCCCGGCGGCCTGCGCGTCCTGCGCCGGGCGCCCGCCCTGCACACGAAGCTCGTGTCGGAGGGGGCGTCCGACGACCCGCTGCGCGGCATGGACTGGATCACCTTCTACGCACTGGCCGTGAACGAGGAGAACGCCGCCGGTGGGCGCGTGGTGACGGCGCCGACGAACGGGGCGGCCGGCATCATCCCGGCGGTGCTGCACTATTACTGGAGCTTCATCCCGGGCGCGAACGACGCCGGGGTGGTCCGGTTCCTGCTGACCGCCGGGGCGATCGGGATGATCTTCAAGAACACCGCGTCCATCTCGGGGGCCGAGGTGGGCTGCCAGGGCGAGGTCGGGTCGGCCTGCTCGATGGCGGCCGCCGGTCTGGCCGCGGTGCTGGGCGGGACGCCGGAGCAGGTCGAGAACGCCGCCGAGATCGGCATGGAGCACAACCTGGGCCTCACCTGCGACCCGGTCGGGGGCCTCGTCCAGGTGCCGTGCATCGAGCGCAATGCCATCGCGTCGGTCAAGGCGGTCGCCGCCGCCCGCACGGCGATGCGGGGCGATGGTTCGCACGTCGTCAGCCTCGACAGCGTCATCAAGACGATGCGCGAGACGGGCGCCGACATGAAGTCGAAGTACAAGGAGACGGCGTTGGGCGGCCTGGCCGTCAACGTCATCGAGTGCTGAGTCGAGGCAGGGGCGGACACAGGGGGAGGCCCAGTGTCCATCCCCCGGGGGTCCAGCGGGCCTCGCCCACCCTCCAGAGTGGGGCGCCGGGAGCCTCCGGGCACGTCCCCCCAGGAGGGACTTGCCTGCCGTCGCGCCGTGGGGAAAGGGGGGTCCCGCGACCTTCATCATGGGACAGGACCGCACACCGAGGGCGAAAATGCGGCACGATGGCCCTGTGGAACGGCTGATCGAGGGAACCCCCGGCGAGGAGGCCGCTGTCTGGGTCCAGGACCGTGGTGGTGGTCCCCTGCGCCTGCGCGGGCACATCACGATCGAGGACCTCGGTGGTGTGCTCACGTCGATCTCGTCCAGGAACGGCGCCAACGGCCCGCTCAACCCGGTGACCCAGTACATGCTTGCGCGTGCGGCCAACCACTTGGCCGACCGCCTCATCGACGACGCACCGCCGACCCGCGAGGGTCGCGACTCGGTGCCGCGCATCCTGTCGAGCTCGCTGGGCCACCAGCCGTTCGTCGAGTCGGTGCTCGAGATGAGCCAGCACCAGATGCTGCGCCGCTGGCCGCTGGCGACCGACTGGTACAACGACGTCATCAACTACGTGATGCGTCCCGCCCGCTTCGACCCGAAGTTCGTCGCGGTCACCCGCACGGTCGCAGCGCGGTCGCACGGCACGCTCGGCGAGTTCATCCGCGCGTTCGCGTACGAGGCATACACCTACGCCGACAGCCGCAAGGTCGTCCGGGTGGCCGAGGCGTTGCAGGCCCTGTGGCCCGACTACCCGCCGGTGCGCAACGCGATGGGCCAGTACCGCACCCACGTGATGGAGCGCTATGTGCCGCTGTATCAGGGCGCGATGCACGCCTACGCGCTGGTCCCCCGGCCGGGCATGGACCTCAACGCGCTGAGCTGGGCCTTCAACGCCCTCCACGCCCGTGAGGCCATGGAGCACCTGGCCGGCCAGAACACGACGCACACCACCGACGACGGCACCGAGTGGTCGCTCACCGCGTGGACGATCCTGGTGCTCGTCGCCGGTGCCACGACCGACGAGGACGGCAACACGCTGACCCCCTTGGAGCTCAGCGAGCGCATGCCCGTCCGTCCCTTCCCGGCGACGATGGAGACCGGCCTCGGCTGACCTGAAGACATTTCCGCTGACCTGAACACATTTCCGGGTGGCAGAACCCCAAGGATCCTTGGGGTTCTGCCACCCGGAAATGTTGGGGGGCGGTGATCAGAGCTCCAGGCCCAGCCGCTCCAAGAGCGGCTCGACGTGCGGGTCGCGACCGCGGAAGGTGCGGTAGGTCTCCATGGCGTCCAGCGAGCCGCCGGGGGCGAGCAGCGTGCGACGGAAGTGGTCGCCGTTCTCGCGCGTCCCGCCGCCGTTCTCGTCGAACCAGGCCACGGCGTCGGCGTCCATCACCTGGGCCCAGGTGTAGCCGTAGTAGCCGGCCGCGTAGCCGCCGCCCCAGATGTGGCTGAAGTATGTGGAGCGGTACCGCGGCGGCACGAGGTCGGAGGCGACCCCCCAGAACTCCAACGCACGCCGCTCGAAGTCCTCCACCTCGTCGGCCGACCGGGGCAGGGCGTCCAGCGGGGTCTGGTGCCACGCCTGGTCGAGCAGCGTCGCCGCCATGACCTCGAGCGTCTCGAAGCCTTGGTTGAAGGAGCGCGCGGCCTGCAGCTTGTCGAGCAGGTCGGCGGGCAGCACGCGGTCGGGCTGCCAGGCCCAGTGCTCGTTGACCTGACTGGGGAACTCGACGAAGTCACGTGGCGTGGCCGTGCCCGACTTCGAGGGGTACTTCGAGTCGGCGAACAGCGCGTGGAGTGCGTGCCCGAACTCGTGGAACATCGTGATGACGCCGTCCCAGCTGATCGCCGAGCTGCCCTTGGTGTAGTTGCAGTTGTTCGTGACGACCGGGAGCTGCCTGGTGAGGTGGTTCTGCCGGACGATCGAGGTCATCCAGGCGCCGCCGTCCTTGGTGGGGCGGGCCCAGAAGTCCATCAGGAACAGCCCGAGCGGCGAACCGTCGGCGTTGTGCAGCTCGTAGACGTCCGCCTCGGACGTGTGCCCGACGAGGTCGGGACGCTCGGTGAACGTGATGCCGTACAGGTCGTGGGCGGCCGCGTAGGTCGCCTCGAGCACCTTCGCGACGTCCAGGTGCGGCTCGACGTCGGCGTCGGAGAACGCGAACGTCTCCCCCCGGACGATCTCGGCGACGTAGGCCCAGTCCCAGGCGGCGAAGTCGTCGCCCTGGCCGAGCTGCGCGAACCGCTCGGCGAAGGTGACGGCGTCCGCCTCCGCCTGCTTGAGGGACGCCCGGCCGAGCGGCCCCATCAGGGCGTCCACGGCGTCCGTGCTCTTGGCGCACCCCGACTCGGCGGACAGGGCGGCGTGGTGCTCGTACCCGAGCAGGGACGCCCGCTCGGCGCGGGCGCGCGCGGTGTCGACGACCATCTGGCGGGTGTCGTGCTCGCCGCCCAGGCCGCGCGCGATGGACGCCTCGTACACCCGGCGGCGCAGCCCGCGGTCGTGCAGCCGGGTCATGATCGGCTGCTGGGTGGTGTTGACCAATTCGATCGTCCATTCACCGTCGCCGGTGGCCAGCGCGTCGACCTCCTCGTCGGTCAGCCCGTCGAGCTCGGCACGGTCGGTGACGACCACCTTGCCCGCGACGCGGGCCTCGCGGTTCACCCGGGAGAAGGCGGCCTGCAGCTCGGCCAGGCGGGTGTTCAGCTCCCGCAGCCGCGTCTGCCCCTCCTCGTCGAGGGCGACGCCGGCGCGGGTGAAGCGACGGATCGTGTCCTCGAGCAGCCAGGCGTCCTCGGCGTCGAGGACGACCTCGCCGGCCTGAGCGCGGGTGGCGAGCTCGGTGAAGCGGTCGAACAGGCGCCGGTCGAGCCAGATGGCGTCGTTGTGCTGGGCGAGTTTCGGCGCGACCTCCTCGAGGAGGTCGTCGAGCTCGGGCGTGGTGTCGGCCGCCTTCACCGAGCCGAACACCATGGCCGTGCGGGAGAGGAGGTCACCGGAGGTGTCCCACACGTGGAGGACGTTCTCGACGGTGGCGGGATCGGTGGTGGTGGCCAGGGTGTCGAGCGCCTCGAGTTGCTGGGCGGCACCGGCCTCGTAGGCCTCACGGAAGTGCTCCGGCGTCAGCGCCGCGAAGTCGGGCAGCTGGTAGGGAAGGTGCGAGCGTTCGAGCAACGGGTTGGTGGTCATGGCCCCCAACCTAACGGCCACCCCACGGTGTCGTCACTCACGCGGCAGGGTGGCCTGGACCGCCCGCAGGGCCAGCTTGATGCCCTCGGCCTCGAGGAGGTTGAGCGTCCCCTTGTCGCGCTGCTTGTCGATCTCGTCGCGGAACTTGTCCAACGCCTGGTTGGGCCTCTTGTTGGCCAGGAGGTCCTCCTTGGCCCTCGCCCAAGCCTGCTGGAGGGCCGCCGACGTGCGTGCGGCGTCCTTGGTTTCGGTGGGCAGGGCGTTCAGGGCGGCATCGACCCCGGCGATCCCGGCTCGCAACGCGGCGTCCCCGGCCGACGGGATGGTGGGCAGCGTGATCGAGGGCAGCGATGGCGCGGGGCGGGTCGCGGGCTCCGACGTCGGCGCCGGTTCCGGAGCGGGGTCGGGCTCGGCGGGCTGGGTCTCGGCGGGCTGGGTCTCGGCGGCGGGCGCGCTGCTGGGGGCGGCCGAGACCGCCGGCGTCCCCCGGAAGATCGTCGACCCGACCGCCCACGACACCATGAAGACCAGGAACGCGGCGACCAGCACGCCGATCCACATCGCGGCGGTCCGGAAGCCGGAGGTGTCCACGGGGCGGCCGGGGCCCGGGGCGTCCGCGCTCGTGCT
>DUOQ01000161.1 GCA_012838755.1 Propionibacterium sp. | reverse complement strand
TGTTTCAGTTAAACCAGGGGCAGGACCGTCGTCGCGGCCGTGCCCGGGTTGCACACGAGGTGGGTGAGGGCCTGCGCGACCAGCGCCGCGCTGGGGCGGGCGGCGGCGTCCTTGGCCATCATCCGCAGGACGAGGTCGTCGAGGGCCGCCGACAGCTGCGGGCGACGGGACCTCACCGAGACCGGGGGCTCGGTGATGTGCCGGCCCGCGATCTGGAAGGCGTTGTCGCCGGGGTAGGGCGGCTGCCCGGTCGTCATCGCCACGAGCACGCCGCCGAGGGCGTACACGTCGGACGCCGGGGTGGCCTGGCGTCCCTGCGCCTGCTCGGGCGACATGTAGGCGGCCGTGCCGAGGGTGGTCGCGGGGGCGGTGAGGTGGGCCTCGGCGTCCAGCGTGACCTGGGCGATGCCGAAGTCGAGGAGGTTGACGTCGTCACCGGCGACCATGATGTTGGCCGGCTTGATGTCGCGGTGCACCACGCCGATCGCGTGGGTGGCGACGAGCGCCTCGGCGACCTTCTGCGCGATGGCGACCGAGCGCGCCTCGCTCAGGCCGCCCTCGTCGCGGATCACGTCGGACACGGCACGGCCCGGCAGCAGTTCCATGACCAGCCAGGCGACCCGCTCGTCGGAGCCGGTGTCGAAGATCGTGACGATGCTCGGGTGGTTGAGCTGGGCGGTGGCGACCGCCTCGCGGTGGAACCGTTGGGCCACCGACGCGTCGGTGGTGGCGGTCAGGTCGACGATCTTGACGGCGACCTCGCGGCGCAGGCGCTCGTCGGTGGCGCGGAACACCTGCCCCATCGCCCCGCGTCCCAGCGGGGCGGTGAGGCGGTAGCGCCCGCCGACCAACTCGCCCACTCTCATGGCTCCCATCCTAGGTTCGGCCGATGAGGGACAGATGAGACGACGGGTGGAGGTTCTTCATCACCCCCCTGTGGAAGGCTGCCCCCATGGAACGACCCGGGGGCACGGACGCCGACGCTCGCGCCGGTGCGCGCCGCGTCGCTCTGGGCGTCGGTTCGGTCATCGTCACCCTCACCCTGCTCGCCACGATCCTGCCGTACCTTCTGGGCGGACCCAGGCCCGCGGCGCCGCGCCCGAACCCGACGGTCGGGGCCGGGCCGGCGGAGTCCTTCCCCGCGGAGGTCTTCCCCGAACCGGTGACGCTCGACCTCCCCGGGGTGCCCGAGGGGTGCCCCGCCCCCCAGACCGACCCGTGGCAGTTCGTCACCGTCGAGTGGATGCCGCTCGTGGTCGCCGACGGGCGCACCTACGTCGGGCGGGAGGGCCACGCCGGCCTCACCCCCGGCGCCGAGGTCACCCGGGTGGCGTGCGACATCGTCGAGATCAGCGGGGGCGGCCAGGCGATCGTGCCGGAGCCGTGGCCCGACGGGTCGTCGACGGCCCTGCTCGAGGGCACGCCGGTCCACGAGGTGGCCGGGGCGCCCCGGGAGTGCTACCTGATGGCCGAGCAGGGCCTCCCCTGGCTGTTCCGGGCCGTGGACGAGACCGGCGGGACGCCTTCGGCCTGTGTCGGCGTGCCCGAACCCTGAGGTTGTTGGGCCTGAGGTTGTTAGGCTGGCGCCATGGTCAAGCCTGAGAAGCCGCTCGAGGGGGGCAACATGACGGAGGTCGCCCGCCTCGGTGACCAGGTGTTCCGTGAGGCCGGCCCGTGGACCCCCACGATCCAGCGCCTGCTGGCCCACCTGCGCGAGCAGGGCCTGGAGTGGGTCCCCGAGCCCCAGGGCTGGACCAAGGACGGGCGCGAGGCCCTGTCCTACCTCAAGGGCAAGGTGCCGACCTACCCGCTGCCCGACTGGGTGTACCAGGACGCCGTGCTCAAGCGCGCCGCGAAGTGGCTGCGCCAGCTGCACGACGCCACCGAGGGCTACGTCGACGAGGACCCGCACTGGCGCTCGGCCCCCCGCAAGCCCGCCGAGGTGGTGTGCCACAACGACTTCGCGCCCTACAACATGGTGTTCCGCGACCACGAGCTCGTCGGCGTCATCGACTGGGACTTCGCCGCCCCCGGCCCCCGCCTGTGGGACCTCGGCTACCTCTGCTACCGCACGGTGCCGCTCATGCGGCCGTCGAACCCCGACTCCCCCGACCTGGCGATCGACCTGTCCGCCCGCCTCGAGCTCGCGCTGCGCGCGTACGGGTCGGAAGCCACCGTCCCCGAGTTGCTCGAGGTGATCGTCGAGCGGCTGGAGGACCTGGCCACCTTCACCCACTCCCACGGCCTGGCCCGCAAGAACGACAAGCTGCTGCTCGACGCCGAGAACTACTCCAAGGACGCCGCGTTCCTGGCGGGCCTGTTGCGCTGATGTCGTTGGTTGCGGTGCTGGACGCCGTGGCCGCCGCCTTCACGCGGCTCGGCGGGGACGACCTGGGCTGGCCACGGCGTCCGAGGTGGAGCCCGAGATGGGGGTCGGCGGGACCCGGGCGCGGGAGGGCATCGCGTCCGAGGTGCGGGTCGTCCCGGCGCGGGCCGGGGCCGTGGGGCTGGCGCTGCGGCGGACCCTCGTCGACGGTGGGGAGTTCGGCCACCACCTCGGCGTCCTCGACGGCGACGGCCCGCCCGTGCTGGTGGACCTGGCCCCTCCCTGCGGGTGCGACGCCTGCGACAACGGGTCGGCGGTCCTGCTGGAGGAGTTAGACGACGCCCTGCTCGTGGTCCTGCAGGGCGGGATGGTCCACGCGCGCCGCGGCGTCCGGCGTTGGCAGGGCGAGCCGTGGGTCGCGGGCTGATCGGCCCGTGTTGCAGATCTGAGTGCGGCTTCTGCCCCCCGTGTTGCAAATCTGAGTGACAACTCGTGGTCATAGAAGGCAGATGACGCACTCAGATCTGTCGCACGCCCTCAAGAGGACGCACTCAGATCCGTCGCACGCCCTCAAGAGGACGCACTCAGATCTGCCGCCCGGATCAGTAGAGGAAGAACGGGAAGAACGACCGGTCGTGGGCGTGCACGATCGCCAGGAACACGATGGCGTCGAACAGCAGGTGCACGATCACGACGTAGGTCAGCGAGCGCGTCTTGGTGAAGATGTAGCCCTGCAGCAGCGCGAACGGGAATGTCAGCAGCGGGCCCCAGCGCTGGTAGCCGAGCTCCCACAGGAACGACACGAAGATCACCGCCTGCAGCAGGTTGGCCTGCCACATCGGGAAGTGGCGGCGCAGCAGCGCGAAGCAGGTGCAGATGAAGAAGAGCTCGTCCCAGGTGCCGACGGCGTTCACGCCGACGAAGAACCGGGCGTACTCCAACGGCTCGAAGATCGCCGGCCAGTTCTCGTAGGCGCCCGAGGTGATGAAGTAGAACGGCAGGGTCAGCCACGCCAGGAACGGGACCAAAGCCAGATAGAACAGCTGGAGCTTCGTCCACCGCCGGCCGCCCCGCCACGGGAACCGGATGACCTCGCGCTGGTAGACGAACCGGTCCATCAGGAACGGCAGCGCGACCGCGGCGGCGAGCGCGGTGCCGATGGCGAAGAACCGCGGCCAGCTGATGTCGGCCTTCACCGACGTCGTCGCGACCGCGCACAGGCCGATCCCGATCAGGATGAGGTCCTGGGCGAGCGGCTTGCTGACCACCCAGGCGTACGCGATGGACGCCACGAGCACGGCCAGGCCGACCGGCGTCCACATCAGGCCGAACAGGAAGAACGCGGCCAGCGCGACGCCGATCGCAGCCGGCAGCCCGGCGCGTGAGTCGAAGACCTGGTCGACCTCGGACGCCATCGGTTCAGTCGTCGCCCAGGTCGCCGACGGTGATGTCGACCATGAGTTCCATGGCGAGCTTCTCCAACGCCCCGCGGAGGGCCTCGGTGTCGGTGCCCTTCGTCACGGGCACCATGAGCAGCGCCTCGAACAGGCGCCCGCCGGCCATCGGTGCGTCGTAGGAGCCGGTCTCGATCTCTTCGATCGACAGCCCCTGCTCGGCGAACACGCTGGTGAGCTCGCGCACCAGTCCGGGCCGGTCGTTGCCCAGCAACTCGACGGTGATGCGGGAGTCAGGCTCCTCGGCGTCCGAGGCGTCCGCGTCGTGCACGGCGATGGTCAGGTCGGGCAGGGCCTCGAGGGCGGCCGTGAAATCAGCGGCGCGCGCCTCGGGCAGCGTCACGACCACGATGCCGGCGAAGGCCCCGGCCAGCTCTGCCATCTGGCTGCGCTCCCAGTTTCCGTCATGGTGCGCGACGACCTCGGCGAGCGAGTTCACGATCCCGGTCCGGTCGTCGCCGATCACGGTCAGCACGAGCGTGTTCATGCCGCCACCCTATCCTCGCGACCCCTGCGGCAACCGGTTGTCAGGTGATGCGGCCTCCACGGGGGCGGACGCGTACCCTGCATGCGTGGTGTTCGTTGTGTGGGGTTGGGCCTGTGCGGTTGTCGGCTCCCTGTTGTCGGTGCCCCAGATCCTCCGGCTGCTGCTGGGGCGCACCAGCGCGGGCGTGAGCCTGCTGCTGTGGCAGCTGCTGCTGGGCGGCGGCCTCGGCTGGACGTACCACGGCATCGTCGTGGGCCACGCCAACCTGATCGTCCCCAACGCGCTGAGCGCCGCGCTCGCCGCGCTGGTGCTGGCCATGCTCGCCCGCGACCGGCACCTCCCGGCCCGCCGCGTGTGGCCGCTCGGCCTCGCCGTCGGCCTGGCCCTCGTCGCGGTGGAGGTCCTCGGCGGCAGCGCCGCGTTCGGCATCGCCGTCATCGCCCCCTTCATCGTGGGCCTGGGCGGCCAGACCCGTGACCTGCTGCGCTCCCCCGACCTGTCGGGCCTCTCGCCCCTCTACGTCGTCGGCACCCTCGTGGTGCAACTCATGTGGTGGTCGTGGGCCCTGGGCGTCGGTGAGCTGTCGACCCTGATCTGCTCCACCGTGGTCGGGCTCGTGGCGCTGACCAATGTGCTGTTGTGGGCGGCCCGCACCCGCGGCGTCCTGCTGGTCGCCCCGGCCCCGGTGCTGGCGGAGGCGGCGTGACGGACGCCACCACGCGCCCTGCCCGCGTGCCTGTCCCGCGCGAGATCTGGGTCCTGGTCGTCGCGGCCTTCGTCATCGCGCTCGGCTTCGGCATCATCGCGCCGATCCTGCCGCAGTACGCGGCGAGCTTCGACGTCGGGGTGGCGGCGGCGTCCGCCATCGTGACCGTGTTCGCGCTGACCCGCATGGTGTTCGCGCCGGCCGCCGGCTCGCTGATCGGCCGCTTCGGCGAACGCTGGATGTACATCGCCGGCTTGGCCGTCGTGGCGGCCAGCTCGTTCCTGTGCGCGGTCGCGGTCGGCTACTGGGACCTGCTGCTCTGGCGCGGCCTGGGCGGCATCGGCTCGGTGACCTTCACGGTGTCCTCGATGGGCCTGATCGTGCGGCTGGCCCCGCCCACCGCCCGGGGCCGGACCTCCGCGCTCTACGGCTCGGCGTTCCTGCTGGGCAACATCATCGGCCCCATCCTCGGCACCTTCCTGGCGGTGCTGGGCTTCCGGGTGGCGTTCGCCATCTACGGCGGCACGGTGGTGCTCGCGCTGCTCGTCGTGCTGGTGTTCCTGCGGGTGGCGCCCCGTCCCACGACCGGCGACGACGTCCGCCCACGGATGACCCTGAACGAGGCCATGTCCCTGCCCCACTACCGGGCGTTGCTCGTGTCGGGCTTCGCCAACGGCTGGGCGACCTTCGGCGTCCGCATCGCGCTGGTGCCCCTGCTGGCCGCGAACGTGCCGACCATCGGTGCGCCCATGGCCGGCATCGCGCTGACCCTGATGGCCGTCGGCAACGTGATCGCCCAACAGTTCACCGGACGCCTCACCGACTCGCTCGGCCGCCGCCCCGTCCTCATGCTCGGGCTGCTCGTCACGGGGGTGACGACCCTGGTGTTCGGCTGGTCGACGACGATCCCGGTGTTCCTGGGGCTGTCGGTACTCACCGGCGTGGGCGCCTCGATGATCCAGCCCGCGTCGCAGGCCATGCTGGCCGACATCATCGGCGCCGACCGCAACGGCGGCCAGGCGCTGTCGACGTTCTCGATGTCCACCGACCTCGGCTCCATCGCCGGGACCCTCCTGGCGGGTCTGATCGCCGACGTCTTCGGCTTCGGCTGGGCCTTCTTCCTGACCGGCGTCATGCTGCTACTCGCGCTGTTCCCCTGGTGGCGCGTGGGCCGCGTCGCCGCCTGACCCCTTGCGCCCGCGACACCCCGGTCCCGGGCGGTCGGGGGCCTCAGGGACGCGGTGGCCGGTTGGCCGCGGCGTCCTCGACCTCCTCGCGGCTGAAGCCGAGCAGGTAGAGCACGGCGTCGAGGTAGGGCAGGTTGAGGGCCGTGTCGGCGGACGCCCGCACCGCCGGCTTGGCGTTGAACGCGACCCCGAGCCCGGCGGTGGCGAGCATGTCGAGGTCGTTGGCGCCGTCGCCGACCGCGACCGTGCGCGACAGCGGCAGGCCCTCGGCGGCGGCGAACTGGCGCAGCATCGTGGCCTTCATCGCCCGGTCGACGACCTGGCCCTTGACCCGGCCGGTGAGCAGGCCGTCGCGCACCTCGAGCCGGTTGGCGTGCACGTGCCGGATCCCCAGTGACTCGGCGAGCGGGCCGACGACCTCGAGGAACCCGCCCGAGACCAGCCCCACGGCGAAGCCGAGGTCCTGCAGGGTGGCGACGAGGGTGCGGGCACCGGGGGTGAGCCGCACGGCGTCCAGCACGTCGTCGAAGACGCTCACCGGCAGGCCCTCCAGCGTGGCGACCCGCTCGTGCAGGGACGCCGCGAAGTCGAGTTCGCCGCGCATGGCCCGCTCGGTGACCGCGGCGACCTCGGCCTCGCGGCCGGCGTGGCGGGCCAGCAGCTCGATGACCTCGTCGCGGATCAGCGTGGAGTCGACGTCCATCACGACGAGGCGTCGTCCCTGGCGGGAGAGGCCGGCCGGCGAGACCGACACGTCGAACCCGATCTCGGCGGCGGTCGCGGCCAGCGCCGGCCGCAGCGCGGCGACCTCGGCGTTGGAGACCATCAGTTCCAGCGTCGTCATGGGGGTGCGCGACAGACGGCGCACGCGGTCGATGTTGCCGCCGTGCTCGGTGACCACCCGCCCGACCGCGGCCAGGTGGGTGGCCCGCAGGGGGCGTCCGAGGATGGTGACGACGACGCGCTTCGGCCGGGAGGGGTTGTCGCCCAGGCCCTCCTCGATCGCGAGGTGGTAGCCGAGGCGGGCGGCGGTGCCGGCGAGGCGGTCCTCGAGGCGGTCGAGGTCGTCGGGCAGCGAGCCGAGCAGCAGCGCGATGGTGGCGTGGCCGCGGACGACCACCTGTTCGAGGTCGAGCACCTCGGTGCCCAGGCCGGCCACCGCGCTCATCAGCGCGTGCGTGATGCCGGGGCGGTCGGGACCGGACAACGTCGCGGCGAGCGTCAGCAGGTCAGCCATGCGGCCATCCTCCCACTCAGAAGTCGAAGCCCCCGAAGTCGAATCCGCCGCCGTCACCGCCGCCGTCGAAGAAGCCCCCGCCATCGCCGCCACCCGCGTCACCACCGAGGTCGCCGCCCATGTCACCGCCCCCGAGTTCGTCCATGCCCGTGGCGTCGCCGACGTCGGTGCCGAAGTCGCCCAGGTCACCCAGGGCGTCGAAGCCGCCCATGTTCAGGAACGTCGACCACAGGATGATGTCGGTGGCGACATCGAGCGCCAGCCACGTCGGCGCGTACTCGGCCTCGGCGAAGTCGTGCTTAACGACCTCCGACCACTGCGGCAGGATGCCGAAGATCACCGCGTACGGCAGCAGGCGCTCGTGCAGCTTGGCGATCTCGCCCTTGGCGGCGGCGGGGTCCCCCTTCACGCCGGATCCGAGTGCCGGCACCCGCTCGGCCGTGTCGGGGGCCTGGAGCACCTTGAGCCGGTCCGTCTCGGCCATCGTCATGTAGAGCTTGAGCCCGTCGAGCTCGTCGTTGATGCGTCGTCCCTCGGGGGTGAGCCGCCACGGCTTCGGCTTGATGAACTGCGTCGCCAGGCCACCGACGACCGTGAAGCCGAGGAGGGGCAGCGCACCACTGGGGGCGCCCCCGGTCAGGCCGATGAACCCGAGGGCGGCCAGGCCCAGGCCGGCCCAGCCGACCCACAGCAGCTTCTGCGGGACGCCGTGCCGCACCCAGCCCCGCTGGGTGACGGTGTGGTGGGCGATCCCGATGGCCTCGTGCAGCGCCCGGGTGCGTTCGCGGTCGGCGCTCAGCAGGGTGCGCAGGTTCGTCGAGTACGGCGGGAACACCGCCCGATAGATCGCCAGCGGGACCTCGGGCAGCTCGGGTTCGGTGGAGTCGGCCCGCTGCACGAACCACACCTTGTCGCGGCCCTCGCCCTCGACGCCGACCTGCCAGACGCCGCGCACGGCCAGGTCGAGGATCTCGGCGGGGATCAGCGCGGATCCCTTCACCTCGCGGCGCAGCGCGACCGAGAGCCCGGGCGTGACCGCCCGGGGCGGCGCGAAGGCGACGGCGACGGTCTGGTTGCCCACGGCGTCCTGCTCGCGACGCACGAGCACGACGCGGGCCACCAGCGCGACCACGGTCAGGATGGCGAGCAGGGAGGCCCAGATCATGTTCCCAGCCTACGGACGGCCCCAACCCGCGCCAGCGACGCGAACACGGACGCGGCGGCGACCGGGTCGCGCCCCTCCCCCTGCACCCACGTCGGGGTGGTGCCGGCGCGCTCGTGGCCGGCGCGCAGCACCTCGACCCACTCCGGGACGATGCCGAACAGCACCGCGTACGGGAGCAGTCGCTCGTGGGCGGCCACGTCCGCCGCACGTCGTTCGTGGTCGGGCAGGGTCATGTGGCGGCGCAGGCCCTCCAGTTCGTCGACGAGCCGGCGTCCCTCGGGGGTGAGCGTCCAGGGCTTGGTGCCCAGGAACTGGCCGATGAAGCCGACTGATCCCCCGTAGACGAGGAACGGCAGGCCCTCGGGGCCCGCCGGGTTCACCGGGCCACCGGTCGTGGCGAGGGCGGCCGTGGCCGGGATGATGATGGCCGCCGAGATCAGTCCCTGGCCGATCAGGTTGAGGATGAGGTGGCGGTCGCGGTGCAGGCGGATCCACCCCTTCTCCTCGGCGACCCGCCGTCCGATCCCCTTGGCGGCCGCGAGGCCGGCGGTGCGGTGCTCGTCGGGCACGAGGTTGCGGCTGAGCGTGGTGTCGCCCCGGCTGAAGATCGCCCGGTACACGGCCTGGGGCACCGCGGACAGGATCGGCTCGTACGGCTGTCTGCGCTGGACGAACCAGGTCGCGGTGTCGTCCACGTCGCGCACCCCCAGCTGCCACACGCCCTTGAGGGCCAGGTCGACGACCTCGGCGCTCATCCCGTCCTGGTCGTGGGTGCCGCGCAACAGGCGTGCGGCGAGGCCCGGCGTGAGTTCGGGCGGGGGCACGGACGCCACCTCGATCGGGCGCACGCTGCGCGCGTCGGTGGCTCGCAGGGTGAGGGCAATGCGAACCACGAGGTACACGGTTGCCGCCACGGCGAGGAGGGTGGGCCACACCATGCGCCCGACCCTAGCGGCGCACGGCCGTGGGGTCACCCGCACGGGCGCCATCCGATGGCCCTAGCATTTCGGCATGGGACTGTTCGACTTCCTCAAGCGCCGGCGCGACGTAGCCCCGGCGCCGTCGCCCGAACCTCCCCTGCCGCCGACGGTCGTGGAACCGCGCGCCGCCACACCCGGCAACCTCGATGACCTGCCCGCCGACCTGCCCCCGGGCGAGTATGTCCACGACGAGCAGGGACGCCGCGTCGCCTGGCTGGTCGTCGCCCCGCCCGCGCCGCGCACCCTCTGGCGCCGCCTCGTCGCGGAGTTCCCCGACACCGGCCTGTGGCCGGTCGTCGCCTCCGGTGACGGCGAAGAGCTGGAACGCCCGTGGAAGGACCGCGAGTTCGACGGCCCCGGCGCCACGATCGGGGACGCCGAGCACGTGCTGCGCGCGGCGCTCGCCGGCTACTCCGAGGGGGACGACGAGGAGGAGCCCCGGGCCGAGCCCTGGCGGCACACGTTCGCGGGGCTGTCCCCGGCGGCCCACCCGGGTGGGCCGGTCACGATCCCGGTGCCCGACGAGGTGCCGGGGATCGCGCTGGTGCCGGTGACACGTCCCGCCGACGTGCCCGCCCAGCTCGGCTGGTGGGGGACCATCAACCACGGCCTGACCGGCGGCGACGTGAGCGCGGTGCTCCGCTCGTGGGAGGACCGCTTCGGCGCCGTGCTGGTGGGGATGGGCTTCGACACCCTCGACCTGCACGTCTCGAGCCCGCCCTCGGGACACGCCGCCGAGCTGGCCGCCCGCGAGTGGTTCGCGTTCTGCCCCGACGCCGTCGACCAGGGCGTGGAGTCGATCGAGGCGCTCACCGACGCGGCGTCCGACAGCGCTTGGTGGTTCTGGTGGGACTGAGCCGCTGACCAGCACCTCGCGGACGCCCCGTGGCGCTGCGGGCGGGCGGGACTAACCTTGTCGGGAACGTCCCACCTGGAGGAACCATGCCTCAGCTCCGCTCCCGCACCACCACCCACGGCCGCAACATGGCCGGCGCCCGCGCCCTGTGGCGCGCCACGGGCATGCAGGACAGCGACTTCGGCAAGCCGATCGTGGCGATCGCGAACAGCTTCACCCAGTTCGTGCCCGGCCACGTCCACCTCAAGGACATGGGCCAGCTCGTCGCCGGCGCCGTCGCCGAGGCAGGCGGCGTGGGCCGCGAGTTCAACACCATCGCCGTCGACGACGGCATCGCGATGGGCCACTCGGGCATGCTCTACTCCCTGCCCTCGCGCGAGGTCATCGCGGACGCCGTGGAGTACATGGTCAACGCCCACCAGGCCGACGCCCTGGTCTGCATCAGCAACTGCGACAAGATCACGCCGGGGATGCTGCTGGCGGCGCTGCGGCTGAACATCCCGACGGTCTTCGTCTCGGGCGGGCCCATGGAGGCCGGCCGGATCCTGGGCGACAAGGTCATCTCGGGCGCCCCCGACGAGCAGGACCGCTACGACCTCATCGACGCCATGTACAAGGCCGTCGACGACACCGTCACCGACGACCAGCTCCTCGCCATCGAGCAGAACGCCTGCCCCACCTGCGGCTCGTGCTCGGGCATGTTCACCGCCAACTCGATGAACTGCCTCACCGAGGCCCTGGGCCTGTCCCTGCCGGGCAACGGGTCGACGCTGGCCACGGCGTCCGCCCGCCGCGACCTGTTCCTGCGGGCCGGACGCCTCGTGGTCGAGCTGGCCAGCCGCTACTACGGCAACGACGACGACTCGGTGCTGCCGCGCAACATCGCCACCCGCGAGGCGTTCAGCAACGCCATGCGCCTCGACATCGCGATGGGCGGTTCGACGAACACGGTGCTGCACATCCTGGCCGCCGCGATCGAGGCCGGCGTCGACTTCACCATGGACGACATCGACGCCCTCTCCCGCGTCACGCCGTGCCTGAGCAAGGTCGCCCCCAACACGACCGACTACTACATGGAGGACGTCCACCGCGCCGGCGGCATGCCCGCGATCCTCGGCGAACTGCGTCGCGGCGGGCTGCTGGACGAGGACGTGCACGCGGTCCACTCCGACTCGCTGGCCGCGTGGCTCGACACCTGGGACATCCGCAGCGGCACGGTCGACGCCGACGCCCTCGACCTCTGGTACGCCGCCCCGGGCGGGGTGCGCACCACCGAGGCGTTCTCCTCGACGAACCGCTGGGCCGACCTCGACACGGACGCCGAGAACGGCTGCATCCGGTCGGTCGAGCACGCCTACACCGCCGACGGCGGCCTGGGCGTCCTGAAGGGCAACATCGCCCCCGACGGCGCGATAGTGAAGACCGCCGGCGTCCCCGAGCACCAGTGGGTGTTCTCGGGGCCGGCGAAGATCGCGGAGTCCCAGGAGGAGGCGGTCGACATGATCCTCGGCGGCAAGATCGTCGAGGGCGACGTCGTCGTCGTGCGGTACGAGGGCCCCAAGGGCGGCCCGGGCATGCAGGAGATGCTGTACCCGACCTCCTACCTCAAGGGCGTGGGCCTCGGCCCGAAGTGCGCGCTGATCACCGACGGCCGGTTCTCCGGCGGTTCGTCGGGCCTGTCGCTGGGGCACATCTCCCCCGAGGCGGCCTCCGGTGGGCCCATCGGCCTGCTCCGCGAGGGGGACCTCATCAGCATCAACATCCCCGAGCGGTCGATCAACGTCGAGCTCTCCGACGAGGAGCTGGCCAAGCGCCGCGCCGAGCAGGACGAGCTCGGCTGGAAGCCGGCCAACCGCGAGCGGCACGTCAGCAACGCACTGAAGATCTACGCATCCCTGGCGCTGTCGGCCGACAAGGGCGCCGCACGCCGCGAGCTCGACTGAGCGCCCCCCC
>DUOQ01000160.1 GCA_012838755.1 Propionibacterium sp. | reverse complement strand
GCGGACGCCCTGCGCACGCTCCGCACCCAGCTCAACGATGCGCTGGTCGGGGGACGATGCCGACGCGGGGCGGGAGGTGCTCAACCAGGCCCTGGCGGCGTGGCAGGCGCGGGTGTTCGTCGAGGAGGAGGTCGGGCCGGGCGAACTCCCGGGCGTCGAGGCGCAGGCGTCGGCGCTGCCCGAGGTCCCCCTCAACCCACCTCAGCGGCTACGCCGAGCGCGTCCGGGCGTGCGACGCCATCGACTGCCGCGCCCCGTTCATCGACGCCGGTGACGCCGGACGCCGCCGGTTCTGCTCGTCGTCGCACCCGTCGCCTCAGTCGTCGTGGCGGTGCGGCTCGCTGCGGCCCAGGCGCGACCGGATCTGGATCAGGTCGACCGCGTGGCGCTCCAGCGCGCGGTCCTCGGGCAGGCGCGGCACCCACGGACGCACCGGCACCACGTTGCCGGCCTCGTCCTCGGCGGTGTAGACGATCGTGCAGTGCGTGGTCGTGTGCAGTTCGGAGCCGCGCGGGTCGCCCGACCGGACGTGAACCGACACGTGCATCTCGGCGCCGTCGGTGTAGATGAGCCGGGCGTCCACCTCGACGAGGTCGCCGATGTACATGGGTCGGTAGAACCGGAACCCGCCCGCGTAGGTGGCGCGGGGGTCGTGACCGTGGGTCCACCGCTCGGCGACGAGCTTGCCGGCGGTCATGATCCAGTGCATGACGTAGCCGCCGTGCACCTTGCCGCCCCAGTTGACGTCGGTGGGCGCTGCCAGGAACCGCAGGGTCTCGCGGCAGGTCTCGGTGGCGTCGGAGTACACCTGGACCGCCATCGCCTCCTCGACCTCTCGGCGCACGCCGGTGAGCACCTGGGCGCGCTCGTTCTCGGCGCGCTCCCAGTCGTCCTCGGGCGTGAACGGGGGCACGGGCGTCGGCTTGCCGTCGGCGTCCATGGCGACGAACACGAGCAGGCACTGGGTGTTGGTGACCTTGACGCCGTCGCGCGGGTTGTGGCTGGTCACGGTGCAGACGACCTGCAGGGACGTACGCCCCGTGTAGACCACGCGTGCCTCGACCTCGACCATGTCACCCACGTTGACGACGCGGTGGAGGTGGATGTTCCCCACGTACCCCGTCACCGAGTAGCTGCCCGACCAGGCCGCCGCGGCCGCGTAGCCGGCCTTGTCGATCCACTCCAGGATCTTGCCGCCGCCCACGTAACCGCGGACGTTGGCGTCCATCGGCGCCGCGAGGAACCGCAGGACGACCTTCTTCTGGCCCCCCACGAGGGCGTGCCCCCGGTCCGTCACCGTCATCGCCTCCCGATCGCGTGGACACTGAAGTCGTTCATCACCGCGGCCAGGCGGGCCGCCCGTTCGGAGCGGAAGACCTCCTCCAGGGACAGCGGCTCGCCGTCGGGGCCCGACAGCGGCACGCGCCAGTTCGGGTACTCGTCGACGGTGCCCGGCTGGTTCTGGGTCCTGCGGTCGCCCACGGCGTCCGTCAGCGCAGCGCACAGGACGCGGGCCGGGGTGGCGACGATCCAGCGGTGCATGGCCAGCACCTTCTCGGCCACCTCGTCCTCGCCCTCGGCGAGGATCCCGCGCTCGGCGAGCACCCGGTTCCAGGTCTCGAAGGTGCGCTCGGCCAGCGCCAGCTCGGAGTCCAGGGACTCGGTCAGCATGCCGAGGCTGTGCTGCAGCCTGATGTGGTCCAGCGCGAGGTAGCCCGCGGTCGGCGGCATGTCGTGGGTGGTGACCGACGCCATGCAGTACTCGCGGTACTCCTCGGGGGGCAGCGGGTTGCCGTCGCCCTGCATCTCGAACCACGCCACGGACGTGCCCAGGATGCCGCGGTCACGCAGGTAGTTACGCACCCAGGGCTCGACGGTGCCGAGGTCCTCGCCGACGACGAGCGCGCCGGCCCGGTGCGCCTCGAGCAGCAGGATGCCGACCATGGCCTCGTGGTTGTAGCGCACGTAGGCTCCCTGGGTCGGGGCGAGCCCCTCGGGGATCCACCACAGCCGGAACAGGCCCATGATGTGGTCGACCCGCAGCCCGCCGGAGTGGCGCAGGTTGCCGGCCACCATCGCCCGGAACGGCGCGTAGCTGAGCTCCTCGAGCCGGTCGGGACGCCACGGGGCCTGGCCCCAGTCCTGGCCGAGCTGGTTGTAGTGGTCGGGCGGGGCGCCGACGCCGATGCCCTGCGCGAACGCGTCGCCCAGCACCCAGGCCTCGGCGCTGGAGCGGCTCACGCCGACCGCGAGGTCGTTCATGATGCCGATCCGCATGCCGGCGGCACGGGCGGCCGACTGCGCCTCGCGGAGCTGGTTGTCGGCCACCCACTGCAGCCAGACGAAGAAGTCGACGTCGCGGGCGTACTCGGCGGCAAAGGCCGCGACCTCGGGCGAGCTCGGGCGCAGGTACTCGGTCGGCCACTCGCGCCAGTTCATCCCGAACGTGCTGACCAGCACGCACCACGTCGCGAACTGCGACAGCGTGCGCCCCTCGCCCCGGATGAAGCTCTCCTTGGCCATCATCCGCACCTCGGACAGGCCCTCGTCGTAGACCACCCGGAGCGCAGCCAGCTTGGCCAGCCAGATCGGGTCGCGTTCGATGCGGTCGGAGGAGCCCACCTGCTTGTCGAGCTCGGCCTTGATGGACGCGATGCGCTGGCGCTTGTTCTCGTTCAGCGTCGCGTACTCGGGGATCAGCTCGGGCCGGACGTACAGCGGGTTGACGTAGCGGCGTGAGCTCGGCAGGTACGGCGACGGCTCCAGCGGCGGCATCGGCTGTGCAGCGTGCAGCGGGTTGACCAGCAGGTAGTCGGCGAAGTGCTGGGTGCCCGACCAGGTGGCGAGGTCGCCCAGGTCGACGAGGTCGCCCATCCCCCAGGACCTCGCCGAGCGCACGCTGTACAGCTGCGTGGCGTACCCCCACACGCGCCGGTTGCCCATCGCCTCGGGGAATCCCAAGAAGTGCGGGGTCACGACGAGGGTCTCCTGAATCGTCCCCGCGGGCGTCTCGAGGACGAGGCGGTGGTAGCCCAGCGGCAGGTCACCGGGGACGACGAACGTCCCCTCGCCCACCCACGCGCCGTCGACCTCGCGGTCGGGGACGGTGTTGTCCACCTGCCAGGCCTCGCGGCGTCCACCCTCCTCCAGGCGCACGTGCACGGACGCCGGCGTCCCGGCCGGGACGTGCACCGGGATGTGGGTCTCGGATCCCTGCCGCATGACGGTGCAGGCGGGCAGGGCGCGGCGCCAGGGGCGCAGGGCCTGGTCGGCGAGGGCCTGGGCGGCGGCCTCGTCGGTGGAGGCGTCCACCCCCATGCCGGCCAGGATCCCGACCACGGTGGTGTCGTCGACCTCGGTCAGCCGGCCCTTCCAGTCCCAGAACTCGATGGAGATGCCGAAGGCTGCGGCGAGGTCGGCCAGCACACGATTCGTCAAGGGCATGCCCCCGACCCTATTGCAGTCGGGCCGCCACGAAGAAAAGTCAGGCCTTGCGGGTCTCGAACGGTTGCATCAGCCGGCGCAGCAGGTCGGCGATCCGGGCGCGTTCGTCCGCCGACAAGGGGCTCAGGATGTCATGCTCGCGGTCGAGCAGGTCGTTGAGGGCCGCCTCCACGAGCGCGCGCCCGGCGGGCATCAGGCGTACCCGGACCCCGCGGCGGTCGCGCGGGTCGGGCAGCCGCTCGACGAGGCCGCGGGAGGCGAGCCGGTCGATGCGGTTGGTCATCGTGCCCGACGTCGACAGCGTCTGCTGGATGAGCCGGCCCGGCGACAGCTCGTAGGGAGGACCCTCACGGCGCAGGGCGGCCAGGACGTCGAACTCCCAGGTGTCGAGGTGGTGGCTGGCGAACGCGTCGCGGCGCTCGAGGTCGAGGTGGCGCGACAGGCGGCTCACCCGCGAGAGGACGCGCAGGGGGCTCACGTCGAGGTCGGGGGTCTCCCGCGCCCAGGCTTCCAGGATTCGGTCCACCTCGTCCATCGCGTCGCTCCCATCATTCCCGGCTCTCACCTCGAGAATGCTCGGTATCGAGATTCTAGCTCCCGAGATGCTTCATGGAGACACAAATTGGTAAAGATGGGTCCGGTGTTCCCGGGCCCTCACGCCTCCCGCAGGGAGTGGTTGGCCACGTGACCGATCGCGCGCGCGGTGAGCACCCCGGCCCCCGCGACGAGCGCGACCGCCGTCATCACCCAGCCGAAGGTGACATGGCCGGCCGCGACGGGGTTCAGGGCGGCGAAGATCGTGCCCGCGGCCCCGGCGAACAGGGCGTTGCCCGTGGTCTCCCCCACCTGCAGCGAGCTGGTGTTGCGACCGATCTCGGCCTCGGGCGAGAGCTGCATCGTGGCCAGCGCCGTCGAGGAGCTCTGCAGCCCCATCCCCAGCCCGGCCAGCACGCTGCCCAGCCCCGACAGGACCAGGCCCGTGCCCCCGAGCCACCCGGCAACGGCCAGCAGTCCGATCCCGGCGGCCACGCAGGCAGCCCCGGCGACGATGATCTGGTCTCGGGACACGCGCAGCCACCGGCGCGCCTGCAGCCAGGACCCGCCCATCCACCCGACCGAGCCCAGCGTGATGACGAGCCCGGCCACCTCGAGCGCGACCCCCCGCGTGGTGAGCATGAGCGGCAGGAACGACTGGGCACCGAAGAAGGCCCCCGACACGAGCAGGCGGGTGTTCACCACCGACGGCAGCCCGGCTTGGGAGGTGGGCAGCGCCTGCCCCGGCGCGGGGCCCCACCCCCGAGGCATCAGGCGCCGGAACCAGACCCCCAGCAGCACCACGCCGAGCGCGAGCCACAGCAGCGAGAGGGGCTCGAGCCGCTGGCCGGCCACCTGGACCAGGGCGATCCCGAGCGCCACGGCCACCGCGGCGTGGGTGGGCACCGGCGCGGCCGCACCCGCGGCGTCCGGCTGGGCACGCTGCGCGAGGTGGGCCAGGCCGGGCGCCATCAGGGCCAGCCCCAGCACCACGAACGGCAGGACCGACCAGAACACCCAGTGCCACGACAGGGTCTTGCTCAACCAGGCGGCCACCACGGGGCCGATGAACGACGGGAGCATCCAGCAGGCCGAGTACCAGGTCATGATGCGCGCCCGCTCGGCGGGGTCGTAGGCGATCGCGGTGACCACCATGAGCGTCAGGTAGACCGCGCCCCCGCCCAGCCCCTGGATGAAACGGCCCACCAGCAGCACCAGCATGGTCGGCGCGAGCGCCGCCACGACGATGCCCAGCGCGAAGACCACCAACCCGATGAGCAGGGGCCTCACCGGCCCCAGGACGTCGCTGACCCGGCCGGCCACGACGATGGCGATCAGCTGCGCGATCATCATGGCGGTGAACGCCCAGGCGTAGAGGTGCAGGTCCCCGAGGTCGGCGGCGGCCGCCGGCATGGCGGTGACGACCGCCATGCCCTCGAAGGCCACGGCGGTCACACACGTCAGGAGGCCGATGGTGAGCGCTCGGCGCGAGGTTGGTGAGGACACGATCAACCATTCCACCACCCTTCCGGCCTACTATGAAACGCATGACTCAGCTGACACCCGCACCCGGTGCCCAGACGGTCGTTGACGAACGCACCGAACTGCGGCTCGACGAGGGCGACCACGAGCGCTTCAGCCACTACGTGCCGAAGAACAAGCTCACCGAGGCCATGGTGATGGGGACGCCCGTCGTCGCCCTGTGCGGGAAGGTGTGGGTGCCGAGCCGCAACCCCGACCGCTTCCCGGTCTGCCCCGAGTGCAAGGAGATCTGGGAGACGTTCCGCAACGAGGGCGGTGACGGCGACCAGGGCGGCGACGACGCATGACCCGCCCCCGCACGATCGTGGTGGTCCGCCACGGCAAGAGCTCCTGGAAGACCAACGACCCCGACCTCAGGAGGCCGCTGTCCCCGCGGGGGACCCGCGACGCCGTGGTCGCCGGTCAGCAGTTGGCCCCCCTGGGCGTCGACGTGGTGCTCGTCTCCCCGGCGACGCGCGCCCAGCAGACGTGGCAGTGCCTGCAGATGGGCGGCGTCAGCTGTGACGACGTCCGCACCACCGATGCGCTCTACCACGCCTGGACGCCGGAGGTGGTCGAGGTCGTGCGGTCCCTCCCGGACGCCGCGCACACCGTCTTCGTCATCGGTCACGAGCCGACGCTGAGCCACCTCATCGGGACGCTGGCGGCACCGTCGCCGCTGATGGACGACATCGAGGCGAAGTTCCCCACCTCGGCGATCGCCGTGCTCACCCACGACGATGACTGGTCCGGTGTCGACGAGGGGGCGTGCCGCCTCCAGGCCTTCGAGGTGCCCCGCGGATGAACTGGGTCGAGGTCGTCGGGTACGTCGCCTCCGCGCTCGTCGCGGCGTCCTTCATGATGAAGTCGCTGGTCAAGCTGCGCTGGGTGTCCCTGGTCGGGTCGGTCATCTTCGTCGTCTACGCCATCCTGATCGGCGCCTGGCCGGTGGTCATCACCAACACGGTCGTGGCCGTGGCGAACATCGTGCACCTGCGCAAGGAACTGGGCAGCGCGTCCACCATCACCGCGGTGCCCATGCGCCCCGAGTCACCGTTCCTGCAGGACTACCTGGGGGCCAACGCCGACGACATCGCCACCAGCCAGCCCGCCTACCACCCGTCCCCGCTCGACACGTTCGTCCGGCTCGTGAGCCGCGAGGGCCTGCCGGCCGGCGTCCTGGTCGGTGAACCCGCGGGCCGCGAGCTGCTGATCAAGCTCGACTACGTGACCCCTGCCTACCGCGACAGCGTGACCGCCAAGTGGCTGTTCGGCCCGGGCCGCACGACGTTCACCGACGCCGGCTTCACCCGGCTGATCGCGCACGCGCACACCGCGGTGCACCGCGGCTACCTCGAACTGGTGGGATTCCGGCCCGAGGGCAACGCGTACGTGCTCGATCTCGCGTAGTCAGTAGCGGTAGTTCTCGGCCTTGTACGGGCCCTCGACCGGGATGCCCAGGTAGTCGGCCTGCGTGTCGGTCAGCGTGGTCAGCCGCACCCCGAGCGCGTCGAGGTGGAGGCGCGCGACCTCCTCGTCGAGGTGCTTGGGAAGCACGTAGACGCCGGTCGGGTACTCCTCGGGCTTGGTGAACAACTCGATCTGGGCCAGCACCTGGTTGGTGAAGCTGTTGCTCATCACGAAGCTCGGGTGGCCGGTGGCGTTGCCGAGGTTGAGCAGGCGGCCCTCGCTCAGGATGATCACGCCGTGCCCGTCGGGGAAGAACCAGCGGTCGACCTGCGGCTTGATGTTCTGTCGCTCGATGCCCTCGGTGGCCTCCAGCCCGGCCATGTCGATCTCGTTGTCGAAGTGCCCGATGTTGCCGACGATCGCGTTGTGCTTCATGGCCGCCATGTGCGCGGCGGTCACGACGTCGCGGTTGCCCGTCGCGGTCACGACGATGTCGGCGACGCCGACGACGTCCTCCAGCGTGGCGACCTGGTAGCCGTCCATCGAGGCCTGCAGCGCGCAGATCGGGTCGATCTCGGTGACGACCACGCGGGCACCCTGGCCGGCCAGGCTCTCGGCACACCCCTTGCCGACGTCGCCGTAGCCGCAGACCACGGCGACCTTGCCGCCGATCAGCACGTCGGTCGCCCGGTTGATGCCGTCGATCAGCGAGTGGCGGCAGCCGTACTTGTTGTCGAACTTGCTCTTGGTCACCGAGTCGTTGACGTTGATCGCCGGGAACAGCAGCGCCTGGCTGGTGGCCATCTCGTAGAGGCGGTGGACGCCCGTGGTCGTCTCCTCGGTCACGCCGCGGATGCTGTTGGCCAGCGCGACGAAGTCCAGGGAGGAGGCGCGCAGGGTGGCCAGGATGACCTTCCACTCGGCCGAGTCGGACGCCGCGGGCTCGGGCACCACCCCCGCCTTGGTGTACTCGACGCCCTTGTGGACGTAGAGGGTCGCGTCCCCGCCGTCGTCGAGGATCATGTTCGGGTGCTGGCCGCCGGGCCAGGACAGGATTTGCTCGGTGCACCACCAGTACTCCTCGAGCGTCTCGCCCTTCCAGGCGAACACCGGGACGCCGCGGGGGTCCTCCGGCGTCCCGTCGCGGCCCACCACGATCGCGGCGGCCGCGTGGTCCTGGGTCGAGAAGATGTTGCACGACGCCCACCGCACGTCGGCGCCCAGCTCGACGAGCGTCTCGATCAGCACCGCCGTCTGCACCGTCATGTGCAGGCTCCCCGCGATCCGCGCGCCCGCCAGCGGCTTCGAGTCGCCGTAGCGCTCGCGCATCGCCATCAGGCCGGGCATCTCGTGCTCGGCGAGGGAGATCTCCTTGCGGCCGAAATCGGCCAGATCCAGGTCAGCAACCTTGTAGTCCACGAGGGGCAAGGGTACCGGTTAGGGTGAACGGCGCGGGACCAGCCCCGCGAACATCCGGGGGGAGTTCGAAATGACCCAAGCACCTGCGTCCGTGCCCGCGGCTGCGCCCGCGCCCGCGTCAGCACCGACGGCGGCCACGCCGGCCGACGACGCCGTCGAGATGGCGCCCCTGCCGGGCCGGTCACTGACCGACGACCCGCAGTGGTTCAAGAAGGCCGTCTTCTACGAGGTGTGGGTGCGCGCGTTCCGTGACAGCACCGGCACGGGCGTGGGCGACCTGAACGGCCTGGTCGAGAAGCTCGACTACCTGGCCTGGCTCGGCGTCGACTGCATCTGGATCCCCCCGTTCTTCCCGTCGCCCGAGCGCGACGGCGGCTACGACGTCGACTTCCTCACCGGCATCCAGGTGCAGCTCGGCACCCACCAGGGCATGAAGGTGCTCCTCCAGGAGGCGCACGCCCGCGGCATCCGCGTGATCTCCGACTTCGTGGTCAACCACACCTCCTCCGACCACCCGTGGTTCATCTCGTCGCGCGAGGACCCGGAGGGCCCCCACGGCGACTACTACGTGTGGCGCGACGACGACACCGCCTACGCGGACGCCCGGATCATCTTCGTCGACTCCGAGGAGTCGAACTGGACGTTCGACCCGGTCCGCAAGCAGTTCTACTGGCACCGCTTCTACCACCACCAGCCCGACCTGAACTACGACAACCCGCAGGTGCTGGAGGAGATCCTCAACGCGCTGCGGTTCTGGCTCGACCTGGGCCTGGACGGGTTCCGCCTCGACGCCGTGCCCTACCTCGTCGAGGAGGAGGGCACCAACTGCGAGAACCTGCCGGGCACGCACGCCATACTCAAGCGCATCCGGCAGATGGTGGACGAGGAGTACCCCGGCCGCATGCTGCTCGCCGAGGCAAACCAGTGGCCCAACGAGGCCGTGGAGTACTTCGGCGACGGCGACGAGTGCCACATGGCGTTCCACTTCCCGGTGATGCCGCGGATGTTCATGGCGCTGAGGCAGGGCTCGCGCGCCTCGATCAGCCAGATCCTGGCCGACACCCCCGAGCTGCCCGAGAACTGCCAGTGGGCGACCTTCCTGCGCAACCACGACGAGCTCACCCTCGAGATGGTCACCGAGGAGGAGCGCGACTACCTGTGGGCCCAGTACGCCCCGGTGTCGAAGATGCGGCTCAACCTCGGCATCCGCCGCCGGCTGGCGCCGTTGGT
Source organism: Propionibacterium sp. (assembly GCA_012838755.1). Lineage (GTDB taxonomy): Bacteria > Actinomycetota > Actinomycetes > Propionibacteriales > Propionibacteriaceae > Propioniciclava. The sequence continues at coordinate 2,849 of DUOQ01000160.1, read as the reverse complement.
CGACAACGACATCCGCCAGATCAAGCTGCTGCACTCGATGCTGCTGTCGCTGCCCGGCTCGCCGGTGCTCTACTACGGCGACGAAATCGGCATGGGCGACAACATCTGGCTGCCCGACCGCGACGGCGTCCGCACGCCCATGCAGTGGACGTCGGAGGGCCCGGGCGGCGGCTTCTCCGAGGCGAACCCGTACCTGTTCCCCAAGCCGATCCCCTGCGCTCCGCCGTACGGCATCGAGCACGTGAACGTCGCCGACCAGCAGGCCGACCCCGACTCGCTGCTCAACTGGCTGCGCCACACCCTGCAGGTCCGCCGGGCCCACGAGGTCTTCGGGCTGGGGTCCTTCCGGGAGTTGGAGTCCACCAACGAGGTGTTCGCGTTCGAGCGGGCGCAGGGGTCCACCCGCGTGCTGTCGTTCAACAACCTCACCGAGTGGCCGCAACTGGTCGACGTCCAGTTGGAGGGCCTGGTCGGCCGCACCCCGAGCGTCCTGTCGGGCAGTATCGGCGAGGCGCCCGAGGTGATCGTCGACCAGTACCAGCTCGAGCTGCCGCCGTTCGGCTACGTCTGGCTGCTGTTCTCCGACCCGCCGGCCACCCCGGTCCAGCGGAGCTGACGCCCCGCGTCCCCGTCCAGGAGCGCGTCGCAGGCGGCGACCAGGCGCCCCCGGAGCCGGTCGCCGCGCTCGGCGATGCGCCGCTGCTCGGCGACGTAGGACGCCTTGCCCTCGGGAGTCTCGATCCGGATCGGCTCCACGCCGAGCGGCGCCAGGTCGTAGGGGGCCGCCCGCATGTCGAGGGCCCGGGCCTCCCGGGCCAGGGCGAGGGCGTCCATGACCAGCGACGTCGGGATGCCGGGTGTGAGCTTGTGGGCCCACTTGTACAGGTCCATGGTCGCGTGCAGGCAGCCGGGCTGCTCGAGCGCCACCTGGGTCGCGCGGGTGGGGGCGAGCGAGTTGCGCCCCACGGCGTCGGGGGTGAAGAAACGGAACGCGTCGAAGTGCGTGCACCGCAGCTGGTGGGACTCCACGACCGCGTCGGTGGCGGCGTGCCCCAGCCGCAGCGGCCAGCCGACGTGCCGCACCTGCTCGGGGGTGGTGCGGTAGACCATCGCCCACTCGTGCAGCCCGAAGCACGACCACTGCGCCGGACGGTCGGACGTCGCCGCGACCAGGCGGCGGACGAACGCCACCGTGTCGCCGCGCTCGGCCCGGTAGGCGGCGAGGTCGACCTCGGCACCGCCCGCACCGGCCCCGGGGCCGGTCGAGGGCCGGTAGTACCGCCAGCCGGCGTGGTCGGACGCCCCCTCGAGCACGACGCCCGGCCCCGGGTGCCAGCGGCGCAACTGCCCGGGCCGGTGGGAGTAGTACGTCCAGAGGAAGTCCTCGACCGGGTGCTTCTCCCCGCGCCGGCGCCGCGCCAGGTGGCCGGCGGCGAGCGCGTCGACCGCGTGTGCGTGCGCGTCGGCGAGCGGGCGCCAGTCGGCCTCGGCGAGGATCACCGCAGCGAGGCGAGGTGGGCCAGCGCCAGGTCGTAGCCGCCCAGCCCCAGGCCCATGATGGTGCCGATGACGTACGGGGAGATGATCAGGCGGTGGCGCCACTCCTCGCGCGCGTGCACGTTGGAGATGTGCACCTCGACCACCGTCTCGACCTGCACGACCGCGTCGGCGATCGCGTACGAGTAGTGCGACCACGCGCCCGGGTTGATCACCACGGCCGCGCCCGAGGATGCCGCCTCGTGCAGCCAGCCGACCATCTCGGCCTCGCTGTCGGTCTGGCGCACCTCGACGTCGAGCCCCAGCCCCCGGCCGGTCCCCACGAGGTGCTCGGCCAACTGGGCGTGCGTCGTGGCGCCGTAGACCTCGGGCTGGCGCTGCCCCAGGCGCCCGAGGTTCACCCCGTTCAGGACCAGGACCTTCATCGCAACCTCCTAGCGGCGGTACTCACGGCCGAGCCCGATCTGCAGGTACGCGGCCGCGAACAGGCCCTTGGCCAGCACGGTCGCGTAGCGCTCCATGGTCGAGCCGGTGGTGTGGGCGAGCTCGGTGACCCGGACGTCCATGGTCCGCGCGTTGCCCTCCAGGGCCTCGCGCTGCTCGTCGTTCTCGGCGTCCCCCAGGCCGTCGTCGACGACGACGAGGGTCGGCCGGGCCTCCTCGGCGGCCTCGAACGGGTCGGCGAAGGGGTCGCGGGGGCGCACCCCGGCCAGGATCGGCAGCAGCTCCCCCGCGTCGGCGGCCAGGGCCACCCGGCCGGACGCCGTGCGCACGGCCTCGGCGATGCGCCGCGAGGCGCGCGCGGCGAGGACCGACCCGCCCCAGATGACGGGTTGGGCGTCGGCCAGTTCGATCGCGAACGTCTTGGCCGGGTTGGAGGCGAGGTCGACCCCGTGGCCCGAGGCGAGGGCCACGGCGTCCAGCGCATCGGCGACGGCGGCCGGTGACACCGGGGCGCCGAGCCCCATCTCGTGGAGGGCGGCCATGGCGACGATTGCGGCGGGCATCGGGTCGGTGGTCGACACGGGCAGCAGCGTGGTCGCGCGCGAGGCGGACTGGCGGGCCAGCGAGGAGTCCTCGGGGGCGGTGACCAGGAGGCGGGAGCCCCGGCGCAGGGCCTCGTGGGCGCAGGTCGCCGCCGAGGGCCCGCCGCCGAGCACGACGACCAGGTCCAGCGGGCCCACCCAGCCGGGCAGGCCCAGGTTCGGCCACGCGACGAGCGGGACGGGGCACACCGGTTCGAGGACCGCGCGCAGCAACCGGGCCTCGGGGCCCACGGCGATGACGGCGCGCGGCCGCTGCTCGTCGACCAGGGTGGCGATGGCGGCCTCGGCGGCCGCCGACTCGCGCCG
>DUOQ01000159.1 GCA_012838755.1 Propionibacterium sp. | reverse complement strand
GGGACGAGGAGGTCCTTGCCGTTGCCGTAGGCCGGGTCGAGGGCGGCGGTCTGCGCCTGCGACATCAGCGCCGACAGGTTGAAGCCGTCACCGAGCAGCACCAGGAACGCCATGACCGCGGCGCCGCTGACGAGCAGCACGGCCTTGATCATCTGCACCCACGTGGTGCCCTTCATGCCGCCGATGAGCACGTAGGCGACCATCAGCAGGCCGACCAGCCCGATGACGAGCGACTGCATGTTGCGGTCGGACACGCCCAGCAACAGGGCGACCAGGCCGCCGGCGCCGGCCATCTGGGCCAGCAGGTACACGAACGAGATCACGAGCGTCGAGGTGGCGGCGGCGGTGCGCACGGGCTTCTGGTTCATCCGGAAGCTGAGCACGTCGGCCATCGTGTACTTGCCCGTGTTGCGCAGGGGCTCGGCCACGAGGAACAGGGCCACGATCCAGGCGACGAAGAAGCCGACGGAGTAGAGCAGGCCGTCGTAGCCGTACAGGGCGATGGCGCCGGTCACGCCGAGGAACGCGGCGGCCGACAGGTAGTCGCCCGTGATGGCCAGGCCGTTCTGACGGCCCGAGAAGGCGGCGCCGCCGGTGTAGAAGTCCGTCGCCTTCGACTTCTGCCGGGTGACGGCGATCACAATCGCCATGGTCATCACGACGAAGATGGCGAACACACCGATGTTGATCATCGGGTTGCCGTATTGGGTGGTTTCCATGAGCGTCATGCCTGGGCCCCCTTCTCGAGCTTGTTCCTGAGGGCACCGCTGACGGGGTCGAGGCGCTTGTTGGCGAAGTTGACGTAGATGAACGTCCAGGCGTAGACGACGGCGAACTGCAGCAGGCCGATCGTCATGCCGACGCTGAGCGAACCGAACAGGGGCGTCGCCATGAAGTCGACGGCGTAGATCGACAGCAGCACGAAGGTGAAGTAGGACACCAGGCCGGCGACCGTCATCGGGAAGGCGAACTTCCGGAAGGTCGAGCGGAGGTTCTGGTACTCCTCAGTCTTGGACACCGCGACGAAGGACTCATTGCTCGGCGCCGCGTGCGGCTTCTCGGTGTGGACCAGCTCTGGCAGCGGCCAGTGGTCCTCGGGGAGGTGGAACTCGGTCTCGTCCTCCCAGGTCTTGTCGGGGGACTGATCACGTTGTGGCGTCATGCAGCGCGCTCCTCACGGCGGCCGTGGGGCCCTCCTTGGCCCCGCTGGCTAAAAGGTAGGGCATCCCCGGAAGAATCTCAACATCGAGATTGTTGACATCGAGAATCTTGCTCTCGGAGGCGCTCTGGTGCCCATCCTCCCCGGGTACCCTTGGCGGGTGCCAATCAGGATGTGCGTGGGCTGTCGAGCGACCGGTGAGCAGTCCGAACTCGTGCGCGTCGCGCGCACGGCGTCCGGCTTCGAGGTGGGTCGGACGGCCCCCGGTCGTGGCGCCTGGCTGCACCCCGGTTGCGGTGCCCAGGCGCTCAAGCGGCGGGCGATCCCGCGGGCCCTCAGGTCGGACTCCGGCGACCCGGCCCAGTTGGCCGCCGTGGTCGTCGAGGTGGACGCGCTGGCCCCCACTTGGGCAAATCAGGGGTCCCTCCACTAGACTGGCCGATGCGCTTCGCGTGCTGTGCGCGAACACAACCAGAAGGTGGGCTAACGCTCATGACCACTCGATGAGTACCCAGAAATGAGCAACAACGACTAACTGGCCTGCTGGTTCGCGGGCCTGAAGGAGAGTAGTGGCCAAGGTCCGCGTCTACGAATTTGCGAAAGAGCATGGGCTCGAGAGCAAGGACGTCCTCAAGAAACTCCAGGACATGGGCGAATACGTCCGGTCCGCATCATCCACGATCGAGCCGCCGGTGGTCCGTCGGTTGACCGAGAAGCTCAAGGCGAGCGAGTCGGCCCCCGAGGCACCCGCCCCGGCGAAGAAGTCGGCCGCCCCGGCTGCGAAGCCGACCGCCGCACCCAAGCCCGCCGGCGCACCGCGTCCG
>DUOQ01000158.1 GCA_012838755.1 Propionibacterium sp. | reverse complement strand
GGCCGTCACGGCCTCCCCTCGCGCGTCCCCTCGTGCAAATGCGGACCTCATGGAAGGATTCCTGCGTGACCAACGACGACACGGCGGGCCTGCGGCTACGCGGCATCACGAAACGTTTCGGCACCTTCACCGCCAATGACGGAGTCGACCTCGATGTCGTGCCCGGTGAGATCCACTGCCTCCTGGGCGAGAACGGCGCCGGCAAGTCCACCCTGATGAACGTGCTGTACGGGCTCTACCAGCCCGACGGCGGCGAGATCCTCATCGACGGCCGGCCCCAGCACTTCACCAACCCGAAGCAGGCCATGGCAGCCCGGATCGGCATGGTGCACCAGCACTTCATGCTGGTCGAGGTGTTCACCGTCGCCGAGAACATGATGCTGGGCCGCGAGGGCGGGTTCGTCCTCGACAAGGGTGCCGCCCGCCAGAAGGTGCGCGACCTGTCGGCCCGCTACCGGATGCCGGTCGACCCCGATGCCGTGGTCGAGGAACTGCCGGTCGGCGTCCAGCAACGCGTCGAGATCCTCAAGGCGCTGGCCTACGACGCGAAGTACCTGATCTTCGACGAGCCGACCGCCGTGCTGACCCCGCAGGAGATCGATGAGCTGATGGGCGTCATGCAGGCGCTGCGCGACGAGGGCAAGGCGATCGTGTTCATCACCCACAAGCTCCGGGAGGTCCGCGCGATCGCCGACCGGATCACGGTCATGCGTCGCGGCAAGATCGTCGGCCACGCCGAGCCCGGGACCTCCGAGGCCGACCTGGCCGAGATGATGGTCGGCCGTGCGGTCGACCTGCGCATCGAGAAGGACGCACCGACCGAGCGCGACGTCCGGCTCCAGGTGCGCGACCTGAAGGTGGCCAACGCCGCTGGTGGCATCGTCGTCGACGGGGTGACCTTCGACGTCCGCGGGGGCGAGGTGCTCTGCGTCGCGGGCGTCCAGGGCAACGGGCAGTCCGAGCTGGCCGAGACCCTGCTGGGCAACGTCCCGCCGCTGTCGGGCACGATCACGCTGGACGGCGCCGACATCACCCGGGCCAAGCCGGCCGCCACCATCGCGGCGGGGATGGGGTTCGTCCCGGAGGACCGGGAGGACGACGGCTTCGTGTCGACGTTCTCCGTGGCCGAGAACCTGGTGCTGAACCGGTTCCACCAGGAGCCCTTCAGCAAGGGTGTCGCCCTCGACCTCGGGGCCATCACCAGCAACGCCGAGGGCCTCAAGGACGAGTTCGACATCCGTGCGCAGTCGGTCTCCGACCCCATGTCCGCGCTGTCGGGCGGCAACAAGCAGAAGGTGATCCTGGCCCGCGAGCTGTCGCGCGACCTGTCCCTGCTCGTGGCCAGCCAGCCGACGCGTGGTGTCGACGTGGGGGCGATCGAGTTCCTGCACCGCCGGATCGTCGCCGAACGGGACAAGGGGACCGCTGTGCTGCTGGTCTCCACGGAACTCGATGAGGTGGAGGCCCTCGCTGACCGGGTACTCGTCATGTACCGCGGCAAGGTCGTCGGCATCGTCGGCCCCGACACGCCCCGCGACGTGATGGGCCTGATGATGGCCGGCGCCTCGCACGAGGAGGCGCTGCGCTCGGCCGCCGAGCAGCCCACCCCGATGGTGGAACAGGTGCACGAGGCCGACGAGGCCGGGCCGCGCGGCGCGGCCCAGGAGGGGGACCGATGACCGAGCTCACCACGCCGGCGCCAACGCCGACCAGGCGTCGCCTCGGCGGCCGCATCCAGTGGCGCGCCCTCACGATCACGGTGGCCGCCATCATCCTGGCGCTCATCGCCGGCGCGATCCTGATGATCGTCAGCGACCCCGACGTGATCAGCCTGTACGCCTACCTGTTCAGCGCCCCCGCCCTGCCGCTGGGTGCGTCGTGGGAGAAGGTGTCCTCCGCCTACGCCGCCATGGCCATCGGTGCGGTCGGCTCGCCGGCCGCCCTGGCCGCCACCACGCGTGAGGCCGCGCCGCTCATCTGTGCCGGCCTGGGTGTGGGCCTGGGCTTCCGCGCCGGCCTGTTCAACATCGGTGCCCAGGGCCAGGCCATCATGGCAGCGATCCTCGCCGCGTGGGTGGGCTTCGCCCTGCAGCTCCCCCCGGTCATCCACATCCTGGTCGCGATGCTCGCCGGCGTTGTCGGCGGCTCGTTGTGGGGTGGCATCGTCGGGTGGCTCAAGGCCAAGACCGGCGCCCACGAGGTCATCGTGACCATCATGTTCAACTACATCGCGATCGGCACGCTCGCGTGGCTGCTGACCACGAACGCCTTCCAGCGCCCCGGGCGAACCGACCCGATCTCGCCGCCGGTGCACGGAACTTCGGCCTTCCCGACCATCTACGGCCAGCTGCACGTGGGCTTCCTGGTCGCCCTGCTGGCGGCCTTCCTCACTTGGTGGGTCATCGACCGGTCCACGATCGGGTTCCAGATCCGTGCGGTCGGCGCGAACCCGCACGCCGCCGGGACGGCGGGCATGGACGTCGCCCGGATGACGATCATCACCATGACCCTGTCGGGCCTCCTCGCGGGCCTGGCCGGCGTCCAGTATGCGATCGGGCCGGGCGCCAACGGCGTCCCCACCCCGCTCTCGCAGGGCCTGGTCGGCACCGTGGGCTTCGACGCGATCACGGTGGCCCTGCTCGGGCGGTCGCGCCCGCTGGGCATCGTGTTCGCCGGCCTGCTGTTCGGGGGTCTGCACGCCGGGGGCCTGTCGATGCAGAGCATCGCCGGCACGCCGCTCACGCTGTCCATGGTCCTCCAGGCCCTGATCGTGCTCTTCGTCGCGGCACCCGGCCTCGTCCGCACCATCATCCCGTTCCTGCGCGAACGTCGCGCCGTCCCCGCCGGAGGTCAGGCATGAGCACCGCGACCATCGCCCCCGACGAGGTCATTCGCCTCGACCACACCGAGTCCCGTGAGGCCCGGCGGGCGCGCCTGTCCTCCGGGGGCCTGATGACCGCCATGGGGCTCGTGCTCCTGGGGCTCGCCTTCCAGACGCGGGGGGACGCCCAGTTCGCCCTGTCGGGGTACTTCGATGCCGTCGAGCTGCCCTCGTTCACGGTCCCCGGCATGATCACGGTCCTGCTGTCCGCCATCGCCACGATCGCGGCGGGCGTGGGCTTCCTCACCGGACGCCTCAACCCCCGCCTGCGCACCGGCGCGGCCACCGTGGCCGGCATCGCCGTGATGGTCGGGCTGGTGACCTGGGCGGTGTCGGGCTCCAGCCTGCCGTTCCAGGTCAGCAACCAGCTCGCCGGCACCATCGCCCTGGCCACGCCGCTGGTGCTGGGCTCCCTGGGCGGTGTCCTGTGCGAGAACTCCGGTGTGGTCAACGTGGCCATCGAAGGACAGTTCCTCGTCGCCGCGTTCACGGCCGCCACCGTCGGCTCGGTCACGAAGTCGATCCCGATGGCCCTCGTCGCCGCGGTGATCGCCGGCGTCCTGATGGCCGCCATGCTGGCCGTGTTCGCGATCCGCTACATCGTCGACCAGGTCGTCCTGGGCGTCGTGCTGAACCTGTTCGCCTCCGGCCTCACCGGCTTCATCTTCGACCAGCTGGTGCAGCCGAACTCGTCGACGCTGAACAACGCCCCGATCATGCGCGCCATCCCGATCCCCGGGCTGTCGGCGATCCCGTTGCTCGGCCCGGTGCTGTTCAACCAGACGATCCTGGTCTACCTGGCGATCCTGTCGGTGTTCGTCGTGACGTTCCTGCTCTACCGCACCCGCTGGGGCCTGCGCGTCCGGTCGGTCGGTGAGCATCCCGAGGCGGCCGACACGGTGGGCATCTCGGTGCGCGCGGTGCGGTGGCAGGCCGTGCTGCTCGGTGGCCTGTTCGCCGGGCTGGGCGGTGCGTTCTTCACGATCGGTTCCACCGGTGCCTTCAACAAGGACATCACGGTCGGCAACGGCTTCATCGCCCTGGCCGCCCTGATCATGGGCCG
>DUOQ01000157.1 GCA_012838755.1 Propionibacterium sp. | reverse complement strand
GGTGCACGACGCGGCCCGCGAGGCGGCGACCCTGACGGGCTGGCTGGACCACCTCGACCGCTTCGACGCCCTCCCCGGTCACCGGGGGGCCCTGCGCGTGGCGGGGGAGCGGGTGGCCGCCGACCTGACCGCGGGGCGTCCGGACGCGGTGGGCCTGCTGCACCGCGACCTGCACGACAAGCAGGTGCTGTGGGACCCCGTCGCGGGACGGGTCGGCCTGCTGGACCTGGACACCGCCGCGTACGGCGAGCCCGCGCTCGACCTCGCCAACCTCGCCGTGCACGTCGACCTGCGCGTGCTGCAGGGGGTGCTGCCGGTCGGGGTCGCCCGCTCGGTGGCGGTGCTGCTCGACGCGGTGGCGGACGCCGTGGGTGCGAGCCCGGGCCGGCTCGCCGTCCACCGGAGGTCGGCCCGGCTGCGCCTGGCGTGCGTCTACGCCTTCCGGCCCGCCTCGGCCCGCTGGCTGGACGCGTGGGTCGACTCCGCCCTGGCGGCGTAGCTCAGCGCTCGGCCGCCGACACCGCGCCGTACAGCGGGTGGGACTGGTCGAGGTCGGCGAGCATCGCCGCACCCTCGACCGGGCCACCCCGTGCCTCGGTCAGCGCGAACGTCGGCCACTGGAGGGTGAGGAAGTCGGTGAAGCGGCGCAGCACGGTGTCGTTGTGGAACACCTTGCCGACGGCCGCCACCCGGGGTGGCTGGGGCCCGGACAGGTGCACGCGGCGGATCGCGGCCTGCACGGCCTCGGACAGGTGGGCCGCGGCCTTGTCGAGGATGTTGGCGGACACCCAGTCAGAAGCAGCCAGGTCCATCACCACGTCGGCGAATGACGCGATGCGGGCGACCCTGTCGGGTGCGGACTGCAGGTCGAGGTAGGCCAGCTCGAGGTCGGGGAACTCGTCGCGCATCGCGCGGGTCAGCGCCGTCATCTGCCGCCGGCCGTCGTGGCCGCGCAGGGCAGCCTCCAGGGCGGAGCGGCCGATCCAGTACAGGGAACCGGCATCGCCCAGCAGGTGCCCCCACCCGTCCACGCGCGCGGTGTCGCGCGGCCCGACGGCGAGACAGACGGTCCCGGTGTTCGCGGCGATCACGCACCCCTCGCCATCACCGATCGAGCCCAGGTAGTTGGTCACCGAGTCGTGGGCCAGCACGATGCGGCGCACCGTGGTGCCGGCGACCAGGGGCAGCAGGTCGTGGGCGGTGTCGCGGCCCAGCCCGCTCGCACCGAGCGTGATCGTGTGCACGTCGAGGTCGGGGTGCTGGGCCAGGAACTCGTGGATGGCGCGGGCCCACTGCGGGGGCAGCGGCTTGTCGGTCTCGACGCCGCGCAGGGACGCACCCCACACGTCGTCACCTCGCTGTGCGATCAGCCTGATCACCGACTGCCCGGCGTGGACAGCCAGGTGGATGTGCTTGTCAGACACCGAAAACCCCCCATCGAGGCCGGGCGGCGGTGCGTCCGCCGCTGACATCGCCACCCTACCGCCCCCGACCCTCGCGCGGGGAGGGCCCCGGCGTCGCCGCGACGTCGGGGCCCCGGCGCGGGCGACACGCCCGCACGGTAGATTGGCGCCGTGGTCGACACGGTTGAGAACGCACTTGCCACCCCCGACAGCGCGCAGCCTTGGGCGGCCCTCGGACTGCGGGAGGGCGAGTACGCGAGGATCCGCGAGGTCCTCGGCCGTCGCCCGACCGGCTGCGAGTTGGCCCTGTACGCGGTCCTGTGGTCGGAGCACTGCTCGGACAAGTCCTCGAAGGTGCACCTGCGCCGGTTCGCCGCGCTCGGCACCGACACCCCGCGCGGCCCGGTACTGGTCGGGACCCGCCACCGGGCCGGCGTCGTCGACATCGGTGGCGGCCTCGCGGTCACGCTCACGATCGGGTCCCACCACCCGTCCCTCGCCGATCCCCACCAGGGCGCGGCCACCGGGGTCGGTTGCATCGTCCGCGACACCCTCGCCCTCGGGGCCCGCCCGATCGCCCTCCTCGACGCGCTGCGCCTCGGCCCGCTGGACGCCCCGGACACGGCCCGGGTGCTGCCCGGCATGGTGGCGGGGGTCGGAGGCCAGGGCAACGGACTGGGCGTGCCGACGATCGGCGGCGAGACGGTCTTCGACGAGGTCCACCTCGGCAGCCCGCTCGTCAACGCCGTGTGCGTGGGCGTCCTGCGCCCCGAGGACGTGCAGACCAACCGGGCCACCGGCGCCGGCAACCGCGTGGTCCTGTACGGCGCCGCCACCGGGGGCGACGGCACCGCCGACACTCCCCTCGGGAGGCTGCTGGTCGAGTGCACGCTCGAACTGGTCGCGTCCGGACTGGTCGTCGCGCTCCAGGGCCTGGGCGCCGCCGGCCTCGCATGCGCCACTTCCGAGATGGCCTCTGCCGGTGACGGCGGCCTGCACATCGACCTCGACAAGGTCGCCCTGCGCGACCCCGCGCTGTCGCCCGAGGAGGTCCTCACGAACGCGAGCCCGGAGCGGATGGTGGCGATCGTCCGGCCCGCGGACCTCGACGCCTTCTCGGCGGTCTGCGCCCGATGGGGCGTTCCGGCGACCGACATCGGCGAGGTCATCCCCGGCGACCGCCTGCACATCGACCACCACGGCCGGCGGGTCGTGGACGTCGACCCCCGCACGGTCACCGGGGACTGCCCGGTGGACGAACTGCCGCTGGCCCGGCCGCACTGGATCGACGCGCTCAACGCCGACCGGGCCGAGGACCTGCCGCGCGCGGCGTCAGGCGAAGAACTGAGGGAGCAGGTGCTGCGCCTGGTCGGCTCGCCCAACCTGTGCGACCGCGGCTGGATCACCGACCAGTACGACCGTCACGCGCGCGGCGACACGGTGCTCGCCCAGCCGGAGGACGCCGGGATGGTGCGCCTCGACGAGGCGTCCGGGCTGGGCATCGCCCTGTCCACCGACAACAACCCCCGGTTCTGCCTGCTCAACCCCTATCTGGGTGCGCAGCTGGCGCTGGGGGAGGGCTACCGCAATGTGGCCACCACGGGCGCCCAGCCGGTGGCGGTCACCGACGGCCTGAACGTCGGATCGCCCCGGGACCCCGACGTCATGTGGCAGCTCCAGGAGTCGGTCATGGGCCTGGTCGACGGCTGCCTCGCCCTGGGCACCCCGGTGACCGGCGGCACCGTGGGCTTCCACCACCGGGCCGATGGCCGCAACATCCACCCGACGCCCGTGGTCGGCATGCTCGGCGTCATCGACGACGTCTCCGACCGGACGCCGATGGGCTTCGCGCACCCCGGCGACGCCATCGTCGTGCTCGGGCACACCCGCGAGGAGTTGTCGGGGTCGGCGTGGGCCGACGTCGTCCACGGCCACCTCGGCGGCATGCCGCCGATGCCGCACCTCGCCGACGAGAAGGTTCTCGGCGGGGTCATGACCGCCGCCGCCAGGCAGCGGCTGCTGTCCTCGGCGCACGACCTGTCCGAGGGCGGCCTGGCCCAGGGCCTGGTCGAGTCCTGCCTGCGCAACGACCTGGGCGCCGCGCTGACGCTGCCCGAGGGCGACCCCACCGTGTGGCTGTTCTCCGAGTCGCCCGCCCGGGTGCTGGTCTCCGTCTCGGCGCAGCACTACGGGCAACTCGGGGTGCTGTGCGCCGAGGCCGGCGTCCCCCTGACGCGGCTGGGCGAGGTCGTCGACCAGCCCGGCCTGGAGGTGCTCGGCCAGTTCACCCTGCCCCTGGACGAGCTCCGGGCGCGGTGGGAGGCGCCGATCCGCGAGGCGGTCGGGGGCCGTTGATGTCCGACCAACCGACCCCGCGCTGGGACCCGCCCGACGAGTGGGCCCCACCGACCAGCTGGGAGCGTCCCGCCCCTGCCCCGCAACCGTGGCCCGCCCCGGCGGCCCCGC
>DUOQ01000156.1 GCA_012838755.1 Propionibacterium sp. | reverse complement strand
GCAGGCCTGGTGCCAGACCACCGACCAGGTCGTCGAGATCCTGCGCTACGTGCTGAAGGCCTAGGCGCCGAGGAGACGATGGCCTCGCCCGACAACATCCTGCTCCACCTGCCCGAGCAGGAGGAGCAGCAGGTACGGGAGGTTTTCGCCCGCCTGGAGGAGCGGGGTTTCCCGACGCAGCAGCAGACGCCGCACATCACGATCACGTTCGCGCCGCACATGCCGGAGGAACCGGTCGCGTTGGCCACCGAGCTGCTCCCGTCGCTCATCCCCGCGCGTTTCCAGCGGGTGGGCACCGTCGTGTTCGGCACGAAGCGCAAACAGACGGTGGCCTGGCTGCTGGAAACCACCGACGAGCTGGAGATCGCCGCTCGGCAGATCAGCGAGCGAAACCCTGACGGCCGGGGGCCCCGGTGGACCCCGCACCTGACGATGGGGCTGCGCCTGCCCCGGGACATCGTTCTCGACTACATCCGGGCGCTGGACGAGCTCGCCCAGATGACGGAGTTCACCGCAGCGCGCGCCGCTCTGTGGAGGCCGCGCGTCCGTCAGCTGACCGTCCTGGCGGGGGAGGGCGCCGACAGCCGGGAGGTGCGTCTGACCGGGGAGTTGGTCTGCGCCACCCCGTCTGAGGCGGAGATCGTGAAACGCCACCTGCCGCGGCACGTCGAGCTGACCCGGGCGGAACCGGGGTGCCTGCACTTCGAGGTCTGGCCGGTTCCCGGACAGCTGGTGTGGACCGTGTCCGAGCGTTTCGTCGACGGGGCGGCCTTCGGCGCGCACCAGCGGCGGGTGGCCGACAGCGAATGGGGTCGGGCGACGCAGGGGATCGAGCGCCGCTACACGATCGAGCAGTCGGCCAGATACTGACAGGCCAGGTACTGGCATAGGCGCATCCGCCTGTCAATGATTCGTTGACGACTCCCGGGTGTGGGGTAGACTGTCAATTAGAGGTTGACATGATAGAAGGGAGGTGCATGATGAGTCTCAACGAAGAATCCCTGAACCAACTCAGGGTGATCATTCACGGATCCGACGATGCCCTGTCCGGACAGCTCCCGGAGAGCCCGGAGGCCTGGCTGGACCTCATCGTCCGGGCCAAACAGGCCCACGACGAAACTGCGGACATCCTCGCCGAGGCGGTCATGGCCGCACGCGCTGCGGACGTGAGCTGGGAGGCGATCGGCTCTGCGCTACAGATCAGCCGACAGGCCGCACAGCAACGCTTCGGCAGGTCGCCGCGATCGGTGGAGGACATCGAACCGGACTGGCGCCGGATGACCGGCCTTACCGCGTACAACGAAATGTCCGAACTCAACCGCGTCGGACGGTACGGCTGGCACAGCGTGGCCAACGGTCCCTTCTTCCACGACGTGGTGAGGGACACGGTCCAATGGGAACACCAGCGGACGACGTTCCTGGTGGACACCGCCCGCATGGCCCGTGAAGGATGGCAGCGCGCGGGCCGACCGTGGTTCCCGTGGCTGTACTGGGCCCGCCCCACCGACGAGCCGGCTCTTGAGGGGGCGGCGGTGAACATCCCGTAACCGCCCCTCGTCACGCCGCCCGCCTGAACACCAGCAGCGCGTCCCGCGTCAGGTCGTGCGGGAGGCGGTCCCACGAGATCTCGACGACGCCCACCTGCTCGAGATGGGAGGAGAGGACCCGGGCGCAGTCGTCGATGAGCGGGGTG
>DUOQ01000155.1 GCA_012838755.1 Propionibacterium sp. | reverse complement strand
GGGAGGCCGCGCACGACGAGGCCGTCGAGCAGGCCCGCCATGAAGGTGTCCCCGGCCCCGATGGTGTCAACGAGCGCGACCGGCAGGCCGGGCACGGCCACGGTGCCCTCGGGGCCCGTCGCCACCGCACCCTCGGCGCCGCGCGTCACCACCGCCCACCGGACCCCGTAGCGCTCGCGGAGCGCGACGACGAGCTCGGCCGGGTCGGTCGGCAGGCCGGAGTGGGCGGCGAGGAGCTCGAAGTCCTCGTCGGACCCCTTCACCAGGCCTCCCCGTTCCCCGACCGTGACGAGCCACGGCTCCACGCGGGCCCAGTAGTCGGCCAGGTCGGGGATCACGGTCGGCCGCACGTTGACGTCGATCGAGAACGGTCCGGTCCCGCCGCGCACCCACGCGAGCAGGTCGTCGTCCCCCGGGCCCACGACGGTGACCAGGGAGGCGATGTGCAGCCAGTCATCGGCGCCGAGGACGGGGAGCTCGGCGGCACGCCAGCCGAAGTTGGCCGTCCCCGCGAAGTGGAACGTGTAGGACGCCTTGCCCGTCTCGTCCAGGCTCACCACGGCCAGCGACGTGGGTTGCGCGGCGTCGATCGCCAACGTCGTGCCGACTCCGCTGGCCGCCAGGTGGCCCCGCAGCTGGGTGGCGAACGCGTCGTCCCCCAGCCGCCCCAAGAACTCCACCGGGACGCCCAGCCGGGCCAGCCCGATGGCGCTGTTCATGGGGCCGCCGGCCGACAGCGCCCGCCAGTCGGACGACCGCGTGTCGGCCGCACCCCCTGCCGGGACCAGGTCGATCAGGGCCTCACCGCACACCACGATCCGTCGCATGGGTGCAGCGTACGGTGCCGGCGATCAGGAGGAGGAGGGCCCCTGCTCCATCCTGGCCTCGAGCAGGTCGGCGCACAGGGCGTCCCACTCGGCCGGCGGTACGGCATCACGGTTGAGCGCCTCGAGCAGGCCGACCCACAGCGCGGGGCCCGGTCGGCCCTCGAGGGCCTCGAGGCACACCGACTGCAGGGCCCCGTCGCCGGTGAGCCACGCGGCCAGGCCGGCACCCACCAGCGCACCGCCGGCGCAGTTGGGCACCGACGCCCCCACCACCTGGAGCCACAGCGACAGGCGCGTGGCCGCGTTCCCCCGGTCGGTCGACAGCAGGGCGGCATCGAGGAAGCCCTCGTCGTGGCTGGCCAGGCACAGGATCGTGGCGTCGTCGATGTCGAGGTCGCCCGGCTGGTCGTCGTGGCCCTCGAGCAGGGCCAGGGCCTCGCCCACCACGTCCGACATCACGCACGCGCGTTCCGCCACCCGATCGAGGGACGCCGTGACCTCGCCCGGCGTCCGCCGGGGCTCCACCAAGAGGTACAACTCCTCGCGCGAGGTACGGACCGGGCGCCCGGCGTACGCCGCTTCGGCCAGGTGGACGCTGCCCCACGCGTCGTAGGGCGTGCCGACATCGTCGGGGTGTTCGAACCATCGCTCGCCGTCGGCGTGCAGCAGGATCCGCTGGGTGCCGTCGGGGATCGCCTGGTCGACCTCGTCGAGGCCCGACCAGGCCAGGCCCGGGTCGCGGGTGTACGCGATGAGCACCAACTGGGCGCGCGGCATCCGGCGCCAGGCGGCCGACAGGCCGCGACCCGGGACGTCCACCAGGTCGGTGCGGGCGGTCAGCTGGACGTACCCGTCCTGGATGGCCAGGAGGACGATCGAGTCGGTGGCGTGGAAGCCCAGCAGACTGGGGACCACCTCCACGAGGTCGGTGAGCGTGGTCACGGTGGTGCGTTCGAGAGCTTCGGTCATACCCCTGTTATCGGCACCCGGCGCCGGATCGGTGCACCCAATCCCCGTTGTCCACAGGCGACCGTGAAGGGGCCACCCCGTTGTCCACACGTGCCCCTCGGGTAATCTCGCCGGCATGAGCCAACCGCGGCAGCGGGACCCGTACCAACGGCGTCCTGTCGACATCGACGCCTACGCCCCGCCCAAGCGCGGCGGGGGCGGCTGGTGGCTCGCCCTGGTCGGCATCGCCCTCGTGGGCGTCGTGCTGGCGGCGCTGTTCCTGCGCCCCGCGCTGCCGAGGGCCACCCCGGCGGACACCCCCAGCCCGCCCCCCACCGCGGAGCCCTCCCTGCCCGGCATGCCGTTCACCATGCCCGGCAGCACCCTGAGCCACGGCCGCTGGGAGGTGCTCGAGCACGCGTGGGACGACGAGGGGGTCACCGTCCGGGTCCGCGTGACCGCCGACAGCGGCCGGGTCAGCTACGGGTTCGTGGCGTTCTCCAACACCGGCGTCGACGTCTACGAACCCCAGCCCACCGCGCCCGATCCCCAGATCGGCTCGGGCTCCCTGGACGCCGGGCAGGACGTCGAGGGCAACCTGTACCTGCCCCTCCCCCGCGGCGACGCGACGCTCATCCTGACCACGTCACTGGGCCGGCAGATGTCCGCCCTGCCGATCCCCGGCTGAGCACACCGCACCGAGGCTGCCACCCGCGCGAGGGTGCGGTCGGGACCCCCACATGGGTTACCCTGTTGCCACCACCCCACTCGATGGCCGACGTGACCCGGGCTCCCGGACGTCGGCCTTTGGCTTGTCAAGAAAGGCACCTCAACCCATGACTCCCACCATGCCCCAGCGCCTGTGGGCCGAGTTCCTCGGCACCTTCTGGCTGACGTTCGGTGGCTGCGGCTCCGCCGTCCTCGCGGCGAAGTTCCTCGCCGACGACTCGACGCAGCTCGGCATCGGCTTCCTCGGCGTCGCCCTCGCGTTCGGCCTGACGGTCGTCACCGGCGCGTACGCCCTCGGCCACCTCTCCGGCGGCCACTTCAACCCCGCCGTCACGGTCGGCCTGTGGGTCGCCAAGCGCGTCGAGACCGCCGCCGTGCTGCCCTACATCGTGGCCCAGGTCATCGGCGCGTCCGTCGCCGGTGGCGTCCTGTTCATCATCGCCTCGGGCCAGCCCGGCTTCGACGCCGTGGCCTCCGGCTTCGCCACCAACGGCTACGGCGACCGTTCGCCGGGCGGCTACTCGCTGCTCGCCGTGCTCGTGGCCGAGGTCGTCCTGACCGCGATCTTCCTGTGGATCATCCTGGGCGTGACCTCCAACAAGGCACCCAAGGGCTTCGCCCCGCTGGCCATCGGCCTCGCGCTGACGCTCATCCACCTCATCTCGATCCCGGTGTCCAACACCTCGGTCAACCCGGCCCGCTCGCTCGGCGTGGCCTGGTTCGCCGGTGCGGACGCCCTCATGCAGGTCTGGGCGTTCATCGTCGCCCCGATCATCGGTGCCCTCATCGCCGGCCTGTCGTACCAGGCGCTGACCGGCGACCGCGGCGACGTCGAGGAACTGGAGCCCGTGCAGCGGGCGGCCACCGAGGCCTGACCCGCGGCGTCCCGTCTTCATAACGGACCGATCACGAAACCGGCCCCGGCAGGGCGTCCGACCCACCTACGGTGAGATCGGGCCCCCGCCGGGGCCGACCGTTTGTAGCATGCGGTCGCACCACCGCTCCTCCCCATGGGGGCGGTCGACCAGGGAGAAGAACATGAAGCGCATCCTCACCGGCCTCGCGGCCGCGACGGTTGGCCTCGCCATGCTCGCCGGCTGCTCCGGCGGCGGCAACGGCCAGGCCCAGGCCCCCGCGGGCGACACCATCAACATCGGCGTGAACTTCGAGCTGTCCGGCGACGTCGCGACCTACGGTCAGGCCAACGTCCAGGGCATCGAGATGGCCGCCGAGGAGATCAACGCGGCCGGCGGCGTCGACGGCAAGCAGATCAACCTGATCAAGTACGACACCAAGTCCGACACCGCCGAGGCCACCACGCTGGCCACGAAGCTGATGACCCAGGACAAGGTCGTCGCCGTGATCGGCCCCGCCACCTCCGGCGCCACCAAGGCCACCCTCCCGGTCGCCGGGCAGAACAAGATCCCCGTGATCTCCCCGTCCGCGACCGCCGACGACGTCACCGTTGATGACAAGGGCGTCAAGGAGTACGCGTTCCGCACCTGCTACAGCGACTCCTTCCAGGGCACCGCCGCCGCCGAGTACGCGGTGAAGAAGTTCAGCGCCAAGAAGGCCGTCATCCTGCGCGACAGCTCGAACGACTACAGCAAGGGCCTCGCCGACGCCTTCCGCACGACCTTCACCGAGGGTGGCGGCGAGATCGTCTCCGAGGACGCCTACGCCAAGGCCGCCGACAACTTCAACGCGGTCATGACCAAGTTCAAGGGCCAGGAGTTCGACGTCATCTACCTCCCCGGCTACTACACCGAGGCCGGCAAGGCCATCAAGCAGGCCCGTGACCTCGGCATCACCCAGCCGATCCTCGGTGGCGACGGCTTCGACTCCCCCGTGCTCGGCGAGCAGGCCGGCGCACAGCTGAAGGACGTCTACTTCACCAACCACTACAGCTCCGAGGACCAGGACCCGAAGGTCCAGGAGTTCATCACCGCGTTCAAGGCCAAGCACAACACCGACCCGAACGCGTTCAACGCCCTGGGCTACGACACGATGAAGTTCGTGGCGGACGCCGTGGGCCGCGCCTCCGAGCAGACCGGTGAGGGCGTCCAGAAGGCCTTGGCCGAGACCAAGGACTTCGAGGGCGTCACCGGCACCTTCTCGGTCGACGAGAACCACAACGCGGTCAAGGCCGTCGTGTTCGTCGGCTACGACCAGGGCGGCGCGCTCGTCAGCGAGAAGGGCTGAACCCTTCCAGCTCACATCCTCGGAGGGAGTGGGACGGCGCGCCCGTCCCACTCCCTCCTCCGATCAGGGGAGACTCGACACCCGTGGAGCAACTCGCACAACAGCTCGTCAACGGCCTGGCGCTGGGCAGCATCTACGCGCTCATCGCGCTGGGCTACACGATGGTCTACGGCATCATCCAGCTCATCAACTTCGCGCACGGTGACGTCTACATGGTCGGCGCCTACGTGGGCTACTTCTGCATGGTCCACCTGAAGCTCGGCTTCGTGGAGTCGCTGGTCATCGCGATGGCCGTCTGCACCGTGCTCGGGGTGGTCATCGAGCGGGTGGCCTACAAACCCCTGCGCAAGTCGACCCGCATCGCGGTGCTCATCACCGCCATCGGTGTCTCCCTGCTGCTCGAGTACACGATGATGTTCTTCGTCGGGGCCGACACCCGCACCTACGGCGTCCTGCCCCCCTTCATGGAGCAGAGCTTCCAGTTCGGCGGCGTGCTCGTATCGATGAAGCAGATCATCATCGTCGGCATCTCGGTGCTGCTCATGGTGGTGCTGCAGTACATCGTCCGTCGCACCAAGATCGGCAAGGCGATGCGCGCCGTCAGCCAGGACGCCGACGCGGCCCGGCTGATGGGCATCAGCGTCGACAACACCATCTCCTTCACCTTCGCGATCGGGTCGGCGCTGGCCGGCGCCGCGGGCGTCCTCGTGGGCGTCTACTACAACGCGATCAACCCGCTCATGGGCCTCCTGCCCGGCCTGAAGGCGTTCGTCGCCGCCGTGTTCGGCGGCATCGGCCTGATCCCCGGCGCGCTGCTGGGCGGCTACTTCATCGGGGCGTCCGAGACGCTGGTGGCCGGTTACTGGTCCAGCCTCTACACCGACGCCGTCGTGTTCGCGATCCTCATCCTCGTGCTGGTGTTCAAGCCCACCGGGCTGCTCGGCAAGAACGTCCGGGAGAAGGTGTGATGAAGAACTCCCTCGTCCGCCAGGCCCTCATGCTGTGGCTGCCCCTGGTCGCCACCTACGTCATCGTGCTGCTGCTCGTGCAGGCCAACATCATCGACGCCTACATGCAGGTCACGCTGGCCACGATCTGCATCAACATCGTGCTGGCCGCCTCGCTCAACCTCATCACCGGCTTCACGGGCCAGTTCTCGCTGGGCCACGCGGGCTTCATGGCCATCGGGGCCTACTCCACCGCGCTGGTCTCGATGCGCTGGGACTCGGTGTTCGGCTTCCTGGGCGGCCTCCTGCTCGGCGGCGTGCTGGCCGCGCTGGTCGGCTTCCTGATCGGCCTGCCCACCCTGCGCCTGCGCGGTGACTACATCGCCATCGCCACCCTCGGCATGGCCGAGATCATCCGCATCCTGCTGCAGAACTTCGAGTTCACCAACGGCGCGGCCGGCCTGTCGCCGGTGCCGCAGTACATGGACTGGACCTGGTTCTTCATCCTCACCGTCGGCAGCGTGATGCTGATCAGCAACTTCATCCGGTCCCGCCAGGGCCGCGACGCCATCGCCGTGCGCGAGGACGAGATCGCGGCCGAGTCGATCGGCGTGAACACGACCCGTTCGAAGGTGCTCGCCTTCGCCATCGGGGCCTTCTTCGGCGGCATCGCCGGCGGCATGTACGCCTCGTACTTCTACGTGATCAAGCCCGAGCAGTTCGGCTTCCTGAAGTCGGTCGACATCCTCGTCATCGTGGTGCTCGGCGGCCTCGGCTCGCTGTCCGGCTCGGTCATCGCGGCGTTCCTGCTGGCGATCATCTCCACCCTGCTGCAGCCCTTCCCCGGCGTCCGGATGATCCTGTACGCCCTCCTGCTGATCATCATCATGATCTTCCGGCCGCAGGGCCTGCTCGGCAACCGCGAGCTGTCCCTGCGCCTGCTACCCCGGTTCGGGCGCAGGCGTGAGGCCGCGGCGTCCGGGACGGAGGAGGCATGAGCACGATCCTCGAGGTCACCCAGCTGACCCGCAGCTTCGGCGGCCTGACCGCCGTGTCGAACGTCGACCTCACCCTCGAACAGGGCGAGCTGGTCGGGCTGATCGGACCCAACGGCGCCGGCAAGACCACCGTGTTCAACCTGCTCACCGGGGTCTACCCGCCCTCGTCGGGCACCATCGTGTTCAGCTCGCCGGGCCAGACCCAGTCGCTGGGCGGGAAGGCGCCGTACGCCATCTGCCGGGCGGGCGTGGGCCGCACCTTCCAGAACATCCGGCTGTTCAAGCAACTGACGGTGCTGGAGAACGTGATGATCGCGTACCAGCAGAACCAGCGCTACCCGCTGGCGACGTCGTTCCTGCGGCTGCCGGGCTTCCGCCGGGCCGAGGACGAGATCCGCGAGGGTGCCCGCGAACTGCTGCGCGTCATGCACCTGGACCACGTCGCGGACGAGCTCGCGGTCAACCTCTCCTACGGTGGCCAGCGCCACCTGGAGATCGCCCGGGCCCTGGCCACCCGCCCCACGCTGCTGCTCCTCGACGAGCCCGCCGCGGGCATGAACCCCACCGAGACGGCCCAGCTCACCGAGCTGATCCGGCAGATCCGGCACGACTTCGGGCTCACCGTCCTGCTCATCGAGCACGACATGAGCCTCGTCATGCAGGTCTGTGAGCGCATCTACGTCCTCGACCACGGCATCGTGATCGCGTCCGGTACCCCGGACGAGGTGCGCGCGAACCCGCGCGTGATCGAGGCCTACCTCGGCGAGGAGGTCGACCATGCTTGAGATCAAGGACCTCGGGGTCAGCTTCGGCGGCATCACCGCCCTGAAGGGCATCTCCCTGTCGGTCAACGACGGCGAGATCGTCACGCTCATCGGGGCCAACGGCGCCGGCAAGACCACCACCTTGCGCACCGTGTCGGGCCTCATCAAGCCCCGCGCCGGCCACGTGCTGGTCGACGGCAAGGACATCACGCGGATGTCGGCCCAGGCCCGCGTCAAGCGCGGCCTGGTACAGGTGCCCGAGGGACGCCGCGTGTTCCCGCAGATGTCGGTGCTCGAGAACCTCGAACTCGGGGCCCACCTCCGCAAGGACTCCAAGGCCGTGGCCACCGACCTCGACGAGGTGTTCACCCGGTTCCCGCGGCTGGCCGATCGGCGCAAGCAGCACGCCGGCACCCTGTCGGGCGGCGAGCAGCAGATGCTCGCCATCGGGCGGGCGCTGATGAGCCGCCCCCGCATCCTGCTGCTGGACGAGCCGTCCATGGGTCTGGCGCCCCTGCTGGTGCAGGAGATCTTCTCGATCGTGAGCGAGATCAACGCGACCGGGACAACGGTCCTCCTGGTGGAGCAGAATGCCAACATGGCTCTCCAGATCGCCGACCGTGGCTACGTGCTGGAGACCGGCAGGATCGTGCTGTCCGGCACCGCCGCCGAACTCACCAGCACCGACGAAGTCAAGCGCGCCTACCTGGGAGGATGACCATGTTCGTCAAGACCCGCATGACCGCCAACCCGTGGACCGTCCGGGCCGACGCCACCATCCCCGAGGCCATCGCGCTGATGAAGGACAAGCACGTCCGCCACCTGCCCGTGATGGACGCCGGCCGGGTCGTCGGCGTGATCTCCGAGGGTGACATCGACTCGGCCCTGCCCTCCAAGGCGACGTCGCTGTCGGTCAACGAGCTCACCTACCTGGTGAACAAGCTCGCCATCGCCAAGGTGATGTCGCGTGACCCGATCACCATCGGTCCCGACGCCCTGCTCGAGCAGGCCGCGGTCGTGATGCGCGAGGCCAAGATCGAGATGCTGCCCGTGGTCGAGGGTGACCGCCTCGTCGGCGTGATCACCGAGTCCGACCTGCTGGACGCCTTCATCGAGATCATGGGGTCCCGCGACCACGGCACCCGCCTGGTCGTCGAGGCCCCCGACGTCCCCGGCGCGCTCGCGCGCCTGGGCTCGGTCACCGGCAAGCACGGCGCGAACATCCAGCACCTCGCCGTCTACCGCGGCTCGGGCGGGACCTCGGACGTCGTGGTCGGGGTGAACACCGCCGACTCCACCGAGATCGAGGCCGACCTCACCGAGGCCGGTTTCACGGTGCGGGGACGCCTGCACCAGTAGGGCGACCCCGATTTGGAGATTGTCCCGGTGACGAGTAATCTTCTTCTTCGTTCCGCACTGGGACTTTGGGGCTATGGCGCAGTTGGTAGCGCGCTTCCATGGCATGGAAGAGGTCAGGGGTTCGAATCCCCTTAGCTCCACCACCGGGGCCCTGTCAGTTCGCTGACAGGGCCCTTTGTGTCCCCCAGGGATCTCCACCCTCAGGCACACCCGCACCTGCCGGTGAGCGGTCGTTGCCGACCCTGCTGGTCCGTGGACCTCCCGGACCTGGCGGGCGGCAGCCTCGCGGATCGCACGGACAGTCGCTTCCTGCTTACTCACGCCCTGGGTCTTGGCGAGGAGGGCAAGGGCCTCCTCGTCCTCGGGTTCGAGTCGCAGGGTCATGGCCATGGCCGCAATGCCACCACTGTGGTACCAGCGCCCATGCAGGCTGGATCTGCGTCAGGGTGGTGCCTGGAAGTTGCGACGAAGCTTGCGACCCCGGGGACGCGATAGCATCGCGGGGCCGTCCACGAACCCGAGGGAGCACACCCATGGCAACGCCGCACATCTCCGCCGAGCCCGGCCAGGTCGCACCGCTGGTGCTCATGCCCGGCGACCCGAAGCGCGCCGCCCGCATCGCGGAGGAGCACCTCGACGACGTCGAGCTGGTCAGCGACGTGCGCGGCATCGGCTGCTGGACCGGCACGTGGCAGGGCACCCCCATGAGCGTCATGGCCTCGGGCATGGGCATCCCGTCGGTGTCGATCTACGCCACCGAGCTCTACCGCTTCTACGGCGTCGAGCGCATCGTGCGGGTCGGCACCTGCGGCGGCATGTCCGACCAGGTCGCCGTCGGCGACACCATCGTCGCCACCGCCGCCCACACCAACGCCTCGCTGTCGACGCTGTTCGTCCCCGGCATCTCGCTCAGCTGGACCGCCTCCTACCCGCTCCTGCGCGGGGCGATGGACGCCGCCGCCGCCCTCCCCGACGCCACGGTCCACACCGGGCCGGTGTACTGCTCCGACCACTTCTACTTCGCCAACCCGGACATCATCGGCGGGCTGCGGAAGTACGGGACCCTGGGCGTCGAGATGGAGTCGGCCGGCCTCTACGCGTGCGCCGCCGCCGATCGGGGCGAGGCGCTCACGGTGCTGACCGTCAGCGACCACCTGCTCGACCCCAGCCGCGACATGAGCTCGGCCGAGCGCGAGACCCTGTACGCGAACTCGGTGCGGCTCGCCGCGGCGGCGTTGCTAGCTTGAACCCGGCGCGCCATGATGGGCCATGCCGATCCCACTGGCCGACTTCATCGCGTTCGTGACCCAGAACCCGCTGGGGGTGGTGGCGACCGTCAACGGCGATCGTGGCCCCGAGGCCGCCCTGCTGACGTTCGCCCCCATGCCCGACGGGGACGTCCTGTTCGACACGCAGATCTCCTCCCGCAAGGCCCACAACCTGGCCGCCGACCCGCGTGTCGCGCTGGTGATCGGCACGTCCGAGGAGTCCTCGCTCCAGGTCGAGGGCACCGCCTCGCTGCCGCGTGACGCCGACGAGCAGCGGGCCTGGGCGCGCGCCTACGAGGAGCGTTTCCCCGACTCGCAGTCCGACGACGCGGCGTTCACGATGGTGCGGGTGCACCCGACGTGGCTGCGCCACTACATCGTGGGCGACACCATCCACGAGGGAGAAGTCGCCTGGGCGTGAGGCCTCAGCGCGAGGACGCCGACGGCGGCTGGCCGCCGTGGTTGACCATCACGTTGTTGTAGCTGAGCAGGCGCCAGCGCTGGTTGTGCTCCAGGATCGTCCAGGAGCAGTTCCAGAGCCCCGACAGGGCGAACGAGGCGTCCAGTCCCAGGCCCAGGAACAAGCTGAGCCCGACGCGCAG
Source organism: Propionibacterium sp. (assembly GCA_012838755.1). Classification (GTDB taxonomy): domain Bacteria; phylum Actinomycetota; class Actinomycetes; order Propionibacteriales; family Propionibacteriaceae; genus Propioniciclava. The sequence goes on along the minus strand of DUOQ01000155.1, from coordinate 9,183 downwards.
CGCCAGCCCGTGCCCGACCACGACCGTGGTCTCGCCCGGGTACCGGTCGGCGACCTCACGCAGCACCGTGGCGATGCGCTCGCCCGCCTCGGCGGCGGTCTCACCGGTGTCGGAGCGGCGGAAGTCACGCCCCGCGTGCAGGGCGTCCTCGAACCAGGGGTTCTCGGCGGCCACCTCGACCGACGTGCGGCCCTCCCACGAGCCCACGTGGATCTCCCGCAGGCGCTCGTCGGTGGTCACCTCCAGGCCGGACGCGGCGGCGATCGCCTCGGCGGTCGCGGTGGCCCTCAGCAGGTCGGAGGACACGACGTGCGCCGCCTTCACCCGGACCAGCCGGTCGGCGAGCGTGGCGGCCTGGGAGCGCCCGATGCGGTTGAGGGGGACGTCCTGCTGCCCCTGGAAGCGCCCGGACGCGTTGGAGTCGGTCTGCCCGTGGCGGACGAGCACCAGCTTGGTGCGCTGCGGGGTGTCCATCACGCTTCGGCGGCGGGCACGCCCTCGTCGACCGTCAGCTCGATGGCCGGGCAGTCCCGCCAGAGGCGCTCGAGCGAGTAGAGCTGGCGCTCCTCGGCGTGCTGCACGTGCACGACGATGTCGCCGAAGTCCAGCAGCACCCAACGCTTCTCTGATTCACCCTCGCGGCGCAGCACCTTCGAACCGTCCTTGAACAGGGCCTCCTCGATGCCGTCGACCACGGCGCCCACCTGGGGCTCGTTCTTCGCGGTGACGATGAGGAAGACGTCGGTGAGGGCCAGTCGCTCCGAGACGTCGAACGCCACCAGGTCGGTGGCCTGCTTGGCGACGGCCGCCTCGGCCGCCAGCTGGGTCAGGTGGAGCGCGTGGTCAGTCGCCGCCATGAATCTCCTTGTCATCGGGGCCATCGGTGTACAGGCCCCGCTTGCTGATGTACTGCACGATACCGTCCGGCACCAGGTACCACGTGGGCAACCCGGACGCCGTGCGCTCGCGGCAGGCGGTCGACGAGATCGCCAGCGCGGGGATCTCGATCAGCGTGACCTTGTCGGCCGGCAGGTGGGAGATGTCCTTCTCCTCGAGGTCGACCCCCGGCCGGGAGACCCCCACGAAGTGGGCGAGCTCGAACAGTTCCTCGGCGCCGCGCCACGTCAGGATCTGGCTCAGCGCGTCGGCACCGGTGATGAAGTACAGCTGCGTGTCGGGCCCACGGAGGCGGCGCAGGTCACGCAGCGTGTCGACGGTGTAGGTGTCGCCCGGGCGCTCGATGTCGACCCGGCTCACCGAGAATTGGGGGTTGGACGCCGTCGCGATGACCGTCATCAGGTAGCGGTCCTCGGGCGGCGACACCTTCTTGTGGGCCTTCTGCCACGGCTGCCCCGTGGGCACGAACACGACCTCGTCGAGGTCGAAGCGCGCCGCCACCTCGCTGGCCGCCACGAGGTGGCCGTGGTGGATGGGGTCGAACGTGCCACCCATGACGCCGAGGCGCCAGGTGGCGGCGTGGCCCGGGCCCTTGGCCAGGCCGGTCGAGGTCATTCGCGCTCGGACACCGCGTGCGGACGGGCCGACCCGAAGCCGACGAGGATGCCGGCCAGGCCCAGGAGGCCGGCGAAGACGAGCAGGCCGGTGATGATGGCGCCGGTCTGGTCCCCGTGGCCAGCGGCAGCTTCGAGCAGCAGGTTCATGCGCGGGAGCATACCGAACTCAGGCCCTTGTCTGCCCGTGGCCCGTGACGATGTACTTCGTGGCGGTCATCTCGGGCAGCGCCATGGGCCCGCGCGCGTGCAGTTTCTGGGTCGAGATGCCGATCTCGGCACCGAACCCGAACTCGCCGCCGTCGACGAACCGGCTGGACGTGTTGACCAGCACGGCGGCCGCGTCAACCTCGGCGACGAACCGGTCGGCGGAGCGCAGGTCGGCGGTCACGATCGTCTCGGAGTGGCCCGTCGTGTGCTCGCGGATGTGGCTGATCGCGGCGTCCAGGTCCTCGACGACGTCGCAGGCCAGGTCGAGCGAGAGGTACTCGTCGTCGAACTCCCCGTCCTCGGCCGGCACGACCGCGTCGGACACGGACACCACCGCCGGCGTCCCGTGGACGGTGACGCCGGCGTCCGCCAGCGCGGACAGCGCCCGGGGCAGGAAGGTGGGCGCCGCGTCCGCGTGGACGAGCAGGGTCTCGACGGCGTTGCACACGCTGGGCCGCTGGGTCTTGGCGTTGAGCAGGATCGCCAGGGCCATGTCCTGGTCGGCGGTGGCGTCGACGTACAGGTGGCAGTTGCCCGTCCCGGTCTCGATGACCGGCACCTTCGACCCCTCGACGACCGCGTTGATCAAGCCCGCTCCCCCGCGCGGGATCAGCACGTCGACCAAGCCGCGGGCGCCCATCATCTCGGTGGTCACCGAGCGGTCGCCCTCGACGAGCTGGACCACGTCGGCGGGCAGGCCGGCGTCGAGGACGCCGTCGCGCAGGGCGTCCATCACGGCCCGGTTGGAGTTCAGCGTCGAGCTCGACCCGCGGAGCAGGGCGGCGTTGCCCGACTTCAGCGCGATGCCGGCGGCGTCGGCGGTGACGTTCGGGCGGGCCTCGTAGATGATGCCGACCACGCCGAAGGGCACGCGCACCTGGCGGACGGTGACGCCGTTGGCGTTGGTCCAGCCGCGGACGACGTCGCCGACCGGGTCGGGCAGCCCGGCGAGCTGGCGCAGGCCGTCGGCCATGCCCCGGAGGCGGTCGGGGGTGAGCCGGAGGCGGTCGATCAGCGCGGCGCTGGTGCCGGACGCCTCGGCGGCGGAGACGTCCTCGGCGTTGGCGGCGAGGATGGTGTCGCTGGCAGCCAGCAGGCGGTCGGCCATCGCGTGGAGGGCGGCGTCCTTCGTGGCGCGGGACGCGGTGGCGAGCGTGCGTGCGGCGGTGCGCGCGGCGCGGGCCTGGTCGGTGAACGTCGTCATGGCCGCCATGCTAGTCGCGGGCCCGGGCCCCGGCCCGGGGTGTTCAGCCGCGCGGGCCGGCCAGCCGGCGGGAGTAGACCCACAGCGCCGCGCCCAGCACGAGCATGGCCAGGCCCATGAGGCTCATCAGCCCCAAGGAGGGCGCGTTCGGGCCCACGAACGTGCCGCTGAGCACCAGCAGGATGCCGCCGGCGACCAGCGCCACGGCGCTGCGCAGCAACTGGCGGGAGAGCTGTTGCTCGGGGCTGGGGGGCTGCTGGTCGCCGTGCATGGCCACTCCTGGGGTCGGGCGGCTCAGCCGCGGAACTTCTTGCGCAGGATCAGCGCGTCGCGGTGCACGAGCTCGCGGTCGAAGCCCTCGCCGCGCTCGCGGGCCAGCTCGCGGGTGGAGCGGCCGAGCATCACCGGCAGGTCGTCGGCGTCGTAGTTGACCAGGCCGTGTCCCACCAGGTAGCCGTCGGGCCCGTCGAGGCGCACGGGGTCGCCGGCGTGGAAGGTGCCCTCGAAGCCGGTCACCCCGGCAGGCAGCAGGGACGCCCCACGCTCCACCACCGCGTCCACGGCCCCCGCGTCGAGCCGGAGCACGCCCTCGACCTTGGACGCGTAGGCCAGCCAGAGCATCTTGCGCGAGCGGCGCCGCCCCGACGGGTGGAACAGTGTGCCGACCGGGTCCCCGGCCAGGGCCGCGGCCACCGAGGTCGCGGACGCGAGCACGGTGGTGACCCCGGCGTGGGTGGCGATGCGGGCCGCCTCGAGCTTGGTGGCCATCCCGCCTGTGCCGATGCTGGACCCGCCCCGGGAGGTGTCGACGACGAGGTCGTCCACCTCGGGCACGTCGGTGATCATGCGGGCGCCGGGCCGGCCCGGGTGGTCGGAGTACAACGCATCCACGTCGGAGAGCAGGAACAGGGCGTCGGCCTGGACGACGTGCGAGACGAGCGCCGCCAGCCGGTCGTTGTCGCCGAAGCGCAGCTCGTTGGTGGCAACCGTGTCGTTCTCGTTCACCACGGGCACCGCGCCCAGCTCGAGGAGCCGGGTGAAGGTGCGCAGGGCGTTGGCGTACGAGGACTGGCGGGAGATGTCCTCCACCGTGAGCAGCACCTGGCCGACGGTCATTCCGTGGCGGGCGAACAGGGAGGCGTAACGGGCCAGCAGGATCCCCTGCCCGACCGAGGCGGCGGCCTGCCGGGTCGCCAGGTCGCGGGGACGGGCGCGCATGCCGAGCGGGTCGAGCCCGGCGGCCACGGCACCGGAGCTGACCACGACCACCTCCCGGCCGGACGCCCGGGCCGCGGCGATGGCGTCCACCAGCGCGTTCATCTGGGCCATGTCGATGCGCCCGTAGGCGTCCGTCAGCGACGAGGAGCCCACCTTGACAACGATGCGCTTCGCCTCGCCGACCGAGCGCCGGATGGCGGCACTCACCAGTCATCCTCCTCGGGCAGGGAGCGCCAGCTCTGGTGGGCCGGGCGAGCCTTGCCCTCGGCCTCGGCCTTGGCGGCGTGGTACTCGGCGTCCATCTCGCGGCGGCGGACGACCGAGGGCCGGTCGCTGTGCAGGCGCTCGTCGTCGCCGCGGCGGGTCAGGATCTCGGCACCCGACTGCACCTGCGGCGCGAAGTCGAACACGACCGGGTCGGAGCCGGCGCCGATGGCCACGGCGTCCCCCTCGCGCGCGCCGAGGCGGAGCAGCTCGTCCTCGATGCCCAGGCGGGTGAAGCGGTCGGCGAGGTAGCCGACGGCCTCGGGATTGTTGAAGTCGGTCTGCTTGACCCAGCGCTCGGGCTTTGGGCCCTCGACGCGCCAGACGAACCCACCGGTCCCGTCGCCCATCTTCCGCACGGTGAAGGGCGCGCCGCCGGCGACCGGCTCGGGGCGGATGACGATGCGCTGGGGCTCGTGCGCGGGCGCGGCCTCCCGGCGCTCGCGGACGAGGTCGGCCATCGCGTAGGTGAGGCCCTGCAGGCCCTCCCCCGACTTGGTCGAGATGCGGAACACCTTCAGCCCGCGCGCCTCGAGGTCGGGCGTGACGAGGTCGGCCAGCTCGGCGGCGTCGGGGATGTCGACCTTGTTGAGGGCGACCAGGCGAGGGCGGTCCTCGAGGCCGCCGTGGGCGGCGAGCTCGCCCTCGATGATGTCGAGGTCGGTGACCGGGTCGCGGCCCGGCTCGTAGGTGGCGCAGTCGATGACGTGGACGATCGCCTGGCAGCGCTCGATGTGGCGCAGGAAGTCGAAGCCCAGCCCGCGCCCCTCGGAGGCGCCCTCGATCAGGCCGGGCACGTCGGCGACGGTGTAGGTGGTCTCCCCCGCCACGACGACGCCGAGGTTCGGCACGAGCGTGGTGAAGGGGTAGTCGGCGATCTTGGGCCGGGCGCGGCTGATCGCGGCGATGAGCGAGCTCTTGCCGGCGCTGGGGAAGCCGACCAGGCCGACGTCGGCGAGCACCTTGAGCTCGAGGGTGATCGCGCGTTCCTCGCCCTCCTCGCCGAGCAGCGCGAAGCCGGGGGCCTTGCGCGCCGCGGTGGCGAGCGCGGCGTTGCCCAGGCCGCCCTTGCCTCCGGCGGCGATGACGACCTCGGTGCCCTCTCCGACCAGGTCGGCCAGCACCTCGCCGGTCTCGGCGTCGCTGACGACGGTGCCCTCGGGCACGTCCAGGACGATGTCGTCACCGTTGGCACCGCGGCGGTTGTCGCCCTCGCCCGGCTGCCCGTTGGTGGCGCGGCGCTGGGACTGGCGGTGGTAGTCGACCAGCGTGGTCAGGCCGAGGTCGACGCGCAGGATGACGGACCCGCCGTCGCCGCCGTTGCCCCCGTCGGGGCCGCCCAGCGGCTTGAACTTCTCCCGGTGCACCGAGGCGCAACCGTGCCCCCCGTTGCCGCCGGACACACGCAGGGTCGCTCGGTCGACAAACGAAGGTATGGCCATGGGCCCGGAGTCTACCCGGGTCGGGGTGCCCTCCCGGTTCAGCGACGGCCCCGGAAGGCCTCCATCACGCGCCGCTCCCGCTTGGTCGGACGCCCCGCGCCCCGGTCCCGCACGGCCACCTTGCCCACCATCTCGGGGATGGGCGGGGGCTTGGCCGGTGTGTGGTCGAGGTAGGCCTGCTGGGCGAGGGCCGCACCGACGCGCTTGACCAGGGTGGGGTCGACGACCTCGACGATCCGCTCCTCCTGGGCTCGGCGCACCCGGATGGTGTCGCCGGTCGCCACGACCTGGGCGGCCTTGGCCGGCTTGTCGTTGACGCGCACGTGCCCGCCGCGCACGCCGGCGGTCGCCTCCGACCGGGTCTTGTAGAGGCGGACGGCCCACAGCCAGGCGTCGAGTCGTGCCATGGGCGTTGAGCCTAGTAGCTCAGGCCGTGCCCCAGCCGCCAGACGTTGCCGTCGGAGTCGGTGAGGGCGTAGGTCATCCCCTCGGGCATGTACTGCTCCTTGGCGAAGCCCGGCACGTCGTTGGGCGAGACGCACTGCCCGTCCGCGTCCACGGCGATGACGGACTCCGACGCCGGCAGGGTGATCGGCAGCTTCCCGTGCGGGGCGCTGGAGCCGGTGATGACGTCGTACTGCGCGTCGTAGAAGGTCGAGAAGCCCGCCACCACGGCGTCGGCCAGCGGCTCGATGTCGTCGAGCACCCAGGGCAGGGACACGTTGACCGACAGCACGACCTTCTGGCCGCGCTCGCGGGCCGCGGCGCACATCTCCTTGACCCGCCTGATCCCGGTGAGCGTGGTCTCGGTGTACCAGTCGCCGTTGAGGGCGCGCAGCATCCGGTCCTCGCAGAGCGTGAGCTCGAGGAGGCCGGGCGTCGCGTTGAAGTAGTGCCCCGACTGGGGGTCGAGGATGAGGAACAGCGCATCCGCGGCCTCGGGGACCTCGGCGAGGTCGACGGCGGCCGAGCCGCGGGCCTCCTGACGCGCCTGCGCCGTCTTGGCGCCCGACTGGCGCGGGTCCTTGTGGAACACCTCCACGTAGACGCGCGACCCGGTCGCGAGCGGCAGGGTGCCTCCGGAGTTCTTCAGCACGACGACCGACTTGCGGTGGGTCCGTGCCGCCAGGTCCCAGCCCGGGGACGCCGCGACGGCCGCATCGGCGGCCTCGGCGTCCACGTAGGTCCTGTCGTCGAACAGGCCGAGGGCGAACATCTCCGCCAACAGCGCCCGGCAGGCAGCGTCCACGCGTCCGGGTGAGATCCAGCCGGCGTCGACCGCGGCACGCAGGTCAGCGGTGTTGTTGGTGTCGGCGATCAGGTCCGTGCCGGCGTTGACCGCCTTGGCGAAGCGCTCGGGGATGCTCAACTCCTCCACGCCCCAGCACATGTTGTCGGTGATGCCGGAGTCGGAGTTGATGTAGCCGGTGAAGCCGAGTTGTCCGCGCAGCAGGTCGTTGAGGACGTAGTGGTTGAACGCGAAGCCGACCTCCTCGTAGGGGATGTCGATGCCGTCGACCGACTGCCAGTGCGACTTCTTGATCGATGGCGCGGAGTAGTAGGGCATGAACGACGACGTCCTCACCGCGGCCCGGAACGGTGGCAGGTGGTAGGTCTCGAAGCTGCCCGGCGTCGGGTAGCAGTTCCACTTGCCCTCGACGTAGTGCGGGTCGAAGCCGTTCTCACGGGCCCCGCCGCCGGGGAAGTGCTTCATCGTCGTGGCGATGCTGTCGGGACCGAGCTCGTCGCCCTGCAGGCCGGCGACCAGACGCTCGACGATCTCGGCGATGAGCTCCGGGTCCTCGCCGAAGGTGCCGTAGATCCGCTGCCAGCGGGGGTCGGTGACGACGTCGGCCATGTAGAAGTACCCCTTGCGGATGCCCGCGGCCAGCCACTCGGCGCGCACGGCCGCGGCGAACTCCGAGGACAGGGACGCGTCGCCCCCGGTCGCCTTGTCGCCGAGGATCGCCGCGGCGATGCCCATCGTGGCCGGGAAGGTCGAGAAGATGCCGACCGAGTCGTTCATCCCGAACACGACCTCGCCGTTCTCGTTGCGCGAGTTCGACGTCGCGAGCGTCGGGATGCCCAGGCGCGTGCCCTCCGCGACCTCGTTCATCGCGTTGTTCCACGCGGCCAGCCGGGACGGCGAGAAGTTGTCGCGCAGGATGAAGTGCCGCAGGTGCAGCTGCTCGATCGTGTGCGTGGTCGGGAAGACCTTCCGCGAGGCGAAGATGTTCGTGCCCGCCTCGATCGTGCGCTCGTCGAGGACGCCGTCGGCCGACGTCGCCTCGCCCTCGGGGACGCCGTAGCCGGTGAAGCGGGTGTTGATCAGCATCAGGCCGACCTTCTCGTCGGTCTCCATGCGCGCCACGAGGTCGGCGGCACGCTCGGCCGGGGACAGGCGCCAGTCCTCGTACGGGTCGAGTTCCCCGTTGCCGTTGAGGTCCTTGAAGTCGAGGCCGTCCACCGTGATGAGCTGCTTGGACCGGACCTGGAGCTGGGGCTGGCGCATTCCCTCAGACTAGGGGGCCGGGCGCCCCCGGGTGCCGAGTCCGACGAACGTCGTCCCGGCTCCCAGCAGGCGGGGCAACGCCTGGGCGAGCCCCTCGGCGGTTCCACCCGCCGGCCGGTTGAAGTGCCCCAGGACGATGTCCCCGGGGCGCACCGACGCCAGGCGCTGCGCGACCCCGGACGCCCCCAGCGTCGCGCCGTCGTCGGCGTTCACGCTGAGCCCGGCGATGGGGACACCGAGGTCGATCGCGATGGCGGCGGCGACCTCGTCGCAGTGGGCGGTGCCCGGGCGCATGGTGGCCGGCAGCGCGCCGGTGTGCTCGGCGAACCAGTCGAACCCCGCCGTCACCTCGTCGTACACCTCGCCCACGTCGGCGGTCCCCGCGATGCCGTACGCGCTGCGGCCCGCGACCGACAGCGGCACGTGCCGGGTGCCGTGGCTGGCCAGGACGAACAGGGGGTCGTCGGCGAGCTCGGCCGCGAGCGTCGGGTTGGCGGCGATCCAGCGGGCGTTGAGGTAGAGGGTCGCGGTCACGCCGTGGCGCCGCAGGGTGTCGATGAGCGCCTCGTCGTAGCCGTTGCCGGCTGTCCCCCCGCCGCAGGCGTCGAAGGTGAGCGCCACGCCCGTGGCGTCGGCGTCCGGGCTGTGCGGGTCGTCCAACCGGTTGACCACGCCGTCCACCTCCCAGCCCCACTGGGTGGCCGGGCGGCCGGCGTACCGGCTGACGATGTCGGCCCGCCCGGGCAGGGCGGGCGTGGGGCTCGGGGTCGGCGTGGGTGTCGGGGTCGGCGTGGGCACGGGGGCGGTGGTGGCCGGCCCCGG
>DUOQ01000154.1 GCA_012838755.1 Propionibacterium sp. | reverse complement strand
GGCGACCTGCGCATGACCACCGCGCAGGGCCAGCCGATGTCCGACGACCAGAACCAGCTGCGCGCCGGCGACCGCGGGCCCAGCCTGCTGGAGGACTTCGCGTTCCGCGAGAAGCTGTTCCACTTCGACCACGAGCGCATCCCCGAGCGCGTGGTGCACGCGCGCGGCTACGGCGCGCACGGCGTCCTCGAGACCCTCGAGGCGATCCCCGAGCTGACGAAGGCTGCCCTCTTCCAGGAGAAGGGCACCAAGACCGAGGCGTTCGTGCGGTTCTCGACCGTCGCCGGCAACCTCGGCAGCTTCGATCTCGCCCGCGACGTGCGCGGCTTCGCCGTGAAGCTCTACACCACCGAGGGCAACTGGGACATCGTCGGCAACAACATGCCGGTGTTCTTCATCCAGGACGCGATCAAGTTCCCCGACCTCGTCCACTCGGTCAAGGAGGAGCAGGACCGCGGCTGGCCGCAGGCCGCCTCCGCGCACGACACCTTCTGGGACTTCATCTCCCTCATGCCCGAGGCCACGCACATGGTGATGTGGCAGATGTCGGACCGCGCGATCCCGCGCTCGTTCCGCTTCATGGAGGGCTTCGGCGTCCACACCTTCCGCTTCGTCAACGCCGACGGCGAGGCCCGGTTCGTGAAGTTCCACTGGAAGCCGCGCCAGGGCCTGCAGTCGGTGCTGTGGGACGAGGCGGTCACCATCAATGGCGCCGACCCCGACTTCCACCGCCGCGACCTGTACGGCGCGATCGAGGCCGGCGACTACCCGCAGTGGGACCTCGGCGTCCAGGTCTTCGACGACGCCTTCGCCGACAGCTTCGACTTCGACGTGCTCGACCCCACCAAGCTCATCCCCGAGGAGCTGGTCCCCGTCCGCGTCGTGGCCCGCCTCACGCTCGACCGCGTGGTCACCAACGTGTTCGCCGAGACCGAGCAGGTGGCGTTCATGACGCAGAACATCGTGCCCGGCATCGACTTCAGCGACGACCCGCTCCTGCAGGGCCGCAACTTCAGCTACCTCGACACCCAGCTCAAGCGCCTCGGCTCGACCAACTTCAGCCAGCTGCCGGTCAACGCCCCGCGCTGCCCGGTCGCGCACTTCCAGCGGGACGGGCACATGCAGGGCACGCTGCAGGAGGGGCGCGCCAACTACGAGCCCAACTCGTTCACCGGCGCCGAGCGTGGCCCGCGCGCCGACACCGCGGGCGGCTTCGCGACCCACCCCGACGGCGACGTCGGCCCCAAGCGCCGCATCCGTGCGGAGTCGTTCGCCGACCACTACAGCCAGGCGAAGCTGTTCTGGGACAGCCAGACCCCCGTCGAGCAGGACCACATCGTCGCCGCGTTCGCCTTCGAGCTCGGCAAGTGCGAGCTGCCGCGCATCCGCACGGCGATGCTGGCCAACCTGCGCAACGTCGACGACGACCTCGCCACCAAGGTCGCCGAGAAGCTCGGCATGCCGCTTCCGGACGCCGCCCCGGCCAAGGTGCCCACGCGCACCGACCTGCCGACTTCGGACGCGCTCAGCATCGTCAGGAACGGCCCGGACAGCTTCGCCGGCCGCAAGCTCGGCGTCCTCGTCACCGAGGGCACGGACGCCGCCCTGCTCGAGGCGGTCGTGGCCGCGTTCGAGAAGGGCGGGGCCCTGGTGGACCTCATCGGCCCCTCGGTCGGCCTCGAGGTCGGCGGCCGGCCCATGGACCACGCCGTCGCGGCGGCGCCCTCGGCGCTGTTCGACGCCGTGGCCCTGCTGCCGGGCTCCGGCGCGGGCGACATCGCCGACCGCAAGGCCGTGCAGGACTTCGTCTCCGACGCCTTCGGGCACCTGAAGGTGATCGGCCACGACGCCGACGCGGCCGCGCTGTTGGAGGCGGCCGGACTGGCCGAGGCGGTGGGATCCGACGGGGTCCTGGCCGTCGAGGAGTCCTCGGTGAAGGCGTTCTGGGAGGCCTGCGGCGGCATCCGGGTCTGGGACCGTGACGTCCGGCCCTGAGGGGGCGGACGCTAGGGTGGGTGGCCCAGGCGTGGTCGACTGACTGCGGCAGCGAGTAGCGAGGGCGACCCCATGATCGAGCTGACCGGCGTCACGAAGCGGTACCCCGACGGGACCGTCGCGGTCGACGACTTCAGCGCGCAGTTCCCGCCGCACCGCACGACGGTGTTGCTGGGCAGCTCGGGCAGCGGCAAGACGACGATCCTGCGCATGGTGAACCGGATGGTCGACCCGACCTCCGGCACCATCACCATCGACGGGACCGACATCGCCACGCGCGACCCGGTCCGGCTGCGCCGCAGCATCGGCTACGT
>DUOQ01000153.1 GCA_012838755.1 Propionibacterium sp. | reverse complement strand
GGACTGGGGGACCTCGCCGGGCCGGGCGAGGGCGGCCGCCACGAGTCGCGCGTGCCGCACCACGTGGATCTCCCAGCCGTGGTCGACCCGCCGGGCCGCCACCATCTCGGGGCAGGACGCCAGCGCCCCGATCCGCCGCGCGCGGGTGGAGGCGCGCACGAACGACTCCAGCCGGCCGGTGAGGCGCCCGGCCTCCTCGAACCGCTGCTGGGCGATGAGGGACTCCAGCCTCTTCCGCGGCGCCTCGAGCACGCCGCGCACGTCGGTGGTCAGACTGGTGCGCACGGCGTCCACGACCTCGGCGTACTCGGTGCGGGTGACGCTGCCGTCACAGGGCGCCAGGCACTTGCCGAGCTCGCCCAGCGCGCAGCCGGTGCCCAGCCGCCGCTCGGACAGCCGGGACGTGCACTGCCGGATGGGGAACGCCTCGTAGATCGCCAGCATCGCCTGCTCGGCGGCCGCGCGGCGGGAGAACGGGCCGAAGTAGACCGCCCCGTCGTCGGCGACGGCGCGCACGATCGACAGCCGGGGGAAGGCCTCGATCGTCAGCTTCAGCCACTGCTGGCGCTCGGGGAACTTCGAGCGCCGGTTGTAGCGCGGGGCGTGGGCGGCGATGAGGCGCAGCTCGAGCACCTCGGCCTCGAGGTCGGTGCGGCACACCGTTGTCTCGACGCCCGTGGCGATGCGCACCATCTCCTCCATGCGGGGGCGCTTCTCGGCGGCGGTGAAGTAGCTGCGCACTCGGTTGCGGAGGTTGACGCTCTTGCCGACGTAGAGCACCTGGCGGCGCAGGACGCCGTCGCGGTCGGGCAGGTCGGCGACGAACTGGTAGACCCCGGGGGAGGCGGGCACGTCGGCGGCCATCGTGCGCTTGGCCCGCCGCTCGGGGGAGACCCCGCGGGTGAACTCCAGGAGGTCTTCCAGCGTGTGGACGCCGAGGTTGCCGACACGCTCGAGCAGGCCGTGCAGCACGTGGACGGTGGCCCGGGCGTCGGTCAGCGCGCGGTGGTTGGGCGCCTCGGGGGCGCGGAAGTGCCGGGCCAGGGTGGCGAGCTTGACGTTGGGCACCTCGTCGCGCAGCAGGACGCCGCGGGCCAGGCCCACCGTGTCGACCACGGGGAAGCCGGGCCAGGGGAGTTCCTGAGCCGCGCAGGCGCGCTTGAGGAAGCCGACGTCGAACCCCGCGTTGTGGGCGACGAGCACCGCGTCGCGCGCGAACTCGAGGAACGGCGGCACCACCTGGTCGAGCCGCGGCGCGTCGGCCACCATGGCGTCGGTGATGCCGGTCAGCACCTGGATCAGCGGCGGGATGTGGGTGTTGGGGTTCACCAGCGTCTGGAACTCGCCGACGACCTCCCCGCCCTGTACCCGCACCGCGCCCACCTCGGTGATCGTGGCGTCGGGACCGGCGCCGGTGGTCTCGAGGTCGACGACCACGAACGCCGTGGTCGCCAGGTGGCGGCCCAGGTCGTCGAAGCTGGGCTGCAGCAGGTGCTGGGTGGGGCTCGTCGTCATGGTCGGTGACCCTAGGGTCCGCCTCCGACAATCCGTCGATCAGAACGCATGTGCGCATTTTGTCAGACCCGGCTGTGAGGGTGGGGACATGGACACACTGGTGATGGAACACACGTCGTGCGCACGGCTGACCCCCGACGAGCGGGCAGCCCTCGACGCGCTGGTCAGGGGCGGGCTGCTGCCGCCCCCGCGACGGGGCTCGGTGGGCCTACGCGGCCCGGGCGGCGACCCGCTCGAGGAACTGCAGGGAGAGCTCGACGATGGTGTTGGCGTCGTGATCCAGGGTCGCCACGTGGTAGCTGTTCGGTAGCTTCACCTCGGTGATGTCGTCCGAGCTCACGAGGCGGCGGACGGTGTCGGAGGACGAGCCCGGCACGACGTTGTCGACCCTGGAGCGGAACAGCATCATCGGGCAGGTGACGAGGTCGAGGGTCGAGCGCACGTCGGCCCACAGCTTGTGCAGCTCGTGGACGCCGGCGACCGGGGTCGTCTCGTAGGCACCCTCGTCCACGCCCTCCTTGGCGATGTCGTTGCCGATCGAGGGCGTCGCGGGCACCAGGTACTTCAGCACGCCCGCGAACTTGGCGAGGGGGTCGACCGCGCCGAGCGCGGGGTTGACCAGGAGCAGTCCGGCGACGTCGGTGTGCTGCTGGGCCAGGCGGAGGGCCAGCGAGCCACCCATCGACAGGCCGGCCACGAAGACCTCCTCGCACTGCTCGCGCAGGCGGCGGTACTCGGCGTCCACGTGGTCGTACCAGTCGCGCCAGCTCGTCACGTTGAGCTCCTGCCACACAGTGCCGTGCCCCGGCAGGAGGGGGAGCGAGACCGTGTACCCGGCCTCGGCCGTCTGGTCGGCCCATCCCCGCAGCGACGCCGGGCTCCCGGTGAAGCCGTGGCAGAAGAGCACGCCGACGGGCCCGCCGGTCGCGTGGAACGGCTGCATCTGGTCCGGGTTCGCCATGGGAGCCATCGTAGGGGTCAGGGCTACTAGGCTGGCGCGCCAGGAGGTCAGTTCATGAGTTGGTACGGGTTCTTCAAGGTGCCCTTCACGCAGTTCGTCAAGCACGGCTACAAGGCGACGATCACCGGGGTCGAGAACATCCCGGTGTCCGGTCCCGTCATCCTGGCCAGCAACCACGTCTCGTACGCCGACACCTTCCTGACCCCCGCGCTGATCAAGCGGCAGGTGACGCTGCCGGTCAAGGCCGAGGCGTTCCGCCGCGACCAAGGCCCCAAGTGGGCGGTGATCGGCTGGTTCCTCAAGGCCGTCGGCATGGTGCCGCTCGACCGCAGCGGAGGGCGCGCCGCGCTCGACGGGCTCGGCCCGGTCATCGAGGCCCTCGAGCAGGGCCGCGTGGTCGGCATCTACCCCGAGGGCACCCGCTCGCCCGACGGCCGCCTCTACCAGGGCAAGACCGGCGTGGCACGCCTCGCGCTGTCCACGGGGGCACCCGTGGTCCCGGTCGGCATCCTGGACGCCGACATCGCCGGCAAGAAGTTCGGCATCCCGTGGGTCGAGCGCCCCCGCATCATCGTCGGCGAGCCCCTCGACTTCTCGGTCTGGAAGGGCATGCAGGACGACCGGGCGATGGGCCGCTGGGTGACCGACGAGGTCATGGCCGCCATCCAGAAGCTGACCGGCCAGACCTACGTGCAGGCCTACGCCGCCTCGGTGAAGTCGGGGTCGATGGACGCCGCCGAGGCGGACCGCCGCGTCCGGGAGCGCCCGGGTGGTGGGCCCCCGCCGAAGGAGCCCACGGGCGGACTATCCTGACGCGGTGTCCACGACGATCCCTGCCCTGACGGAACTCCACGCGATCGGGGCCGCCCAGCAGCCGAGCTACCCCGACGCCGCGGAACTCGACCGGGTGGTCTCCGAGTTGCGGCAGCGCCCCCCGCTCGTCTTCGCCGGCGAGGCCGACGACCTCAAGGCACGCATCGCCGACGTCGCCGGGGGCCGCGCCTTCATGCTCCAGGCCGGTGACTGCGCCGAGACGTTCGGCAACGTCACGGCGGTCAACATCCGCAACGCCCTGCGCGTCCAGCTGTCGATGGCGGTGGTCCTCCAGTACGCCGCGCAGGTCCCGGTGGTGAAGGTGGGCCGGATCGCCGGCCAGTACGCCAAGCCGCGCAGCAGCAACGACGAGACCCGCGACGGCGTGACCCTGCCGTCCTACCGTGGGGACGCCGTCAACGGCCTGGACTTCACGCCCGAGGCGCGCCTGCACGACCCGCGCCGCCTGCTCGAGGTGTACAACAGCTCGGCGGCCACGCTGAACCTGGTCCGCGCCTTCGTGAACGGTGGGTTCGCCGACCTGCGCACGGTCCACTCCTGGAACACCGACTTCGTCCGCGACAGCCGCGTCGAGGTCAAGTACGAACAACTCTCCGACGAGATCGCGCGCGCCATGGCGTTCATGATCGCCTGCGGCGTCAGCGACGACGCGTTCCGCACCGTCAACTACTGGGCCTCCCACGAGGCGCTCCTGATGGAGTACGAGCACGCGCTCACCCGCATCGACTCCCGCACGGGCACGGCGTACGGCACCTCGGGCCACCTGCTGTGGA
Organism: Propionibacterium sp.; assembly: GCA_012838755.1. GTDB lineage: Bacteria > Actinomycetota > Actinomycetes > Propionibacteriales > Propionibacteriaceae > Propioniciclava. Next base: position 1,538 of record DUOQ01000153.1, on the reverse strand, counting down.
TCGGGGAGCGCACCCGCCAGATCGACGGCGCCCACGTCGAGCTGCTGAGCCGCCTGCGCAACCCCATCGGCATCAAGCTCGGCCCGTCGGTCAGCCCCGACGACGCCCGCGCCCTGGTGGAGAAGCTCGACCCCGACATGGAGGCCGGCCGCCTCACGCTCATCACCCGTATGGGCGCCGACAAGGTGCGCGACGCGCTGCCCCCGATCATCGAGGCCGTCGAGAACACCGGCCGCAAGGTGGCGTGGGTGTGCGACCCGATGCACGGCAACACCTACTCGACGGCCAAGGGCCACAAGACCCGGGCGTTCCCGGTCATCTGGGACGAGGTCGACGGCTTCTTCGACGTGCACGCCGAGCTGGGCACGTGGCCCGGCGGCGTCCACATCGAGCTGACCGGCAACGACGTCACCGAGTGCGTGGGCGGCGTCCACGAACTCGACGAGGACGCCCTGGCCGACCGCTACGAGACCGCCTGCGACCCCCGCCTGAACCGCAACCAGGGCATCGAGCTGGCGTTCTACCTCGCCGAGCGCCTGCGCGAGGACCTCGCCCGGCGGGGCTTCAACCCCGTGCAGGACTTCGAACCACGGGAGATGTGATGATCGACCTCCGCTCCGACACGCTCACCCAGCCGTCGGAGGAGATGCGCGCGGCCATGGCCGCCGCCCCGGTCGGCGACGACGTCTACGCCGAGGACCCCACGATCGGCGAGCTCGAGCGGCGCGTCGCCGAGCTGCTCGGCCACGAGGCGGGCCTGTTCTGCACCACCGGCTCGCTGGCCAACGTGCTCGGCGTCGCCCAGCACGTGCGCCCCGGCCAGGAGGTGCTCTGCGACTCCGGCGCCCACATCGCCCGCGCCGAGATGGGCGCCCACGGCGCGCTCACCGGCGTCACCATGCGCACGTGGGTCACCACCGACGGTCGCGTCGACCCGGCCGCCGTCGAGGCCCTGCTGTCCCCGGACGCCGGCCCCTACCTGGTCTCCACCGGGTGCGTCGAGGTCGAGAACACCCACAACTTCGGCGGCGGCACCGTGCAGCCGCTGGACGCCCTGACCGCCACCAGCGAGCTCTGCCGGGACGCCGGCGTCCGGCTCCACCTCGACGGCGCACGGTTGTGGAACGCCCACGTGGCCACCGGGGTCCCCCTGAACGTCTACGGGCAGCTGTTCGACACCGTCAGCGTCTGCTTCTCCAAGGGCCTCGGCGCCCCGGTGGGCTCGGTGCTCGTCGGCTCGGCCGAGGCCATGGTCCACGCCCGCGTGCTGCGCAAGCGGCTGGGCGGGGGCTGGCGCCAGGCGGGACTGCTCGCGGCGGCCTGCCTGCACGCGCTCGACCACCACGTCGACCGCCTCGCCGACGACCACGCGGCCGCCACCGCCCTCACCGGGGCGCTGCGCGCGGCCGGCGTCGAGGTCGCCGACCCCGAGACCAACATTGTCGTCGTCGGTACGGGCTCCCTCCCGGCGAGCCAGGTGGTCGAGCGGGCCGCGGCCCGCGGCGTCCGGCTGTCGGCGGTGGGGGCGCGCGTGGTGC
>DUOQ01000152.1 GCA_012838755.1 Propionibacterium sp. | reverse complement strand
CCCGCCGCGCCGAGGCCCGGGGCGTCCGGGACGCCCAGCGCGCCGGCGAGCGTGCCGAGGGCGGCATCGGTGGAGAGCATGAGGGCCGGGTCGGTGCCCGCGGCACGCCCGCGCCGCGAGGTGAGACCCCGCAGGCCGAGCAGCATGTCCTGGAGTTCGTCGGGGTCGACGACGGCGACCAGTTCCGTGTTGCCCACGCGCGCACGCGCGGGCGCCATGTCGAGGGTGGTGAGACCGGTCAGGCCGCCGGCACCGGCGTCCAGGGGCACGTCGGCCGTCGCGCCGAGGGCGGCGAGGATGCCGGCTCCCCCGTCATGGGTCACGAGACCGGTGAGGTCGACGACCAGGCGGGCCGGGCGCGATGCCAGCGCCCCGGCCAGGGCGCGGCCCAGGCGGGCCGAGGTGGACGACGGGTCGACGCCGGTGGGTTCCTCGTCCCCGTGGGTGTGGTCGTGGTGGACGTGGCCGTCGACGGCGCCGGGGTCGCGGACGACCACCGCGCCATCGCCGAGGGCCCCCAGCGCGAGCGCCAGGTCGGGACCGCCCGAGGCCAGGGGCACGACGGCCACCTGCGTGCCGGGCCGAGCGGAGACGAAGGCCCGACCGAGCGCGGCCCCCGCGTCGGGTGACGCGAGGGCCCCGATCCGGTCGGTGCAGATGGCGACGCGCACTAGGGGATCAACCCGGTGTGCTCGTCGTTGCGGCCGATCCACTCCCGCACCTGCTCCACGTCGGTGTCGGCGTCGGGCAGGATCAGGTCGGAGTCGATCAGCAGGTCGTCGTCGAGCAGGACGCCCTGGCTGCGGACCTCGGCCAGCAGGCGCTCCAGCGCCTGCTTCAGCCACGCGGCGTCCCCGGCCCTGGCGGCCGCCTCGACGTCGTCGTCCAGGGCGTTGAGGATGTCGAGTTCGATGTCGTCGAGCCGGTACTGCCCCTCACCGAGGATGCGCACGATCATCGTCGCTCACACCCCCTGCGCGGGCTTGCCCTGCTCGGGGGTGTGCCCCTCGGGGGCCTCGGCCGTCGGCTCGACCTCGTCGACCTCGACGTCCACCGGCTGGGGGGTCCCGGCCGGGAGCTGCGGGGCGGCCTGCGGCGCGCCACCGGCGGGCAGTTGGCCCATCGACTGCTTGAGCGCGGCCAGCTCGTTCTCCACCTGCGAGGAGGAGGCGAGCGAGTCGAGCTCGCGGGTGATGTCGTCCTTGAAGCTGCCGCTGGGGTCCTCGAGGGCACCCGAGGCGAGCAGTTCGTCGATGGCGCCGGCGCGGGCCTGCATCTGGGCCGTCTTGTCCTCGGCGCGCTGGATCGCCAGGCCGACGTCACCCATCTCCTCGGAGATGCCGGTGAAGGCCTCGTTGATGCGCGTCTGCGCCTCGGCGGCCGAGTAGGTGGCCTTGATGGTCTCCTTGCGGGTGCGGAAGGCGTCGACCTTGGCCTGCAGGCGGGTGCTGGCGCGGACGAGCTTCTCCTCCTCGCCCTGCAGCTGCGCGTGCTGCGTCATGAGGTCGTCGAGCTGGCCCTGCAGGCCCGACTTGCGGGTGAGTGCCTCGCGGGCGAGGTCCTCGCGGTTGACCTCGAGGGCCCGCTGCGCCGACAGGCTGAGCTTCTTCATCTCGCCGTCGAGCTGGTTGGCCTGCAGCTCCACGCGCTTGCGGCTCGTGGCCACGTCGGCGACGCCGCGGCGCACCTTCTGCAGCAGCTCGAGCTGGCGCTGGTAGGAGTAGTCGAGTGTCTCGCGGGGGTCCTCGAGCTTGTCCAGCGCCTTGTCGGCCTTGGCGTTGAAGACGAGCTTGAGGCGTTCGAACAAACCGGCCATGGTGGTCGTGGGTCCTTCCGTGGGAACGGGGTTGCATCGTCAGCCTAGCCGCGCCCCCGTGGCCGCGGCAGGGTCTGGGTGGGGGTGAGGACCCGGAGCAGACCCTGACTCGTGGGCATAGACTGGCGTACCGATCCACCCGCACGACCGGAAGCCAGAGGAACCGTGGCCCTGTTCAAGAAGCCCGCCGAGCCCGAGCCGACGCCCCAACCCGAGGCGCACCGGCCCGACGGCCGCAAGGCGGCGCCGACGCCGACCCGTCGCGAGGCGGAGGCCGCCCGGCGCGCACGGTTGAACCCGCAGCTCTCCCCCAAGGAGGCGCGCAAGCGCGAGCGCGCGGCCCAGTACGCCGCCCGCGACCGCCAGATGGCCGTCCAGGAGGCCTCGCCCGGCCGCGTCCTCATGCGCGACCACGTCGACGCCCGCATCAACCCGGCCGAGTTCGCCATGCCGATCCTGCTGGGCGTGATGGCGCTGACGCTGGTCCCGGCCCTGCTCCCGTACATCCAGTGGCTCCTGTACGCCACGTGGGCCTACATCGCGGTGATGATCCTCGACACGGTCCTCATGTGGCGCGGTTTCAAGAAGCTGGTGGCCCAGCGGCACCCCGACACCCCGCTGCGCGGCCTGCTCATGTACGGCTTCAACCGGCAGATGACGTTCCGCCGGTGGCGGCGCCCGCCGCCCCGGGTCAAGCGTGGGGAGGCCTACTGATGACGTTCACCTGGGCTGCCGACGGCGCCCCCGATGCGGCTGCCGCGACCGAGGCCGGGCTCGGCCGGTCCTTCCCGACGCAGGCCGAGGCCGAGGCGTGGCTCACGGCGTCCTACGAGGACCTCGTGGACGCCGGGGTCGACGAGGTCACCCTGCTCGACGGTGACCGGGTCGTGTACGGCCCGATGAGTCTGCACGCCTGAGCCGGACCCCCCGGACCCGACGGCTCACCCCACCGGCTGCCGCCGCCGCTCCCCCACGGCCAGGCCGACGCCGAACGCCGCCACCAGGCCGCCGACCCCACCGATGACCGGACGGGCCGCCTGCGCGGCGTCCATGCGCTCGTCGTAGGTCTGCACGCGCGTGCCCTCGGCGTTGCTGCACACGTCGCCGGGGGCCATCGGCACCCCACGACACTCGATCGACGGGGACGCCCCGAGCGTCAGGGCCCACACCACGGCGAGCGTCCCGACGACGGCGAGGGCGACGTGGCCCCAGAACCTCCTGCTCAAGCGGACCGCACCTGCGTCTCGACGAAGGGCGGCTTCACGACGTCGAACTGCTCCACCGAGCGGCGCACCTGGACGCCGACCTGCGACCCGGGCGCGTGGCCCGGCTCGAGCAGCGCCAGGCCGATGCCGACCTGCAGGGTCGGGGAGAAGGTGCCCGAGGTGACGACCCCCACGAGCTTCCCGTCGGTGTCCACGCACTCCATGCCGGGGCGCGGGATCGCGCGTCCCGAGGACTTGATGGCGCGGGAGCGGCGGGCCGGGCCGGCCTCCTTGGCCGCGCGGAGGGCGTCCGCGCCCCAGAAGGTGGGCTTGGCCCACCCGACCGCCCAGCCGACGCCGGCCTCGACCGGGTTGATCTCGGTCGACAGCTCGTGGCCGTGCAGGGGGTAGCCCATCTCGGTGCGCAGCGTGTCGCGGGCGCCGAGGCCGCACGGCAGCAGGCCGAACTCCTCGCCGGCGGCGACCACGGCGTCCCAGACGTGCAGGGCGTCCTCGGTGCGGCAGACGAGCTCGTAGCCGCGCTCGCCGGTGTAGCCGGTGCGGCACACGGTCAGGGCGACGCCGTCGAAGGTGGCCTCGCGGAACTGCATGTAGTCGAAGTCGGCGACCACGCCGAGCTTCTCGAGCACCTCGTCCGACGACGGGCCCTGGATCGCGATGACCGCGAAGTCGGTGTGCTCGTTGGTGACGGTGATGCCCGCGGGGGCGGCCTCGGTGAGCAGGCGCACGACCTCGGTCGTGTTCGCCGCGTTGGGGATGAGGATGACCTCGTCGTCGGAGACCAGGTATTGGATGAGGTCGTCGACCACGCCGCCGTCCGGGGTGCAGCACAGCGTGTACTGGGCCTGGCCGGGCCCGATCTTGCCCAGGTCGTTGGTGAAGCAGGTGTTCACGAAGTCCTTGGCGCCGGGGCCCGTCACGCGCGCGTTGCCCAGGTGGCTGACGTCGAAGATGCCGACGGCCCCGCGCACGGCCTTGTGCTCGGCGACGATCGAGGAGTACTGCAGCGGCATGGACCAGCCCCCGAACTCGGCGAACTTGGCCCCGAGCGCGACGTGGCGCTCGTGCAGCGGTGAGGTCTTCAGTTCAGGCATGGTCGAGAACCTACCGCAGGTGGGTAGGGTGAGGGACCGCAACGCTCGTCGCACCCGTTGAAGGAGAAGGACCCCGTGCCCAACGCCGCGCTCCCCTCGATCACCACCGCCGCCTCCCTGCCCAGGGAGGCCGGCATCCTCGTCGTCGGCATGGCGGACGCGTCCGACGGCCCCGTGCTCGTGGGCGTCCCCGACGACCTCGACCGCGCGTGGGCCAAGCGCCACGGCACCAGCCTGCTGGAGTCGGCCCGGTCGCTCGGTGGGGCGGCCAAGCCCGGTACCTCCGTGGTGCTGCCGGGCCAGCCCGCCGTCGTCGTGACCGGCCTGGGCGGCGTGGACGTCACCCCCGAGCAGGTGCGCCGGGCCGCCGGCAACGCGGTGCGCGCCGCGGCCAAGGTGGCCGGTGACCGCACGCTGACCGTCGCGCTGAGCCTCGAGGCCATCGAGCCCGAGGTGCTCCGCGGCGTCGCCGAGGGCGCGCTCCTGGGCGCCTACGGCTACGCGAAGGAGACGCGTGAGGACGCCCAGCGCCCGCTCGGCTCGCTGGTCGTCGTGTCGACCGCCAAGGACGCCCGCACCCACGTCGACGAGGCCGCCGCGGTGGCCACGGCCGTGTGTCGTGCGCGCGACTGGGTCAACACCCCGCCGAACGCCCTCTACCCCGAGACCTTCGCCGACTCCGCCCGCGCGCTGGCCCGCGACGCCCGCCTCGACGTCGAGGTGCTCGACGAGAAGGCACTGGCCCGTGGGGGCTTCGGCGGCATCCTCGGTGTCGGCGGGGGCTCCTCGCGTCCCCCGCGCCTGGTCCGCATCGAGTACAACCCCCGCGGCGCGAAGGCCCACCTGGCGCTCGTCGGCAAGGGCATCACGTTCGACACCGGCGGCCTCAACCTCAAGCCCGCCGACGGCATGATCACCATGAAGTGCGACATGGCCGGCGCGGCCGCCGTGATTGCCTCCATCCGCGCGATCGCCGACCTGAAGCTCAAGGTGCGCGTCACCGCGTGGGCGGCCATGGCCGAGAACATGCCGTCGGGCACCGCGTACCGCCCCTCCGACGTGCTGACCATGTACGGCGGCAAGACCGTCGAGAACGTCAACTCGGACGCCGAGGGTCGCCTCGTCATGGCTGACGCGCTCGTCCGCGCCAGCGAGGACAACCCCGACCTCGTCGTCGACGTCGCCACCCTCACCGGTGCCTGCATCGTCGCCCTGGGCGAGCGCGTGGCCGGGCTGATGGCGTCCGACGACGAGACCGCCGACGACCTGCTGGACGCCGCCGAGGCGTCCGGGGAGGCGTTCTGGCAGCTGCCGATCCCCGACGAGGTCCGCGAAGGGCTGTCCTCCGAGGTGGCCGACCTCGCCTCCTCGGGCAAGACCCGCTACGGCGGCGCGCTGACGGCGGCGGCGTTCCTGCAGTCGTTCGTGCCCGAGGGTCGCCGGTGGGCGCACCTCGACATCGCGGGCCCGGCCTGGAACGGCTCCGCGCCGTACGACTACGTGCCGAAGGGTGGCACGGGGGCCGGTGTCCGCACGCTGGTCGCGCTCGCGCGCCAGCTGGCGGGCTGATCGGTCCGGGTGTTGCCCGGCTGGGTGTGTGTTGTGCCCCGACAGGGGGCTAGTCTGGGTCAGGAAACGGCCAGTCATCGTAGAAGGAGCCTGTGAGCATGCCGACCAACGTCCCCCTTCCCGCACTGGGTGAAAGCGTCACTGAAGGCACCATCTCCCGCTGGCTGAAGCAGGTCGGCGACACCATCGAGGTCGACGAGGCGCTCGTCGAGATCTCCACCGACAAGGTCGACACCGAGATCCCCTCGCCGGTCGCCGGCACCGTCCTCGAGATCAACTTCGAGGAGGACGACGTCGCCGAGGTCGGCGCCGTGCTGGCCGTGATCGGTGAGCCCGGCGAGGCCACTGGTGGTGGCGACGCCTCCGCGGCCCCGTCCGAGGAGGCTGAGGAGCCCGCGGAGCAGGCCGCCCCCGCCGACCCGAGCGCCGAGGAGAAGCAGGACGCCCCGTCGGTGCCCGCGTCCGGTGGTGCTGCCGAGGGCACCGAGGTGACCCTGCCCGCGCTGGGCGAGTCCGTCACCGAGGGCACCATCTCCCGCTGGCTCAAGCAGGTCGGCGACACCATCGAGGTCGACGAGGCCCTGGTCGAGATCTCCACCGACAAGGTCGACACCGAGATCCCCTCGCCGGTCGCCGGCACCGTCCTCGAGATCCGCTTCGGTGAGGACGACGTCGCCGAGGTCGGCGCCGTGCTCGCCATCATCGGCGACGCCAACGCCGCCCCCGCCCAGGACGCCCCGGCCCCCGAGGCCCCGAAGGAGGAGCCGAAGCAGGAGGCCCCCAAGGCGGAGCCGAAGCAGGAGTCCACCCAGGCCCCCGCGCCCGCTGCTGCGCCGCGTCGTGCCGCCGAGGCCCCCGACACCGGTTACGTGACCCCGCTGGTCCGCAAGCTCGCCGCCCAGCACGGCGTCGACCTGGCCTCCGTCGAGGGCAGCGGCGTGGGTGGCCGCATCCGCAAGCAGGACGTACTGGCCGCCGCCGAGGCCGCCAAGGCGCCGAAGGAGGAGCCGAAGCAGGAGGCTCCGGCCCCCCAGGCTGCTCCGGCCGCCCAGGCCGCCCCCGCGGCGTCCGCCCCGAAGGCCGACCCGGCCGCCGAGGCCAAGCGCGGCACGACCGAGAAGATGTCCCGCCTGCGCAAGATCATCGCCTCGCGCATGGTCGAGTCGCTGCAGGTCTCGGCGCAGCTCACCGCGACGGTGGAGGTCGACCTGACCAACATCAGCAAGATCCGCGCCAAGGCCAAGGACGACTTCAAGGCCCGCGAGGGTGCCTCGTTGTCCTACCTGCCGTTCATCACCAAGGCCGCGGTCGAGGGCCTGAAGAAGTTCCCGAAGCTGAACGCGCAGATCGACACCGAGGCCGGTGAGATCCACTACCGCGACGCCGAGCACGTCGGCATCGCCGTGGACACCGAGCGCGGCCTGCTCGTCCCGGTCGTCAAGGACGCCGGCGACCTGAACGTCTCCGGCCTGGCCAAGAAGATCGCCGACATCGCGGCCCGCACCCGCACCAACAAGGTCGGCCCCGACGAGCTGTCCGGTGGCACGTTCACCATCACGAACTACGGGTCGGCCGGCACGCTGTTCGACACGCCGATCGTGAACCAGCCCGAGGTGGCCATCCTGGGCACCGGCGCGCTGGTGAAGCGCCCCGTCGTGGTGGACGACCCCGAGCTGGGCGAGGTCATCGCGGTGCGCGACATGATGTACCTGTCGGTCTCCTACGACCACCGCCTGGTCGACGGTGCCGACGCCGCGCGCTTCCTGTCCTTCGTGAAGGCCCGCCTCGAGGAGGGCGACTTCGGGGCCGAGTTCGGCGCCTGACCCATCCCGACACACCGACGGGCCCGCTCCCAGCATGGGGGCGGGCCCGTCGGCCTTCCCGGGTGGGCGTACAGTGCGGTCTCGTGCAGTTCCCTCCGACCGGCGACCCCTTCACCTTCGACTACCTGGGTTTCGACGGCATCGACCTCGGGCTGAGCGAGTACCAGGCCACGTGGGACCTCCAGCGGGCCGTGCACGCCCGGGTCGTCAGCGGCGAGATCGGGCCGCAGGTGCTGTACGTCCAACACCCACCCGTGTACACCGCCGGGCGCCGCACCGAGCCGCACGAGCGCCCCTTCGATGGGACGCCGGTCGTCGACGTCGACCGCGGCGGCAAGATCACCTACCACGGCCCCGGCCAGCTCGTCGGTTATCCGATCGTCACGCTGACCCGCGCCATCGGCCCCCTGGAGTACGTGCGTCGCCTCGAGCAGGCGGTCATGGACGTGCTCGCGCCCCTGGGCATCGCCGGGGCGCGGGTCGACGGGCGCACCGGCGTGTGGCTGCCGGCCGCGCCGGGACGCCCCGAGCGCAAGATCTGCGCCATCGGCATCCGCGTGGCCCGGATGACCACCATGCACGGGTTCGCGCTCAACGTCGGTGCCGAGTCCGCGGGGCCCTTCGGGAACATCGTGCCGTGCGGCATCGACGACGCCGGGGTCACGAGCATCGCCGACGAGATCGGCACCGCTCCCCCGCTGGTCGAGGTCGCCCGCGCCCTGGAGCCGCTGCTCGCGCGCGAGCTGGCCTTCGCGCTCGAGACAAGTGCCCTCGCCCGGGCCCGGGCACTCCCCGAGGCCGCCTCCCGGCCCTAGGGTGGGGCCATGGGTGTGCGCATCGGGGTCCTGACGTCGGGAGGGGACGCCCCCGGCATGAACGCGGCCGTGCGGGCCGTGGTCCGTTCCGGCATCGTCGCCGGCGCCGAGGTCTTCGGCATCTTCGAGGGCTGGCAGGGTGCCGTCGACGGCGGCGACTTCATCCGCCCCCTGTCGTGGGACGACGTCTCGGGCATCAACTCCCAGGGCGGCACGGTCATCGGCACGGCACGCTGCGCGGCGTTCCGCACCGTCGAGGGACGCCGCACCGCCGTGGCCCACCTGGTCCGGCACGGCATCGACCGGCTCGTGGTGATCGGCGGCGACGGCTCGCTGACCGGCACCGACGCGCTGCGCGCCGAGTGGCCCGAGCACCTGTCGGCCCTGCGCGAGGTGGGGACCATCACCGGCGCCCAGGCCGAGCAGCACGCCCGGCTGGTCATCGCCGGCGTCGTCGGGTCGATCGACAACGACATGGTGGGCACCGACATGACGATCGGCACCGACTCCGCCCTCCACCGCATCACCGAGGCCATCGACGCCATCGCCAGCACCGCGGCGTCCCACCAGCGCAGCTTCATCGTCGAGGTCATGGGCCGTCACTGCGGCTACCTGGCCCTGATGAGCGCGATCGCGGGCGGAGCCGACTACGTGCTCATCCCCGAGAACCCGCCCGAGGAGCGCTGGCACGAGCACATGGCGGGCGTGCTGCGCGCTTCGCGCGAGGCCGGCCGGCGCTCGTCCATCGTCGTGGTGGCCGAGGGTGCCGCCGACCGCGACGGCAACCCGATCACCGCCGAGGACGTCCGGCGCATCTTCGCCGACGAGATGGGCGAGGACGCCCGGGTCACCATCCTCGGGCACGTCCAGCGAGGTGGTACGCCGTCGGCCTACGACCGGTGGATGGCGTCCATGCTGGGCCACGCCGCCGTCGACGAGGTGCTCCGCGGCGACCGCGAACCGCAGGTCGTCGGCGTCCGCGCCAACCGGCCGCACCTGATGCCGCTGATGGACGCCGTGGCCGCCACCCGCGACGTGGCCGGCCTCATCGCCGAGGGCAACTACGAGGAGGCGATGGCGGCCCGCGGCCACTCGTTCCGGCAGATGTACAAGGCCTTCCGCCGCCTGTCGGAGGCGCGGGCGCGCGAGGCGGACCCGAGCGCCAGCCCGCGCCGGATCGGCGTCATGCACGTGGGCGGCCTCGCCCCGGGCATGAACCCGGCGGCGAAGGCGGTCATCCGGCTCGGCGTCGACCGCGGGCACACGATGGTCGGCATCCAGGGCGGCTTCCCCGGGCTCATCGCCGGCGACCTGCGCACCATGACGTGGGGCGACGTCGAGGGCTGGTCGTCGGCCGGGGGGGCGTACCTCGGCACCCAGCGTGCGATCCCCGGCGAGGAGGACCTCTACGCCTTGGCCCGCTCGATCGAGACGCACCGGCTCGACGGCATCATCATCATCGGCGGCTTCCAGTCCTACCGGGCGCTGACGATGTTGCACGCCGAGCGCAAGCGCTTCCCCTCGCTGGGGATCCCCATGGTCGTGCTGCCGGCCTCGATCGACAACAACCTCCCCGGCGTCCAGATGGCGGTGGGCGCCGACACCGCGCTCAACGTGGCCGTCGAGGCCGTGGACCGTGTCAAGCTGTCGGCCGCCGCGACCCAGCGCGCGTTCGTCATCGAGGTGATGGGACGCCGGTGCGGCTTCCTCGCCCTGGCCACCGGTGTCGCGGCGGGCGCCGAGCGCGTCTACCTGCAGGAGGACGGCCTGACGATCGCGCGCCTGAAGGAGGACGTGGACGCCATGGTCGCCGCGTTCGCCTCAGGCCAGGACCGGTGGCTCGCGATCCGCAACGAGGAGGCCTCGGCGTTCTACACCACCGACCTGCTGACCCGCATGTTCGAGGCCGAGGGACGCGGCGCGTTCAGCGTGCGCGGCCTCGTGCTGGGCCACGTCCAGCAGGGTGGGACGCCGTCGCCGTTCGACCGGATCAACGGCGTCCGCCTCGCCTCGCAGGTGATGGACTGGATGACCGGGCAGCTGGCCGCTGGTGAAGCGACGCACACGTTCGCCACGCCCGACGGGATGCGCTCGGTGCGCGACCTTGACGACCTGGTCGACTGGGACGTGCGCCGCCCCAAGGAGCAGTGGTGGATGGTGCTCAGGCCCGTGCTGGAGGCGCTCGGGAGCCGCCCGACAGCCTAGGATGGCCGGGTGACTGACACCCAACCTCGCCGGTTGCTCCGCATCGAGGCGCGGAACGCCGAGACCCCGATCGAACGAAAGCCGGAATGGATCAGGACCAAGGCGGTGATGGGCCCCGAGTACCGCGACATGCAGTCGCGGGTGAAGGACGGCGGCCTGCACACGGTGTGCCAGGAGGCCGGCTGTCCCAACATCTTCGAGTGCTGGGAGGACCGGGAGGCCACGTTCCTGATCGGCGGCGACCAGTGCACGCGCCGGTGCGACTTCTGCCAGATCGCGACCGGACGCCCCACCGGCTACGACCGCGACGAACCGCGGCGGGTGGCCGAGTCGGTGCGCGAGATGGGCCTGAAGTACGCCACCGTCACCGGCGTCGCGCGCGACGACCTCGAGGACGGGGCGTCCTGGCTGTACGCCGAGACGTGCCGCCAGATCCGCGCGCTGAACCCGGGTTGCGGCGTCGAGCTACTCGTGGACGACTTCAAGGGGTCGCAGTCGGCCCTGGAGACCGTGTTCGAGGCGGCGCCCGAAGTGTTCGCGCACAACGTCGAGACGGTGCCGCGCATCTTCAAGCGCATCCGCCCGGCGTTCGACTACGACCGTTCGCTCGACGTGCTGCGCCGGGCCCGTGAGGCGGGGCTGGTGACGAAGTCGAACCTGATCCTGGGCATGGGCGAGACGCGCGAGGAGATCTCCCAGGCGCTCGCGGACCTGCGTTCGGCGGGGACGGAGCTGGTCACCATCACCCAGTACCTGCGGCCCTCGCACCTGCACCACCCGATCGACCGCTGGGTGACCCCCGAGGAGTTCGGTGAGTTGGAGACCGAGGCGAAGGCCCTAGGATATGCAGGAGTGCTCTCGGGGCCGCTCGTCCGCTCGTCCTACCGTGCGGGGCGGCTCTACCGTCAGGCGATGGATGCCCGGCGCACGGCACCGGCGACGAACAGCGTGGAGTGAGAGATGGCCAGCGAGAAGGCAAAGGCACTTGCCGCCAAGCAGAAGGCCGCCGTCAAGGCGGAGAAGCTGCGGCGCAAGAACAGCAACGACCCCAAGGACTGGGGCCGCTGGCGCCAGTTCGTCGAGGCGTACAAGCGCACCAAGGAGGTCGACCCGTCCACGACGTGGTGGATGCTCGGCGTCGGCCTCGGCGTCGTGGCCGTCATCGCGGTGGTCGGCATCCTGGCCAAGCTGGCCTGGTGGGCGTGGCTGCCGCTGGCGCTCGTGTCGGGCGTGCTCGGCGCGATGCTCATCCTGACCCGCAAGGTGAAGTACGCGATGGTGAAGCGCTACGAGGGCCAGCCCGGTTCGGCCGAGGTCGCCCTGCAGTTGCTCAACAACAAGAAGTACACCTACGACATGGGGATCGCCGCGACCCGGCACCTCGACCTCGTGCACCGCGTCGTCGGCCCCGGCGGCGTCGTGCTGATCGGTGAGGGCAGCGTCGGCCGCGTGCGGCCGCTGCTCCAGGGCGAGGCCCGCAAGCACGAGCAGGTCTCCTACGGGACGCCGGTCACCCAGATCCTGCTCGGCAAGGGCGAGGGCCAGGTCAAGCTCGGCGACCTCGAGAAGTACATCAAGGCCATGCCCAAGGCCCTCCAGCCCCACCAGGTCGGCGAGGTGCGCCAGCGCCTGCGCGCCCTGGACGCGGTGCGTCCCAAGGCCCCCCTGCCCAAGGGCCCGATGCCGACCCCCAAGGGCATCAACCGCGCCATGCGGGGCCGCTGAGCCTCCGTCCCGGTCAGCCCTCGATCTGTTCCGACAGCTCCAGCCACCGCAGTTCGAGTTCCTCGACCTCCGACTCCAGGGCGCTGATGGCCTCCATCTTGGTGGCGAGGCCGGCGTAGTCGGTGTGGTCGTGATCGGCCAGGGCGACCTTGGCGGCGTCCACCTGGTCGGTGAGCCGGCCGATGCGCCGCTCGACGGACGCGATCTCCTTCTGCACCGCACGGAGCTCCGCACCGCCCAACCCGGGGGCCGCCGGGGCCGACTTCGCCACCGGCCGGGACGCCGCGGGCGTGGCCTGGGACTGCTTGCGCAGGCGCAGGTACTCCTCGACGCCGCCGGGGAGGTGGCGCAGGCGTCCGCCCATCACGGCGTACTGCTGGTCGGTGACGCGCTCGAGGAAGTACCGGTCGTGGGAGACGACCACGAGCGTGCCGGGCCAGGAGTCGAGGAGGTCCTCGACGGCGGCGAGCATGTCGGTGTCGAGGTCGTTGGTGGGCTCGTCGAGGATCAGCACGTTGGGCTGCGCGAGCAGGATCAGCAGCAGCTGCAACCGGCGCTGCTGGCCACCCGACAGGTCGCGGATCGGCGTGCTCAGTTGCGCGTTCGAGAAGCCGAGCCGCTCGAGCAGCTGGCTGGGCGTCATCTCCTGGGCCTTGGAGCCCGACCCGAAGGTGTAGCTGGTGCGCAGGCGTCCGATCATGACGCGCACGGGCTCGTCGAGGTGCTCCTCCAACCCGCCCAGCTGCTGGCTCAGCGTCGCGACCTGGACGGTCTTCCCGCGCTTGACCCGGCCTGACGTGGGCGCCAGCGACCCGTCGATCAGCCTCAGCAGCGTCGACTTGCCGGCGCCGTTCACCCCGAGGATGCCGGTGCGCTCGCCGGGCGCCAGCCGCCACTCGACGCCCCGCAGCACCTCGTTGTCACCGTACGACACCCCGGCACCGACGAGGTCGACGACGTCCCTGCCCAGGCGGGCCACGGCCAGCGACTTCAGCGCCACCTGGTCGCGCAGCGGGGGCACGTCGGCGATCAGGGCGTTGGCCGCCTCGATGCGGAACTTCGGCTTCGACGTGCGGGCCGGCGCCCCTCGGCGCAGCCACGCGAGCTCCTTGCGGGCCAGGTTCTGGCGGCGCTGCTCCATGGCGGCGGCCTGCCGGTCGCGCTCGACGCGCTGCAGGATGTACGCGGCGTACCCGCCCTCGAACGGTTCGACGACCCGGTCGTGCACCTCCCAGGTGGCCGTACAGACCTCGTCGAGGAACCACCGGTCGTGCGTGATGACCAGCAGCCCGCCGGCGTTGGAGGGCCAACGCTGCCTGATGTGGCCCGCGAGCCAGGTGATGCCCTCGACGTCGAGGTGGTTCGTGGGCTCGTCCAGGGCCAGGACGTCCCACTCCCCCGCCAACAGCGCGGCCAGCGAGACGCGGCGCCGCTGGCCGCCCGACAGGTCTTCGACCGGCGCGTCCCACGGCACGTCGGCCAGGAGGCCCGAGATGACGTCGCGCACCTTCGGGTCGCCGGCCCAGACGTGCTCGGGCGCGTCCCCCACGACCGTCTGCGCCACCGTCAGCGACGGGTCGAGGGTGTCGGCCTGGTCCAACACGCCGACGCGCAGCCCGCGCCGCGTGGTGACCTTGCCCTCGAGCGGCTCGAGGCGCCCGGCGAGCATCGCCAGCAGGGACGACTTGCCGTCGCCGTTGCGGCCGACGATGCCGATGCGGTCGCCCTCGTTGACCCCGAGTGTCACGGAGTCGAAGACGACCTTGGTGGGAAATTCGAGATGCAGGCCCTCGGCCCCGAGCAGGTGTGCCATGTCGGTGGCCACCCTAGTGGGTGGGCCGTCCGGGCCCGGACATGATTCAAGCCCGACACCACCGCGTCGTGGTGCCAGGCTTGGGTTGGCGTTCGCTCACCCGGTCGGGGAGCAGGGATCAGATCCCGGGGTGTCTCAGAGCTGGTGGGCCTGGAACATGTCCTCGGAGATCTCGTTCCACATCTCGACGATGTCGGTGATCTTCATGGTGTTCATCCTTTCCTCGTTGTGTCCCCTCCTTGAGGACACCTCTAATTTATAGTCATCTTGACTAGAATCCAAAACGAGGGCCGCTCTGGCCGTGCAAATGGCGCCAACAAGGCTTCCACAAGCACGGATGCCGCGGGCCCCGCACCCTCCCCCGGCGGCACCGCGCACCCCTCAGCGCAACGAGTCCAGCCAGGTCGCACGCCGGGTCAGGCGGTCGACCCAGCCGGCGGGCAGCCCGGGCGCGAGCGCGTAGCGGCGCAGGTCGTCGGGGTCGGGGCGGTGCTCGGCGTAGGTCTCGAGCAGTCCGCGCACGGTCAGGTCGGGGGCGGGCCGGTCGACGAGGACGAAGTCGTCCCCGGCCTGCAGCTCCCCCTCCTCGACGACGCGGAAGTACCACCCGGGGCGCCGCAACTCGTTGACCAGGGCCACCATCCCGTCGGTGTCGAGCCGGTGGTCGATCTTCCAACACGGACGCCGGGGCTGGCTGACCTGCAGCCGCACGCCCCCGGCCGCCCAGGTGTCGCCCAGGCAGACGCCGGCCTCGTCGAGGCCGCGCACGGACAGGTTCTCGCCTAGCACGCCCGGGACCAGCAGGTGCGCCAGGTCGGGTCGCCGCTCGGCGAGGACCGGGTAGTGGTCGGACGGGTAGAGGTGGACCGCCTTGTCGGGGCCACCGTGCACGGTGGGGTCGCCCTGGCGGTCGCCTGCCAGCCCCAGCCGCCCGACGTGGACGGGCCCCTGCACCGGCACCTTGTACATGCCGGTTCGTTGCCCCTCGCGGGGCAGCGGGCGCAGCCCGCCGACCCGCACGGCGTCCAGGATCATGACGGTCAGCTCGGCTTGGGGGCACCCGGGCGGGCGTAGCGCCACCAGGTGAGGCCCACGCACAGCACCGCCCAGACGACGCCGATCCAGTAGAAGGGCACGACGCCGAGTGTGGTCAGCCCGATGCCGAACAGGAACGGTCCGAAGGCGGCGATGGCGGCGGTCCAGCCGATGACGCCACCGGCCTGCCGGGGCTCGAAGATCATCGGCATCTGCTTGAAGGTCGAGGCGTTGCCGATGCCCGAGAACAGGAAGATCAGCAGCATCCCCCACAGGAACCGGTCGAAGCCCGCCGACAACGTCTCGGCCGAGGTCAGGTCGGGGGTGAGCCCACCGATCGTCCACCAGATCGAGCCGACCAGGCCGATGCCCGAGATCAGCGTCCAGATCGCGCCGCCCATCTTGTCGGTCAGGGGCGAGAACAGCACGCGCGCGCCGGCGCCGACGAGGGGGCCGAGGAACACGTACTTGGCGGGATCGGGGATCGTGTAGCCCTCGACCAGCACGGTCGCGGTCGCTCCCACGCCCTGGACGATGGCGTCGTTGCCCGAGCCGTAGAGGTTGTTCATCAGCAGGCCGAACTGGGCCGACAGGCCCGAGAACGTGCCGAAGGTCATGATGTAGAGCACGGTCATCCACCAGGTGTCCTGGTTGGAGAAGATGTCGAACTGCTGGCGGATGTTGGCCTTGATCGGCACCGACTTGAGGTACATCCAGGCGAGGTAGGCGCCGATCAGGATGAAGGGCAGCCACACATAGGACGCCGCCTGGTACCAGACCGTCTGGTCGGGCTGGCCGGGCAGCTTCATCTCCTGGCTGATGCCCATCCACCAGAACATGCCGAAGCCGATGATCCACGGGGTGAGCAGCTGCACCAGGGAGACGCCGAAGTTGCCGATGCCGGCCTGCAGGCCGAGCGCGGTGCCCTGCATGCGCTTGGGGAAGAAGTACGACGTCGACGGCATGAAGCCCGAGAACGCGCCACCACCGATACCGGCCAGGAAGGCCAGCGCCAGCAGCTCCCAGTAGGGCGCGGTGCCGGGCAGCATGGTCCGGACGCCCCAGCCCAGGACCGGGAAGAACAGCAGCAGGGTGGTGAGCGTCACCATCTTGCGGGTGCCCATGATCGGCGGCAGCACCATCCAGACCAGGCGGAACAGACCGGCCGACAGGCCCGGGGTGGCCGCCAGCCAGTAGAGCTGGCCGGGGGTGAAGTCGTAGCCGATGGCGTTGAGCTTCGGGATGATCGCGCTGGGCAGGAACCAGGCGACGAAGCACATGGTGAGGGTGAAGGTCGTGATCCAGAGGGTGCGCCAGGCCAGGGCCTTGTCCCAGGTCGCCTCGTCCTCGGGGTTCCAGTTGGTCAGCCATTCCTTGCCGGAGCGTGCTTCGGTACTCATGCTCGTGTCTCCTCGGTGAGCGGGTCTGCCAGTCGGGCGGGTACGTGGTCGACGGGGCCGGCCTGCGAGGCGGGCACCTCGATGGCCTCCCCCAGGTGGGGGGCCTCGTCGTGGAGCATGCGGTGGATGGTCCAGTGCATCCACGCGAGCGAGACCAGCGTGACGGCGAACAGGATCGCCCAGGTGCTGGAGGCCATGCCCGTGAACTGCTTGGCGTAGGCGAACATCGGCGGGAGGAAGAAGCCGCCCAACCCGCCGAGCATCCCGACCAGCCCACCGACCGAACCCACGTGGGTCGGGAAGTAGGTGGGGATGTGCTTGTAGACCGCTGCCTTGCCGATGCCCATGGCGCAGCCGATGACGAACACGAGGGCCACGAACAGCGGCAGCGAGATGCCGTAGTGCAGCATCGGGGTCTCGGAGCCGTCGGGGTTGTGCAGCACGATGTGCCCGTTGGGCATCATCAGGATGCCGCTGGCCGCCAACATGGCGAAGAACGTCGCGTACATGCCGCGGCGCGCCCCCCACTTGTCGGCGAACCAGCCGCCCAGCGGCCGGAGCAGGGACGCCGGGAAGATGAAGGTGGCCGTCAGCAGGCCCGCGGTGGTCAGGTCGACGCCGAAGTTGTCCACGTAGTACGCGGGCAGGTACGCCGACAGGGCCACGTAGGCGCCGAACACGACCACGTAGTACAACGAGAAGCGCCAGACCCGGATGTCCTTGAGCGGCTCGAGCTGCACCGTCAGCGGGACCGCCGCCCCGGGGACCCGGTCGTGGCGCGGGACGACCAGCCAGGTCGCCACCCCGATGATGACCAGGAGCACCGCGTAGATCACCGGGATGAGGCGCCAGCCGCCCACGATGCCCAGGCCATAGGTGGCCCCGGCCGTCGTGGCGATGAGCACCGGCCCGATGAACTTCGTCACCGAGGCGCCGACGTTGCCCGCACCGAACAGGCCGAGCGCGAAGCCCTTGCGGTTCTGGGTGAACCAGGCCGAGTTCCAGGCGACGCCGACGCTGAAGCTGTTGCCCACGAAGCCGACCAGGAAGGCCAGGACGAGCAGCATCATGTAGTTCTGGGCGTACGCCACCGCGAACGAGGCGATGGCGCCGGTGAAGAGCATGAACAGCATGACCTTCCGGCCGCCGATCTTGTCGGCGAGGATGCCGGCGGGCAGCCGCCACATCGAGCCGTTGAGCACGGCCACCGCGCTGATCCAGCTCAGCTCGACGTCGGTGAGGCCGAACTCCGCCTGGATGGGCTTGCCCAGGATGCCGAACATGAGCCAGACCGCGAACATCGTGGTGAAGGCGATGAACGACATCGTCAGGACGCGGCCGGACCCAGCTGCCTCGTGGCTCCGCGCGGCCTCGGGGCCGCGCGCACCCTCAACCATGGGGGCTCCTCAATATGTCGGACTCAGATCATCTTAACGAGGACCAACCGGATCAAACCACAGGGACAACCGGGCCGTCAACTACGATCCGTAGTGCCGCATCACACCCAGTCAGATCAAGTTCTCAACCAAATCTAGTCGAAGTTGCACCCCACCGCAGGCTACTGGTTACACTCAGGACAACGTTCCTCCAATAGGGGGAACGGCGTACTTCCGAAGGGCGATGATGACCGAGGCGCAGGTGCACCCGCTGGACGTGCTGGCCTCGCCGGTGCGCCGCGAGATCGTCGATGCGCTGGCCAACCTCCCCCACCTCGCGCCCAGTGGCCGGCCCACACGCAGCACCGGCATGACGGCCGCCGACCTCGCCCGGCGCCTCCACCTCCACGTCACCACCGTGCGCTTCCACCTCGACCGCCTCGAGCAGGCCGGTCTGGTGTCCTCGCACGACGAGCGCAACGGCGTCGGGCGCCCCCGCCGCCGGTTCACCGCCCACCCGGGCAACCTCACCGAGGTGACCGCCCCCGATGCCTACCGGCTGCTGGCCGAGGTGCTGGCCCGTGCGATGGCCGCGGGGGGCGCCACCGACGCGGTCGAGGCCGGCCGCCAGTGGGCCCGCGCCCACGCCATCGAGCTGACCGGAGCCGACCTGCCCACCGATCCCGACCCCGCCCGCACGGCCGGGGCCTGGCTGGCCAAGGTCGGGGTCGTCCTCGACGTCCTGGACCGCTGGGGCTACCAGCCGACCGTCACCACCGCCGACGCCGGCCGCACCGCCGAGCTGAGCCTGAACCACTGCCCCCTGCGCCAGCTGGCCGTGGACAACCCCGCCGTCGCGTGCGGCGTCCACCGCGGGGTCATCCAGGGCGCCCTCGAGGCCCTCGGCGAGGGCGCCGCCACCGTGAGCCTCGTCCCGTTCGTCGAGCCCAACCTCTGCGTCGCCCGGCTGACCACCGCCACCCCGTTCCCCGAACGTCCGAGTCCCTGATCGCCCGACCGAAAGGCCCGCACGATGACCGCCACGCAGCCCCGGACCGACAAGACCGCAGGCCTGGACGGACCGCTCGCCGACGCCCTGATCGGCGCCGGGCGCTTCTTCAGCAAGGCGCCCGTCACGGCCGACAACCGCGCCGTGTTCAAGGAGGGTGGCCGCGGCGACTGGTTCTACCGGGATCGCTGGGCCTACGACAAGGTCGTCCGCTCCACGCACGGCGTGAACTGCACCGGCTCCTGCTCGTGGAAGGTGTACGTCAAGGACGGCATCATCACCTGGGAGGCCCAGCAGACCGACTACCCCTCGGCCGGCCCCGACAAGCCCGAGTACGAGCCCCGCGGCTGCCCGCGCGGCGCGGCGTTCAGCTGGTACACCTACTCCCCCACCCGCGTCCGCTACCCCTACCTGCGCGGCGTCCTGCTCGACATGTACCGGCAGGCCAAGGCCGAACACGGTGACCCGGTCGTCGCGTGGGCGTCCATCGTCCAGGACCCGGCGAAGTCCAAGAAGTACAAGAGCGCCCGCGGCAAGGGCGGCCTGGTCCGCGCCAGCTGGGACGAGGCGGTCGAGATCGTCGCCGCCGCGCAGGTCTACACGATCAAGCGCTGGGGCCCCGACCGCATTGCCGGCTTCTCCCCGATCCCGGCCATGTCGATGGTCAGCCACGCCTCCGGCGCGCGCTACACCAGCCTCATCGGCGGCTCGATGCTGAGCTTCTACGACTGGTACGCCGACCTGCCCGTCGCCTCCCCGCAGGTGTTCGGCGACCAGACCGACGTGCCCGAGTCCGGCGACTGGTGGGACGCGGGCTACCTCATCATGTGGGGCTCGAACGTGCCCTTGACCCGCACGCCCGACGCGCACTGGATGACCGAGGCCCGCTACCGCGGCCAGAAGGTCGTCGTGATGAGCCCCGACTACGCCGAGAACGTGAAGTTCGCCGACGAGTGGCTGCCGGTCGCCCCGGGCACCGACGCGGCCATCGGCATGGCGATGGGCCACGTCGTGCTCAAGGAGTTCTTCGTCGACCGGCAGGTGCCGTACTTCGAGAACTACACCCGCACCTACACCGACCTGCCGTTCCTCGTGACGCTGGACGCCGTGGCCACGCAGGCCGACGGCTCGGTGGTCTACCGCCCCGGCAAGAACCTCGTGGCCGGCGACTTCGACAACGACCAGGCCGGCAGCGAGAACGCGATGTTCAAGCCCGCCCTGTGGGACGCCGCGACCGACGCACCGGCGATCCCCAACGGCACCCTGGGCCACCGCTTCGGCGACGAGGGCCTGGGCAAGTGGAACCTCGATCTCGGCGACCTCCGCCCCGAGCTCACCCTGCTCGGGGAGGAGGCCGTCGAGATCGAGCTCCCGCTGTTCGACTCCCCCGACGGCACGCCGGCCACGGTGCGCCGCGGCGTCCCCGTGCGGCGGGTGGGCGACCGGTTCGTCACCACGGTGTTCGACCTGATGCTGGCCCAGTACGGCGTCGGACGCCCCGGGCTCCCGGGCGCGTGGCCGACCGGCTACGACGACGTGGAGGGCGCCTACACCCCGGCGTGGCAGGAGATGATCACCAACGTCCCGGCCGCCCAGGTCGAGCGCGTCGCACGCGAGTTCGCGCAGAACGCCGAGGACACCGACGGCCGCTCGATGATCCTGATGGGGGCGGGCACCAACCACTGGTACCACTCCGACCTGATCTACCGCACGATGCTGATGCTGACGACCATCACCGGTTGCCAGGGCCGCAACGGCGGCGGCTGGGCGCACTACGTCGGCCAGGAGAAGGCACGCCCGATCACGGGCTGGGCGCAGATGGCCTTCGGCCTGGACTGGGCCCGCCCGCCGCGGCAGATGATCCAGACCGGCTACTGGTACATCAACACCGACCAGTGGCGCTACGACACCTTCTCCGCCGAGGCCCTCGGTGCGGGCGAGGCCGGCAACGGCCGGTTCCAGGGCAAGGTCACCGCCGACCTGTTCGCGCAGTCGGCCCGGTCGGGCTGGATGCCGTCCTACCCGACGTTCGACAGGAACCCGCTGGTGCTGGCCGACCAGGTCAAGGCGTCCGGGCAGGACGTGGGCACCTACGTGACCGAGGCGCTGAAGTCGGGCGAGCTGAAGTTCGCGGTCGAGGACCCGGACGCCGAGGAGAACTGGCCGCGCGTGCTCATGCTGTGGCGCGCGAACCTGTTCGGCAACTCCGCCAAGGGCGACGAGTACTTCCTGCGGCACCTGCTGGGCACCGACCACGCGGTCACCGCGAAGGAGAGCCCCGAGGAGCTCCGCCCGAAGGACATCGTCTGGCGCGAGGAGGCCCCCGAGGGCAAGCTCGACCTGGTCCTGACCCTGGACTTCCGCATGACGAGCTCGACGCTGATGTCCGACGTGATCCTCCCCGCGGCGACCTGGTACGAGAAGCACGACATCAACACCACCGACATGCACCCGTTCATCCACCCGTTCACGCCGGCGATCAACCCGCCGTGGCAGGCGAAGACGGACTGGGACAGCTTCCGGTTGCTCGCCAACCAGTTCTCCGAGCTGGCCAGGGTGCACCTGGGGACCCGCACCGATGTGGTCGCCGTGCCGCTGATGCACGACTCGCCCGACGCGATGGCCACCCCCCACGGCATCGTCGCGGACTGGAAGACCGGGGAGGTCGAGCCCATCCCGGGCGTGACCATGCCGAAGCTGGTGATGGTCGAGCGCGACTACACCCAGATCGGGGAGAAGTACGGCGCGATCGGCCCGCTGATGGACACGCTGGGCACCACCACGAAGGCGGTGACGGTCGACGTGAACTCGGCGATCACCTACCTCAAGGGCAAGAACGGCGTCCGCACCGGCGAGGGGGTGGCCTCCGGGCGCCCGAAGCTCGACCACGGCATCCACGTCGCCGAGACGATCATGGCGCTGGCCGGCACCACCAACGGGCACCTGGCCGTGCAGGGGTTCAAGACCCTCGAGAAGCGCACGGGCCACCAGATGCACGACCTGGCCGCCGAGCACGAGGGCAAGATCATCACGTTCAACGAGATCGTGGGCCAGCCCACCCCGGTGATCACCAGCCCCGAGTGGTCGGGGTCGGAGTCGGGTGGCCGCCGGTACAGCCCGTTCACCATCAACGTCGAGCGGCTGAAGCCCTGGCACACCCTCACCGGTCGCCAGCACTTCTACCTCGACCACGACTGGATGGACGCCCTGGGCGAGATGTTGCCCACCTACCGCGGCCCGCTCAACATGACCCAGCTGTTCGGGGAGGCCCCGCTGGGCGAGACCAACGAGCTGGGCGTCTCGGTGCGCTACCTCACCCCGCACTTCAAGTGGGCGATCCACAGCCAGTACCAGGACAACTGGTTCATGCAGAACCTGTCCCGGGGCGGCCAACAGGTGTGGATGAGCGTCGAGGACGCCGAGAAGGTCGGCATCGGCGACAACGACTGGATCGAGCTGGTCAACCGCAACGGCGTCGTGGCGGCCCGCGCCATCGTGAGCCACCGCATGCCCGAGGGCACGGTGTACATGTACCACTCGCAGGACCGCCTCATCGACGTGCCCCTGACCGAGACGAACAACCGTCGCGGCGGCATCCACAACTCGATGACCCGCATCCTCGTCAAGCCCAGCCACATCATCGGGGGCTACGCCCAGTTGTCCTTCGCCTTCAACTACCTGGGGCCGACGGGCAACAACCGTGACGAGGTCACGATGATCCGCAAGCGCACCGCCCCGCTGGCGTACTGACACCACCACCGAGAGCCAAGGAGACAGATCATGCGCATCATGGCCCAGATGGCGATGGTGATGAACCTCGACAAGTGCATCGGCTGCCACACCTGTTCGGTGACCTGCAAGCAGGCCTGGACGAACCGGACCGGCCTGGAGTACGTGTGGTTCAACAACGTCGAGACCCGACCCGGGCTCGGTTACCCCCGCACGTACGAGGACCAGGAGACGTGGAAGGGCGGCTGGGAGCTCGGCCGCAACGGCCGCCTCAAGCTCAAGGGCGGTGGCCGGTTCACCAAGCTGCTGACGATCTTCAACAACCCCAAGTTGCCCGAGATCGAGGACTACTACGAGCCCTGGACGTACGACTACAAGAACCTGCTCGAGGCCCCCGCCTCGAAGACGTTCCCCGTCGCGCGGCCGCACTCGATGCTGGACGGTCGCCCGATGAACCCGCAGTGGGGCGCCAACTGGGACGACGACCTGGGCGGCACCTACAAGACGGGTCACGACGACCCGATGCGCAAGGGCATCGAGGAGAAGGTCACCTTCGAGTTCGACAAGTCCTTCATGTTCTACCTGCCGCGCATCTGCGAGCACTGCCTCAACCCGACCTGTGCCGCTTCGTGCCCCTCGGGCGCGATCTACAAGCGCGAGGAGGACGGCATCGTCCTGGTCGACCAGAACCGCTGCCGCGGCTGGCGCATGTGCATCTCGGGTTGCCCGTACAAGAAGATCTACTTCAACCACTCCACCGGCAAGGCCGAGAAGTGCACCTTCTGCTACCCGCGCGTCGAGGTGGGCATCCCGACCGTGTGCTCCGAGACCTGCGTGGGTCGCCTGCGCTACATCGGGCTCATGCTCTACGACGCCGAAGCCGTGACGGCCGCCGCCTCGGTGAAGGACGACCAGGCGCTCTACGAGGCGCAGCGGGGCGTGTTCCTCGACCCGCGCGACCCGGCGATCGCCCGTGAGGCCGAGCGCCAGGGCATCCCGCTGGACTGGATCGACGCGGCCAGGAAGTCGCCCGTGCTGCGGCTGATCAACGACTACAAGGTCGCCCTGCCGCTGCACCCCGAGTACCGCACCATGCCGATGGTCTGGTACATCCCGCCGCTGTCCCCGATCGTGGACGCCGTGCGCGACACCGGCCACGACGCCGAGGACGCCGGCAACCTGTTCGGCGCCATCGACGCGCTGCGCATCCCGCTGGAGTACCTGGCGAACCTGTTCACTGCCGGCGACGTCAAGCCGGTGCGCCAGGTGCTCGACAAGCTGGCCGCGATGCGGTCCTACATGCGTGACATCAACCTCGAGCGCGAACCGCGCGAGGAGATCGCCCAGGCCGTCGGGATGACCGGCGCCGAGGTGCAGGAGATGTTCCGCCTGCTGGCCATCGCCAAGTACGACGAGCGCTACGTCATCCCCACCGCGCACGCCGAGCAGGCGCACGCGCTGGAGGAACTCGCCACCGACTGCCCGGTCGGCGAGGGCGGCCCGGGTGCGTTCGGCGGCGGTTCCGGTGGGCCGGTGCCGGTCGCCGTCCAGACCCTGCGCGAGACCAAGGAGCGCATGCAGGCCGACGACATGAGCCAGGTCCCCGGCTCGGTCAGCTACCTCAACTGGGACGGCCACGGCATGCCCGGCAAGGCGAGCCCCGAGGACGTCGAGCACCGCCACGGGATCCCCGGTGCCGGGCCCGACCTCCCGGTCGACCCCGAGGCCGAGGCCCCACTGCGGGGCATGAGGGCCCAGGAGGACCCGCAGTGAGCCGCCGACCCGCCGAATGGCTGGGCCGCCTGGTGGGGGGCGGCCAGCCGGCGCCCACGGCGTCCCCACGACGCCGGTACCCCGCACCCGCCCTGCCCGAGGAGCAGGTGCGGACCGCGTGGCAGCTCACCTCGCTGCTGCTCGGCTACCCCGACGAGCGGCTCCTGGGCCTGCTCCCGGCCATCCGCGAGGCCGCCGGCACCCTGCCGGACGCCGTGGGCGCGCCCCTGCTCCGGCTGTCCGCCCACCTCGCGGACGGTGACCGCCGGGAGGTCCGCACGGCCTACGTGGACACCTTCGACACCACCCGCAAGTGCGCCCTGCACCTGACGTACTACGCCCACGGCGACACCCGCAAGCGGGGCATCGCCCTGGTGCAGTTCAAGCAGGCGTACCGTCGCGCGGGCCTCCTGGTCGACGACTCCGAGCTGCCCGACCACCTGTCGGTGGTGCTGGAGTTCGGCGCGACCGGCTCGGTCGACGTCGCCTGGAAACTGCTCAACGACCACCGCGCCGGCATCGAACTGCTGCAGCTCGGGCTCGACGGCCGGACGTCCCCGTGGGCGGACGCCGTGACCGCCCTGCGCGCCACCCTGCCGCCCCTGGACGGCACCCAGGCCGAGGCCGTGGCCCGGCTGGTCGCCGAGGGGCCGCCCAACGAGGAGGTCGGGCTCGACGGCTACGCGCTCGACCCGCGGCTCAACCCGCACCCCGCCGATGACCACCTGGACCTCTCGCTCGACCTGACAGGAGCCCCACGATGAGCACCTTCCTGTTCGCCGTCTTCCCTTACCTGGCGATGGCGGTGTTCGTCGTCGGCATGGTCTGGCGCTACAAGTACGACAAGTTCGGCTGGACCACCCGCAGCTCGCAGCTCTACGAGAGCAAGCTGCTGCGCATCGGGTCCCCTCTGTTCCACTACGGCGTGCTGCTCGCGGTGCTGGGCCACGCGATGGGCCTGATCATCCCGAAGGCCTGGACCGACGCGATCGGCATAGACCAGCACACCTACCACCTGATGGCGGTGGGCGGCGGCGTGCTGGCCGGCCTCATGGTGACGGTCGGCTTCATCATCCTGGTGTTCCGCCGGCGCACGGTGAAGACGGTCTTCAACGCCACCACGGTCAACGACAAGGTCATGTACCTGGTCCTGGGCGTGAACATCTTCTTCGGCATGTGGAACACGATCAGCACCGCGCTGGGCGACGAGCACTTCTACAACTACCGCGAGGGTGTCTCGATCTGGTTCCGCTCGATCTTCGCGTTCCAGCCGAACGTGGAGGCGATCACGATGGCGGGCACGCCGCTCCAGTTCCAGGTGCACGCCGTCCTGTCGTTCCTGCTGATCCTGATCTGGCCCTTCACCCGCCTCGTGCACGTCTTCTCGGCGCCGATCCAGTACGTGGCCCGCCCCTACATCGTGTACCGCTCCAAGGGCGACACCGGCCAGCGCCCGACCCCGTCGCGCGCACCGCAGGGCACCTGGACCAGCCCGACGTCCTCCCGGAAGGGCTGAGGTGGCTAGGGTGGT
>DUOQ01000151.1 GCA_012838755.1 Propionibacterium sp. | reverse complement strand
GGCGACCTGGCAGCCCTGCTCGGACAGGACCCGACAGATCGACTCGACCGCGTGACCCTCGCCGCGCTGGGCGTCGATGAAGGCCACGATCAACGGCTCCGGGGGTCGAGCTCCCCCACAAAGAAAGTCGTGGCCGCACGAAGGATCGCGACATCCTCTCGCAACCGGGCGTTCTCGGCCTTCAACGCCCGGATCTCCTCCCGCTCCCCGCTGCTCATCCCTTCGCGGGTGCCGGCGTCGATATCGGCCTGGACCACCCATCGGCGAACGGTCTCCTTCCCCAACCCGAGCTGGCGGGCCACCGCCTGCGCAGCCGCCGTGGTCGAGGAGTACTGATCCTGATGCTCACGCACCAGACGCACAGCCCGCTCCTTGACAGCGGGATCGATCTTCTTCGGCATAACCGGATCCTTCCTGACTCAAAAACGAGCGGCAAGGAACCCGGGACGATTCACCTGTGGACCGTAGCAAACCGGCGCAATGGTCCACCGGCCGCCGAGCAAACTCACCCGGCCAGCGGATGCACGCCAACAACTCGACGTCCCCACTCTGTGCCTGCCCAACCTCACCCACTGCACTCCGCCGACTGCTGACCAGCACTTCGACTGCTGTGAGAGCGTTTCGTCGTGCATGTTCCCACGATCCGGCCGGCCGCCGAGACCGACCTGCCACGTCTGGTCGAGGTGGAGGTCGCGGCTGGCCAGTTGTTCCACACCGTCGGCATGCCGTTAGTCGCCGCCGATGTGCCACAGATCGCCGTTCTGAGGAAGGCTGTCTTAGCTGATCGCATCTGGGTAGCGGTTGTTGGAGCGCAGGTTGCGGGGTACATCTCTGCCGAGGTGGTCGATGGGAACGCGCACATCGCCCAGGTATCGGTGGCGCCGGACTACGCCAGGCGAGGCATAGGCAAGGCGATGATCGAGTTCGTGGAGGCGTGGGGTCGGACCGCGGGATGCCCGGCCACAACGTTGACGACGTTTCGCGACGTTCCGTGGAACGGGCCTTACTACCTGCGTCTCAGCTACGAGGTTCTCGCGGACAGCCAGATTGGGCCGGAGCTTGCACGGATCATGGAGCACGAGGCCTCACTGCCAGGCATCGACGCTTCCCTCCGGTGCGCGATGACCAAGCCCAACGATTCCCCTCCAACCGGCACTTCGTAAGACCTCATTACCGCCATCGCCCGGCACCCCACAGAGCGACTCCTGGCATAGGGGCATTCCGCCGGGAGTTGGCGACGCTTGTGGATGCTGGATGAGACGGCGCGTGATGTTTGCTGGCCGTGTCATTCTCTCAAGGGAGCAGCGGTCGGAGCGCGTCGACGATGACTCGGATGCCATGGGATGTGTGGACGTCCAGGTTGGAGGTCGGCTGCTCCTGGGAGGCCCACTCCTCGGTGCATTGGGATGCTGCGGCAACCAGCGCGCGGGTCACCAGGTCGATGAGCCGGGGGTCGGCGTTGGGTGCCCGTCGGGCGGCGCCCTCGGAGACCCTCTTCGTCGTGTCCTTGACGGCGAGGGCTGCGAAGGCGCGCAGCTCGTCGTCCTGCTCGACCACCCGTAGCCGCGCCGCTAGTACGGCATGCTCGTCCACGCCGTACCGGGCGCTGACGAGCAGCCCGCGCACGATCATGTCGACCACCGGACGTGCCGGGCCGTCGTCCATGGCGGTCTCGATCTCGGCGGCGCGTTGGTCGTGCTCCTCCCAGATCAACTCACGCTTGGAGGGGAAGTAGGAGAAGAGTGTGGTCCGACTGATGCCCGCAGCGTGGGCGATGCTCGCCAAGGACGTCTTCGCATAGCCCCGGACGAGAAAGAGCCCAAGGGCGATGTCGCGGATCTCGTCATGCGTGGTCCCGGGCGGCCTGCCGGGTCCTCGGATGCTCACTCGGTGATCCTTCCGTGAACTGCGCGCTATTTTCCGAACAGTGTTAAGGTATCAGGAGATGGGGCGCCGGAAGGCTCTGGACCCCTCGCCACCGATCACAGAAGGGACCTGTCATGAAGGCCTGGCAGTACATGGGCGAGCGCGCTCCGATCCAGCTCAACGACGTGCCTGAACCGACGCCCGGGCCCACGCAGGTCATCATCGACATGCGTGCGGCGGGCCTGTGCCACTCGGATGTCATGTACATGGAGGTGGGCGATCAGGTGATGCCCTTCCTGCCGATGACGCAAGGGCATGAGAACGCGGGCGTCATCTCGGCTCTGGGCGCGGACGTCACGGGCTTCCAGGTCGGCGACATCGTGGGCGTGTGCCCCTCTGGGGTGCAGCTGCCTAGCGGGATGTTCACCCCCGGCGGCTTCGCCGACAAGTTCGCCGCCGACTACCGCGACCTCGCCCGCGTACCCGAGGGCCTGGACCTGTCCCTGGCTGCCCTGGCGACGGACGCGGGCATGACCAGCTACCACGCCATGATGAAGGTCGGCGGCGCCAGGGCCGGGATGAAGGTCGGCGTCATTGGTTTCGGTGGTCTGGGTCAGATCGGCGCCCGCGCGGCCGTCCTCGCCGGCGCCGAAGTGCACGTGGCGGAGACGAAAGAGGACGTCTGGCCGCTCGCCCTCGCCGCGGGGGTGACCGACTGCGTCGCGGACGCCTCCGAGTGGGCACCCGCCGGCGGCAACCCGATGGCCGGCGGCACCTTCGACCTCGTCGTCGACTACGCCGGGTTCGACACCACCCAGAAGGCACTCACCGCGATCAAGCGAGGTGGCAAAGTCGTCCAGGTAGGCCTCGGCGAACCCACCTTCACAATCGCCACCAACACGATCCTCGGCAAGACCATCGAGGGGTCCCTCGGCGGAACCGTCGCAGACATCGAAGAGCTCTACACACTCATGCTCCAGGGCGAGATCCAACCCACCTACGAGGAGATCCCCTTCGACGGCATCGGAGAGGGCCTCGAGCGCCTCAAGAACAACCAGGTCACCGGTCGCCTCGTCGCACGCTTCGGCGACTGAACGGCCGGACGGAACCAGCGGGACCACGCCACCCCCTCGTACAAGAGCACGGACCGCTGGTTGAGTCACTGCGCCGGCAGTGGGGTGGGTTCTTGTCTTGGGGGCCTCGGAGTCGCTCATGGTCGCAGGGTGGGCAGTCGTCGCATCAGCCTGTCGACGTCTTCAGGGTCGACGCGGATGAGGCGCGGTCCGTTTCGGTAGGCGGCGAGTTGGCCGGCGGAGATTCTGCGGCGCAGGGTTCGGGTGCTCAGGCCGCTTCTCGCGGCTGCTTGGCTGAGTGACTCGAACTGTCGTCGGTGTTGCTCTGTCATGGTCTGACCTCCTGTGCATCCATACGCACCGATATCGGGCGCGAGGAGTCAGGTCGGATGTTTTCGCTGCCTGCGTCCGGGCTGGTCTGACTGGGGGAGTTGTCGTGGCGGTCTACGATGCTGGTCACTATGGACAGGGCCCCTGCGATCGATCCGAGCGTGGTGCGGGTGGCGCGCGAGCGAGCAGGCTTGACTCAGCTGCAGCTGGCGTTGCGTGTGGGAGTGGTTGGAGGAGAGCGCATTTCGAGTTGGGAGCGGGGTTTGTCGCGGCCTAGGACCCCGGCCGTTCTGAACGCTCTGGCTGGAGCCTTGGGGGTGAAACCGGCAGCGCTGTTGGTGGATCTGCCTGAGGGACCGGATCTGCGGTGGCTGCGGTTTGCGGCCGGGTTGAGCACGGCTGAGCTCGCGGAGCTGGTGGAGGTGTCGCCGGCGACGATCCAGCGGTGGGAGAGCGGGCAGAGGCTGGGCCCACAGCATCGACGGTCGGCGGGAGCTCGCGCTGGAGCACGTGCGCCGCGCCGTCGAGCTCGATCCTGACAACGACGAGGCGACCGCGCTGCTGGGCCGCCTGACGCGCACCCCAGGAG
>DUOQ01000150.1 GCA_012838755.1 Propionibacterium sp. | reverse complement strand
TCGCGATGTTCGCCCACGGCGTCGCCGGACTGTGCGAGCCGGTCGACCTCGTCACCGGTCCCGGCAACATCTGGGTCGTGGCCGCCAAGCGGTACCTGCGCGGCGTCGTCGGCATCGACTCCGAGGCGGGCCCCACCGAGATCGCCGTGCTCGCCGACGACACCGCCGACCCCGCCTTCGTGGCCGCCGACCTGATCAGCCAGGCCGAGCACGACCCCATGGCCGGCTCGGTGCTGGTCACCGACTCGCCCGAGCTCGCGGCGTCCGTCAACGACCTCCTGGCCGGGCAGGTGGCGCGGCTCGACAACACCGAGCGCATCGAGACCGCCCTGGCCGGGCCGCAATCGGCCATCGTGCTGGTTGACGACCTGGAGCAGGGCCTGGCCGTCGTCGACGCCTACGGCGCCGAGCACCTCGAGGTGCACACCCGCGACGCGTACGCGGTGGCGCACCGGGTGCGCAACGCGGGGGCCATCTTCATCGGGCCGTGGTCGCCGGTGCCGCTGGGCGACTACTCGGCCGGGTCGACCCACGTGCTGCCCACCGCGGGCGCGGCCCGCCACCAGTCGGGCCTGACCGTGCGGAGCTTCTGCAAGACGGTGCACCTCATCCACTACGACGAGGCCGCGCTGCGCGAGGTCGGCGCCACCGTGGAGCGGTTCGCCCGCGAGGAGCGCCTGCCCGGCCACGCCGCCGCGATCACCGTGCGCACCGCCGCCGAGCGGGGGGATCGCTGGTGAGGCCCGAACCGACGCTCGCCGACCTGCCGCTGCGGCCCGAACTGGTCGGGGAGGAGCCCTACGGCGCCCCCCAGCTGGACGTCCCCGTCTGCCTCAACGTCAACGAGAACCCCTACCCGCCCTCGTCGGCGACCCTCGACGAGATGGCCGAGGCGATCCGCGCGGCGGCCTACCACCGCTACCCCGACCGCGAGTTCGTCGCGCTGCGCCAGTTGTTGGCCGACTACCTCGGGCACGCGCTCGGGGTGGAGAATGTGTGGGCGGCCAACGGGTCCAACGAGGTGATGACGCACGTGCTGGGCGCCTTCGGCGGGCCCGGACGCCGCGTGCTCACCTTCACGCCCACCTACTCGATGTACCCCGAGTACGCCCGCAACACGCACACCGAGTACGTCACGGTGCCGCGCAGGGCCGACTACACGCTCGACGCCGGCCTGGTCCTGGACGCGATCGCCGCCCACGACCCGTCGGTGGTGCTCGTCACGACGCCGAACAACCCGACCGGCACCACCACGCCGCTCGCGGTCCTCGAGGAGGTGCTCGCCGGCACCGACGCGATCGTCGTGGTCGACGAGGCCTACCAGGAGTTCTCCCGCACGCCGCAGGACACCGCGCTCACCCTGCTGCCCCGGTTCGGCAACCTCGTGGTGAGCCGCACGATGAGCAAGGCCTTCGCGTTCGCCGGGGGCCGCCTGGGCTACCTCGCCGCCGCGCCGGCCGTCGTGGACGCCTGCCGCATCGTTCGGCTGCCCTACCACCTGTCGGCCCAGACGCAGGCGGTGGCCTCGGTCGCCCTGAGGCACGCTGACGAGATGCTCGCCCGCGTGGCCGACCTGCGGGCGGCCCGCGACGACCTGGCGACCCGCGCGGCGGCGGCCGGGTACGAGGTGGTCGAGTCCGACGCCAACTTCGTACTGGTCGGCCGTTGGGCCGACCGGCACCGCGCCTGGCAGCAACTGTTGGACCAAGGAGTTCTGGTCAGGGAGACTGGGCCGGAGGGGTTCCTGCGCGTCAGCGCGGGCACGCCCGAGGAGATGGAGGCGTTCCACGCCGCGCTGGCGCGGGTGGACGCCCCGAGGATGGGGGAGTAGATGGCACGGATCGGACGCGCGGAGCGCTCGACGTCGGAGAGCACGATCAGCGTCGAGGTGAACCTCGACGGCACCGGCGTGGCGAACATCAGCACCGGGGTGGGCTTCTACGACCACATGCTCACCTCGCTGTCGAAGCACTCGCTCATCGACCTCACCGTGGCCGCCACCGGTGACGTCCACATCGACGGGCACCACGTCGTCGAGGACACCGCGATCGTGCTGGGCCAGGCCCTGCGCGAGGCGCTCGGCGACAAGAAGGGGATCACGCGGTTCGGCGACGCCATCGTGCCGCTGGACGAGGCCCTGGCCCGCTGCGTGGTCGACGTCGCCGGCCGCCCGTACGTCGTGTGCACCGGCGAGCCGGACGCCCAGGTCTACGCCCGCATCGGCGGTTCCGGCGTGCCGTTCCAGGGGTCGATGACCCACCACGTGGTGGAGTCGCTCGCCCTGAACGCCGGCCTCTGCGTGCACCTGGACCTGATCCGCGGGCGCGACCCGCACCACATCGTCGAGGCGCAGTTCAAGGCCTTGGCCCGCGCTCTGCGCACGGCCGTGGAGCCGGACGCCCGCATCGAGGGAGTGATTCCCTCCACCAAGGGAGCGCTGTGAGCGCTCCCCGCGTGGCGGTGCTCGACTACGGGTCGGGCAACCTCCACTCCGCGACGCGCGCCCTCGCGGCGACCGGCGCCGAGGTGGTCCTGACGTCGGACCCCGCGGTGGCGCTGGCGGCCGATGGGCTCGTCGTGCCCGGCGTGGGCGCGTTCGCGGCCTGCATGACCGGGCTGGAGGCCGTCGGCGGACCCGCGATCATCCGCGAGCGTCTCGCGGCCGGACGCCCCGTGCTCGGCATCTGCGTGGGGCACCAGGTCATGTTCGACCTCGGCTCCGAGCACGGCGTGCAGACCCCCGGCGTGGGCGTCCTGCCCGGCGTCGTGTCCCGGCTGCAGGCCGAGCGCCTGCCGCACATGGGCTGGAACAGGGTCGAGGCACCCCCGGGGTCGGTCCTGTTCGACGGGGTCGCGGGGGAGCGGTTCTACTTCGTCCACTCCTACGCCG
>DUOQ01000149.1 GCA_012838755.1 Propionibacterium sp. | reverse complement strand
GCCCCGGCGCCGGGGAACACTGGCGCCGCCCTGCTGCAGCCGACCGGGACGCAGGGCAGCCCCACCAGCCCGTTCGGGCAGCGCTACCACCCGATCCTGCGCAGCTGGCGCCTGCACAACGGCATCGACATCGGCAACCGTGGCGGCGTCCCGATCGTGGCGGCGGAGTCCGGCGTGGTCACCACCGTCGCGCGCAGCACCAGCGCGGGCCTGTACGTGAAGATCGACCACGGCACCGTCGCCGGGACGCCGCGGGTCGGCACCGGCTACCTGCACATGGACAGTGCCGTCGTCGGTCGGGGCCAGCAAGTCAACCGGGGACAGGTCATCGGGTACGTGGGCAGCACCGGGCTGTCGACCAAGCCCCACCTGCACTTCATCACCTATGAGTCCGGCAAGCCGGTCAACCCCGAGAAGTACCTCGGCCCGCTGGGCTCACTCCACGCCTGAGCGCGGGAAGGCGAGGATCAGCGCCCCGCCGACCAGCACGAGCACCCCGGGGACGACCGACACCAGCAGCACCAGGGCGGGCACGGCCCGGGGGTCCCCCACCATCGTGCTGGCGGTGACACCGGCCAAGCCCAGGCCGATACCGGTCACTCCCCCGGCCACCGCCTGGGCCACCTTGCGAGAGACGTGGAACGTCGCGAAGACCGCGCCGGGGGTCGACGTGCCGCGCGTGCGGCGTCCGTGGTCGACGCAGGCGGCGGCCAGGGTGTACATGAGCGCATTGATCGGGGCGGCCCCCAGCCCTTGGACCACGAAGCAGGCCAGCACGAAGGGGATGTTGGTCGGGGCGAGCGCGATGCCGAGCGCCCCGAGCGCCATGGTGGTCGCCATGCCGACGTAGGCGGTGCGCACGCCGATCCGGGCCGACAGGCGCGGCGCGAACGGCACCATCACCAGCGCCGAGACCGCCGAGGCCACCGACATCCAGAACAACAGGCCGGAGTCCCCCAGCACCAGCATCGCGTAATGGGCCTGGGCGCCCACGATCGTGAACTGGCCGGCCAACACCGCCAGCGTCGAGGTGCACAGGACCAGCAGGGGCCGGTTCGTCCGCACGGCTTCCCACGTGGCGCGCAGGCTGAGCGGCTGCACGTCGACCGGGACGACCTCGTGGCAGGTGCGGTGGCAGGTCCAGTAGAGGACCAGGCCCAGCACCACGTTGGCGCCGGCCACGGCCGTGAAGAAGCCCTGCAGGGCCCCGGGGTCGGAGGCCAGCCGCGTGATCTGGGGGGACACCACCGCGGCCAGGACCAACTGGACGAGCATGACCCCGCCCATCCGCCACGAGTTGAGCCCGACCCGTTCGTGGGGATCGGCGGTCATCGCCGAGGCCAGGGACACGTACGGGATCGTCACCAGCGAGTAGAACAGCATCATCACGGCGCTCGTGACCCACGCGTAGAACAGGCGCAGCCCGTACCCGTCCACCACGGGGACGCTGAACACCGCCAGCGACGACAACAGCAACGGCGGCGTCGCCCACAGCAGGTAGGGGCGGAACCGGCCCCCCGGCGACGTGCGCCGGTCGACCATCCGGCCGGCGATCAGGTCGCACGCGGCCGACCACACCCGCACGACCAGCAGCAGGACGCCGACGTCGACGGGCTGCAGCCGGGCCACGTTGACGTAGTAGACGACCAGGAACATCGCCTGGAACGAGAAGACCAGGTTGTTGGCGACGTCCCCGGCCGCGTAACCGACGTGGGACACCGCACCGAGCCGGTGCGGCGTCCCACGGTCGTCGGTGTTCGTGGCGAACCCTAGAAGTTGATCATGTGGCCGGCGATGCCCTCGACGGCCTCCTTGAGCGCCTCGGACAGGGTCGGGTGCGCGTGGATGGAGCGACCGACCTCGTCGGCGGTGAGGTCCCACATCTGGGCCAGCACCAGCTCGGGCAGCAGCTCGGTCACGTCGGGGCCGATCATGTGGGCGCCGAGGATCTCGTTGTGCTCGGCGTCGGCGACGACCTTGACGAAGCCCGTGGCGTCGCCCAGGCCCCAGGCCTTGCCGTTGGCCGAGAACGGGAACTTGCCGACCTTGACGTCGAAGCCCTTCTCCTTGGCCTGCTCCTCGGTGTAGCCGAAGGAGGCGACCTGCGGCTGGCAGTAGGTGGCGCGCGGGATCATGTCGTAGTTGATCGCCATGGTCTCGGCACCGGCCAGGGTCTCGGACGCGACAACGCCCTGCGCCTCGGCCGTGTGGGCCAGCATGAGCTTGCCGGTGCAGTCACCGATCGCGTAGATGCCCTCGACGTTGGTGCGCATGTAGTCGTCGATGACGATGGCGCCGCGCTCGGTGGCCACGCCGGTGTTCTCCAGGCCGTAGCCCTCCAGGCGGGGGGCGAAGCCCATGGCCTGCAGCATCTTGTCGGCCTCGAGCACGGTCGCGTCGCCGCCCTTGGCGGGCTCCACGGTGACCTTGACGCCCGAGCCGGTGTCCTCGACCGAGGTGACGGCGGTGCCGGTGAGCACCTTGATGCCGAGCTTCTTGTAGGCCTTGGCCAGCTCGGCCGAGACCTCCTTGTCCTCGTTCGGGACCATCCGGTCGAGGTACTCGACGATCGTGACGTCGACGCCGTAGGAGTTCAGCACGTAGGCGAACTCGGTGCCGATCGCCCCCGACCCGCCGATGATGATCGACTTCGGCAGGTTGTCGGCGAGGATCTGCTCCTTGTAGGAGATGACGTTCTCGCTCCACTCGGTGCCGCGCAGCAGCTTCGTGGTGGCGCCGGTGGCGATGATGCAGTTGTCGAACGTGACGGTCTCGGACGCCCCCTCGTTGGTGGCCACCTCGATCGTCTTGGCGTCGGTGAACGTTCCCCAGCCGTGGATCTCCTGGATCTTGTTCTTCTTCATCAGGTAGTGGATGCCACCGATCATGCGCTCGGAGACCTTGCGGGAGCGCGTGAAGGCGACGCCGTAGTCGACGGAGATGTCACCGCTGATGCCGAACGTCTTCGCCTCCTTGGTCACGATGTGTGCCAGCTCGGCGTTCCGGAGCAGGGACTTGGTCGGGATGCAACCGACGTTCAGGCAGACACCGCCCCAGTACTCCTTCTCGATGATGGCAACCTTCTTGCCAAGCTGAGCGGCGCGGATGGCGGCGACGTACCCGCCGGGGCCCGCTCCGAGGACAACGACGTCGAAGTGAGAGCTCATGCCCGACACTCTATTACCGCTGGCGCCGCCGGGAGAAAAGGAACGTGCGCGCTAGACTCGACCAGCGTGACCCAGAACAACTCCGCGAGCATCGGCCGCCTGATCCGTGACGCGCGCATGCAGCGCGGTCTCTCCCCCGAGCAGGTGGCCCAGGCGCTCGAGCTCGACCCGTCCGACCTGCGCGCCATCGAGACGGGGGCGCGCGAGCTGGACCTCGACCACATCACCCGCATCGCCAGCACGCTGCAGGACCCCTCGCTCGCGCCGTCCGTCCGGACCATGCACCTGCGGATCAAGGGCCCCACCAAGCTCCGCGGTTCGATCGACGTCCGGTCGTCCAAGAACGCCGCCGTCGCGCTGCTGTGCGCCTCCCTGTTGAACCGCGGCCGGACAGTGCTCGAGGGCGTGGCCCGCATCGAGGAGGTCAACCGCATCCTGGAGGTGCTGGAGTCGATCGGCGTCAAGGTCACCTGGTCGCCCGACAAGTCCGAGCTCGAGCTCATCCGCCCCGACGTCCTCGACCTGGCGTCGATGGACATCGAGGCCGCCCGCCGCACCCGCTCGGTGATCATGTTCCTCGGCCCGCTCCTGCACCTGCTGCCCGAGTTCCGGCTCCCCTACGCCGGCGGGTGCAACCTAGGCACGCGCACCGTCACCCCCCACCTACAGGCCCTGCAGCCGTTCGGCCTCGACGTGGAGGCGACCGAGGGGTACTACCAGGCGCACGTCCGCGAGCCCAAGGACGGCGAGCGGCACATCACGCTGACCGAGCGCGGCGACACCGTCACCGAGAACGTGCTGATGGCCGCGGCGCTCTACCCCGGGACCACCGTCATCCGGAACGCCTCCCCGAACTACATGGTCCAGGACGTGTGCTTCTTCCTGCAGTCGCTGGGCGTGACGATCGAGGGCATCGGTTCGACCACACTGCACGTCACCGGTCTGGAGGAGATCGCCACCGACGTGCGGGTCGCCCCGTCCGAGGACCCGATCGAGGCGATGAGCCTGATCACCGCGGCCGTGGTGACGAAGTCCGAGGTGACGATCCGCCGCGCGCCGATCGAGTTCCTCGAGATCGAGCTGGCGATCATCGCCGACATGGGCCTGAAGTTCGACCTCTCCGAGGAGTACCGGGCGGTCAACGGCAACACCCGGCTGGTCGACATCACGGTGTACCCGTCGGAGCTGCACGCGGCCGCCGACAAGATCCACCCGATGCCGTTCCCGGGCCTCAACATCGACAACCTGCCGTTCTTCGCGGTGATCGCCGCCGAGGCCGAGGGCCGCACGCTGATCCACGACTGGGTCTACGAGAACCGGGCGATCCACCTGCTCGAGCTCAACAAGCTGGGGGCGAACACGCAGCTGCTCGACCCGCACCGCCTGGTGGTGAACGGCCCGACGCGCTGGCGCAGCCAGGAGCTGATCTGTCCCCCGGCCCTGCGCCCTGCCGTCTGCCTGCTGCTGGCGTCGATGGCGGCGCGCGGCATCACGGTGCTGCGCGACGTCTATGTGATCAACCGCGGCTACGAGGACATCGCGAACCGGCTCAACAAGCTCGGCGCCGACATCCAGGTCTTCTTCGACTGAGCGTCAGCGGATCCGCGTCACCTCGAAGTGGAAGCGCGGGTCGACGAGGTCGTCCTGGGCCGCCACCAGGGCCAGCTCGCGCTGGTCGAGCCCGGTGGTCTTCTCCAGCACCGAGTAGACGATGTCGGCGGTGCGGCCCACGGCCTGCGCGACGTCGCCCGATTCGAGCAGGGCGGCCAGGAACATCGACGAGGTGAGGTCCCCCGAGCCGGTGAACGTGCGGCCGAGCAGCGGGGTGGTGACCGACCACGCGCCGTCGTCGCTCACCGCGACCATCGTCACGGTGTCAGGCTCGGACTCCTCGACCACCACCGAGGTGACCAGCACGACGTCGGGGCCCTTGCCGCGCAGCAGGTCGGCCGACTCGATGACCCCAGCCAGCGTCGTGGCCTCGCGCCCAGTGAGGAAGTTCAGTTCGTAGTGGTTCGGCGTGAGCACGTCGGCGACCTCGACCACGTGGTCACGGATGAACTCGGGGATGCCGGGCAACACGTACATGCCGCGACCGACGTCGCCCATCACCGGGTCGCAGCACCACACCGCGCCGGGGTTGGCGGCCTTGACCTTCTCGACGACCTTGAGGATCTCCGCGCCCATGGCCGGGGCACCCTGGTACCCCGTCAGCACGGCGTCCACCCGCGGGAGCACCCCGAGCGCGTCGATGCCCTCGACCACGTCGTGGACGTCCTCGGGGCGCAGCAGCGGCCCCTTCCACGACGGGTAGGACGTGTTGTTGCTGAAGTGCACCGTCAGCACCGGCCACACCTCGCAACCGAGCCGCATCAGCGGGAAGGTCGCGGCGCTGTTGCCGACGTGGCCGTAGGCGACGGAGGACTGGATCGACAGAATCGTGGTCACGAGGGGTCATTCTGCACCCTCGCGCGGGCATGGTTCATCACCATGTCACCAATCAGCCCTAGGGTGTCCCCCATGCGGGGGCGACGAGCGAACGAGTACGCGTATTTCGACCGACCCTTCACGGCCCTGGCCCACCGCGGCGGGATCACCGATGCCGCCCCCATCGAGGTCGAGAACAGCCTGCGCGGCTTCCGGTCCGCCTGGGAGTTCGGCTTCGACCACCTCGAGACCGACGTGCACACCACCGCCGACGGCGTCCTCGTGGCGTTCCACGACGAGGTGCTCGACCGCGTGACGGACGCCGCGGGTCGCCTCGCCGACCTGCCGTGGGCCGCGGTGTCGCGGGCCCGCATCGGCGGGACCGAACCGATCCCGCGCCTCGACGAACTGCTCGAGGAACTCCCCGGCGCGAACTTCAACATCGACATCAAGGCGCCCGGCGCGATCGGCCCGCTGGCCGAGGCCCTCGACCGGCACGCCGCCCACGACCGGGTGTGCGTCGGCAGCTTCCACCTGGCCAGCATCCACGCGTTCCGGCGGCTCACCGCCGGCCGGGTCGCCACGGCGGCGTCCCCGCTGGAGGTCGGCGTCTTCGGGCTGGCCCCGGGCCTGCGGTCGGTCTGGCCGCTGCGGGGGCAGGCCTTCCAGATGCCCGAGCTCGAACCCCGCACGGGCCGGCGCCTGCTCACCCCCGGCATGATCGGCGCCGCCCACCGCGCCGGCGCGGTCGTCCACGTGTGGACCATCAACGAGCGCGCCGACATGGAACGCCTCATCGACCTCGGGGTCGACGGCATCGTCACCGACAACCTCGCCACGCTCAAGGCCGTCCTGGTCGAGCGGGACCTGTGGGAAGGACACGCATGAGCAACTCGTTGCCGGTCGAGGGCACCGCCCTCGAGGGGAACCGGCCCGCCTCCCGCCGCAAGGTGTGGTCGTGGGCGATGTGGGACTGGGGCACCCAGCCCCTCAACACCGTGATCATCACGTTCGTCTTCAGCGTCTACATCACGGGCAAGGCGTTCGGTCCCGAGAACGTGACCGCCCAGGCGCTCGCCCTGTCGACGGGCATCGCCGGCCTCATCGTGGCGCTCATCGCGCCGGTGCTCGGCCAGCGCTCCGACCGCACGGGCCGCACGGTCTTCAACCTGCGCTGGCAGACGTGGCTGATCGCCGCCCTGGCCGCCGCGTTGTTCTTCGTGAAGCCCGCCCCCGACTACCTGTGGCTCGGCCTGGGCATCCTCGGCGTGGCCTCCATCATCGGCGAGCTCGCGAACGTGAACTACTACTCGCTGATCGACGAGGTCTCGACCAAGGACAACGTCGGCCGTGTCTCGGGCTTCGGCTGGGGCCTGGGCTACCTCGGCGGCATCGTCGCCCTGCTGGTGCTCTACTTCGGGTTCATCTCCCCCCAGGTGGGCCTGTTCGGTGTCACCAGCGAGGAGGGCCTCGACATCCGGGTCTCGATGCTGGTCTGCGGGATCTGGATCCTGCTGTTCACGATCCCGACGTTCCTCGCCCTCAAGGACCGCCCGCGCACCGAGCCGCCCGAGAAGGTGGGCGTGGTGGCGTCCTACCGGCTGCTGTTCGCCTCGATCGCGAACCTGTGGCGCTCCAGCCCCCACACGGTGTTCTTCCTGGCGGCCTCCGCCCTGTTCCGCGACGGGCTGTCGGGCGTGTTCGCGTTCGGTGCGGTGCTGGCGTCGCTGACGTTCGGCTTCTCCCCCGGCGACGTCATCGTGTTCGGCGCGGTCGCCAACGTGGTGGCCGGCGTCTCCACGATCCTGTTCGGGTTCGTCGACGACTGGATCGGCCCCAAGAAGGTCATCATGATCTCGCTCGGCGCGCTGGTCGCCCTGGGCCTGGGCGTGTTCTTCCTGCACGACCGCGGCCAGATCGTGTTCTGGACCCTCGGCATGGCCATGACCGCGTTCGTCGGCCCGGCCCAGTCGGCGTCGCGTTCGTTCCTCGCGCGGCTGATCCCCGACGGCAAGTCGGGCGAGATCTTCGGCCTGTACGCCACCACCGGGCGCGCCATCTCGTTCCTCTCCCCCGCCGCCTTCGGCCTCGCCGTGGGCCTCGGTGCGGCCGTCACCGGCGAGGAGAACACCGCCTACTGGGGCATCATGGGCATCGTCCTGATCCTGCTGGCGGGCCTCCTGGTGATGATCCCGGTCAAGGAGCCCGCCGACCACACGATGACCTGAGCCGGCGCCCAGCGGGCAGGGCACCCCCTTCGGGAACATTGGGGGCGCCCGGTAGCGTTGGGGTGGACGAAGGAGGACGCTATGGCAGACAAGGCACTCAGGGGCCAGGGCCTCGGCTCGAAGAGCCTCGCCGACCCCGCGGGGGTCGAACTGGCGCCCCGTCAGGAAACCGCATTCGACTGCCCCAACGGGCACCACTTCTCGATCCCGTTCGCCGCGGAGGCGGAGCTCCCCACCGAGTGGGAGTGCGCGCGCTGCGGCCAGATGGCCCGGCGCTCCGACGGCGTCGAGCCCGAACCCAAGGAGGTCAAGCCCCCGCGCACCCACTGGGACATGCTGCGGGAGCGACGCTCGATCGAGGAACTCGAGGACATCCTCGCCGAGCGGCTCGAGGAGATCCGCAAGGATACCTAGTCGACGATCTCGCCCCGGATGACCGTCGGGTCATCGGGGTCCCTGCGAACCTCTGCGTCCGGACGCACCACCGTGTCCGGGCGCAGTTTCGCGTCCAAGATGTCGGCCTGGTCGCGGTAGCGTCGCGTCGCCGCGTTCAGCACGGACTGGACGCCGCGCCGGGCGAGCGGACGCGTCGCCGGCACGAGGCAGATGATCCCCAGCACGTCGGTGAGGAAGCCGGGCAGCATCAGCAGCAGTCCACCGACCAGGACCAGGGCGGCGTCAGAGACGCGTCGTCCGACCTCGTCGGGGTGCTCCTGGGCCTCGCGCAGGGACGCCCACGCGCGGGCGCCCTCGCGCCGCAGCAGGAAGCCACCCAGCGCGGCCAGCACGAGCAGGACCAGCAGGGTCCAGCCGACGCCGATCTCGCCGGCCACCCACACGAGCAGCGCGATCTCGGCGACGGCGAGGACGCCGATGCCGAGCAGGATCCAGGGGGCCTTGCGCATCAGCGGGCCCCGCCCTTCGGCCCGTTCTTCCGCACGGTCCGGGCCGCCTCACCCGCCGCGCGGGAGACCGCGCCGACGAAGCGCCCGGCGACCTCCCCGGCGTGCTCGGTGCCGCCGCGGAGTCGGCCGACGGTGTCCTTGAGCTGCTGGCCGCGGTGCCTCAGCCCCAGCTCGGTGGTGCGGATCATGGCCTCCTTGACCACGTCGCCGCTCATCTTCGACTCGCCACGGGTGCGCTCGATGAACTCGATCGGCACCTCCGTGATGCGGAAGCCGCGCTTGTGGGCGTTCCAGGTCAGGTCGCGCTGGATGCCGTAGCCCTGGCCGTCGATCGGGTCGTTGAGGATCGCGCGCAGCGTGTCGGCGTGGAAGGCGTTGAGGCCCCCGGTGATGTCCCTGACGGGGAGGCCGAGCATCAGCCGGGT
The DNA here is from genome assembly GCA_012838755.1 of Propionibacterium sp. GTDB lineage: Bacteria > Actinomycetota > Actinomycetes > Propionibacteriales > Propionibacteriaceae > Propioniciclava. The sequence continues at coordinate 13,592 of DUOQ01000149.1, read as the reverse complement.
GTAGATCGAACCCCCCCGACTGAGGAGCTCGCGGTGCAGCGGCCAGTTGACCACCGACCCGCCGGGCACCCAGCGGGAGCCCTTGACCATGTCGGCGTCGTGGAGGGCGGCCAGGACGCGGCCCAGCTGCTCGGGCTGGTGGGAGCCGTCGGCGTCGAACTCGACCAGCACGTCGTAGTCCTGCTCGAGGCCCCAGGCGAAGCCGGCCTTGTAGGCGGCGCCCAGCCCCTCCTTGCCCTGGCGGTGCAGGACGTGAATGTGGTCGTCCTCGGCGGCGAGCTCGTCGGCGCGGCGGCCGGTGCCGTCGGGCGAGTTGTCGTCGACGACGAGGATGTGGGCCTCGGGCACGGACGCACGGAGGCGCCTGGTGATCATGTCCAGGTTGTCGATCTCGTTGTAGGTCGGGATGATGACCAGGATCCGGCCGAGGTCGTCGTTCGACTGCATGGGGTTTCAACTCCTCACCGGCTCGGAGGTGTCCGAGCCAACGTCCATTGTCCCACCTCGGCGGCGGTTCCGAAGGGCCACTGCGCCGAGGACGACCCCGACCAGACCCTGAGCCGCGAGGAGGTACTCCACCCAGCGGGAGGCGACCATCGCGGGCGTCGCGGTGTCCCGCAGGGGCATGGCGTGCACGCCGGAGGCCGACACCGAGTCGGGGACCAGGTCAAGGACCTCCCCCCGCTGGCCGACCAGGCCCGACAGGCCGGTGGTGGTGACCACGAGGACCTCGCGGCGCATCTCGGCGGCCCGCACGCGCGTGGCGGCGAACTGCTGGTCGATCTGGATCGTGTCCTGGTACATCGCGTTGCTGCTCTGCACGACCATGACCTGCCCCTCGCGGGCGGCGTCGAACACCGTGTCGGGGTAGACCACCTCGTAACAGATCGCCACCCCCACCTGGAGCCGGCGGCCGTCGTTCGTCGTCAGCGGGAACGAGCCGGGCAGGGTCCCGGGCACCGACTGGTACCCCACATAGGCCAACTGCGGGATCAGCGGCAGGAAGAAGTCGCGGAACGGGATCCACTCCCCGAACGGCACCAGGTTGCGCTTGGCGTAGGCGAGCTCCGAGCCGTTCCCGTCGTAGAGCACCGCCACGGTCTGGCGCTCCTCCCGAGCGTCGTCGGTCCAGATCGTCCCGACGACCACCGGGACGCCGGCGTCCGCCACCGCTGCCTCGACCGCGGCCGCGGTGGGCGCGTCCTGGCGGGGGTCCATGTCGGTGCCGTTCTCGGGCCACACGATGAAGTCGGGCGCAGGTTCGGAGCCCGCGCGGACGCGCTCGGCGAGGCGTCCGGTCTCGGCCTGGGAGTTGAAGGCGATCGTGCGCGGCTCCCCCAGCCCGTACACGCCACCGCCGGGGGCGCCCGGCTGCACCCAACCCACGCTGACGGTCTCGGGGGTGTCGGACGCCGCGGGCAGCCAGACGCGACCGGCCAGCCCGACGCCCAGCGTGAGGGCGGTGGCCGCGGCGAGCGCGACCGCGGCCCGGGGCGTCCGGCGGGTGGCCAGGTGGGCGAGGAGGTGACCCAGCAGGGCGACCAGGAACGTGACGGACGCCGCGCCGGCAAGCGGGTAGAACCCGGCCAGCCAGGAGTCGAGCTGCGTGTAGCCCAGGCGCATCCAGGCGAAGCCGTCGAAGGGGAACACGGAGGTGGTGAACTCGACCAGGGTCCAGGCACCGGCGCCCCACAAAGGGGCCAGACGCAGCCCACCGGTGAGGTGCAGGACCGCGCCGAGGGCCGCGTAGAACAGCGACATGAGCACCGACAGCCCTGCATAGGAGGCGATCATGATCGAGGTCTGCCAGATCAGCGACGTGAACATGAACAGCAGGCCGAACGACCACCCGACCGCGGCCGCTGCGGCGACACTGGCCGCACGGGACGTGGCCCAGGCCAGGACGGCGACCGCGACGAAGGCGAGGGGCCACGCGTTGAAGGGCATGAAGGCCGCCGAGGCGGCCAGTCCACCGATGCCGGCGATCGGTGCCAGGAGCCACCACGGGAGGTGCTCGTCGCGGCCCTTCGATGTCACCCCGGCAGCCTACCCGGATAGGGTTGACGACCATGGACCAGCTTGACCTCCGTGACCGCGTGACCGCCCTCCTGCCCGGCGTCCTCGAGGACCTCGCCCGCCTCGTGGCGATCCCCTCGGTGAGTTCGCTGCCCGACCGCGCCGGCGACGTCGAGCGCACCGCCGAGGCCGTCGCGCAACTCGCCCGCGACCTGGGCTGCCCCGACGTGCGGGTCGTCGCCGAGGGTGGCAAGCCCGCAGTCATCGCGAAGTTCCCCGCGCCCGAGGGTGCCCCGACCGTGTGCCTGTACGCACACCACGACGTCCAGCCCACCGGGGAACTGTCCCTGTGGACGTCCGACCCGTTCACCGTCACCGAGCGCGACGGCCGTCTCTACGGCCGCGGCGTGGTCGACGACAAGGCGGGCATCGCGGTGCACCTCGCCGCCCTGCGCGCCTTCGACGGCCGCCCGCCCGTGGGCGTCACCCTCTTCGTCGAGGGCGAGGAGGAGATCGGCTCGCCGTCGCTGGCCACGCTCATGGACAAGCACGCCGACGACCTGGCCGCCGATGTCTACGTGATCTGCGACTCGGCCAACTGGGAGGTCGGGACGCCCGCCTTCACCACCGCGCTGCGCGGCCTGTCCGACGTGGTCGTGACCGTGGACACGCTCGACCATGCGCTGCACTCCGGCCAGTACGGCGGGGTCGCGCCCGACGCGCTCACCACGCTCGTGCGGCTGCTCGCGACGCTCCACGACGCCGACGGCAACGTCGCCGTGGCGGGCCTGGCCAGCGAGCCCCCGTTCGCCCTGGAATACCCCGAGGACCGGCTGCGCGCCGAGACCGGCCTCCTCGACGGGGTCGCGTTCACCGGCACCGGGCCGCTGGCCGACCGGATGTGGGGTCGTGCCTCGATCACGGTGCTGGCGATCGACTGCACCCGGGTCGCCGACGCGTCCAACACGCTGGCGCCGTCGGCGCGCGCCAAGGTGAGCATGCGCCTGGCCCCGTCGCAGGACGCCGCCGCGGCCCTCGAGGCGCTCAAGCAGCACCTGCTCGACCACGCCCCCGACGGCGCGCGCGTCACCTTCGGGGCCCAGGAGGCCGCGGACGGGTCGCTGGTCCCGCTGGAGGGCGAGGTCGCCGAGGTGGCGCGCGCGGCCTACTCCGAGGCGTGGGGCACCGACTCGGTCGAGGTCGGCCAGGGCGGGTCCATCCCGCTCGTGGGGCTGTTCCAGGCGGCGTTCCCGGGCACGGACGTGCTGGTCACCGGCGTGGTCGACCCCGACTCGCGCATGCACGGCATCGACGAGTCGTTCGACCTGGGCGACTTCACCAACGCGTGCATCGCCGAGGCCACGCTGCTGGCCCGGCTGGCGCCGCGGGCCTGATCAGATCAGGGGCCGGTCCGCGAAGGGCACGCTGAGGACGAGCTGGGTCTCGGTGTTGGCGTGCCCGCGGATGCGGATCTCGGTGAGCACCCGCTCGAGGTCGGCGGGCGTCTCGACCTGGGCGATCACCAGGTAGGAGGCGCGGCCGGCCACCGAGTAGCACGAGATCACCTCGGGCAGCTCCGACAACCGGCGCGGCAGCTCGGTGTCCTCCAGCGGGTCGGACGTGGTGACCGAGATGAACGCCGTGAGCAGCTTGCCGAGGGCCGCGGGGTCGATCGTCGCACGGTAGCCCGTGATCACGCCACGCTGCTCGAGGCGGCGCACCCGCTGCTGGGCCGCCGAGGTCGACAACCCCGTCGCCTTGCCGATGTCGGTGTACGACATCCGGCCGTCGCGGGCCAGCAATCCGAGGATCTGCGCGTCGAGTGCCTCCATGGGCCCATGCTGTCACACTGGTGACCCATGGACGCCCCGCGCACGCTACTTTTTGATTCGGCAAGCCTGTATTTCCGGGCATTCTTCGGCCTGCCGGACTCCCTGCGCGCGAAGTCAGGAGATCCTGTCAACGCCGTGCGCGGCCTGCTCGACTTCCTGGCCCGCTTCATCACCGACTACTCCCCCACCCACGTCGCCTGCTGTTGGGACGACGCCTGGCGCCCCGCGTGGCGGGTCGACCTCGTGCCCAGCTACAAGGCGCACCGGGTGGCGCACGGCGACGTCGAGGAGGTGCCCGAGGCGCTCACCCGGCAGGTGCCGTGGATCCGCGCCACGCTGGAGGCGCTCGGTCTGCCCGTGGTCGGGGCCCCCGACATGGAAGCCGACGACGTCATCGCGACGCTGGCCACCCGGGCGACCCACCCGGTCGACGTGGTGACCGGCGACCGCGACCTGTTCCAACTCGTCGACGACGAGCGCTCGGTGCGCGTGCTGTACGTCGGGCGGGGCGTGGCCAGGCACGAACAGATCACCGACGCGTGGTTGCGGGACAAGTACGGCATCACCGGTGCCGGCTACGTCGACTTCGCCGTCCTGCGGGGCGATCCCTCCGACGGGCTGCCCGGGGTGAAGGGCATCGGCGAGAAGACCGCGTCGGCCCTGATCGGGAAGTACGGCGACCTGGACGGCATCGTCGCCCACGCGGCGAACCTCTCCCCCGGCGTGCAGCGCTCGCTGGCCGCGGCGATGGACTACCTCGGCCCGGCCCGGGAGGTGGTGACCGCAGCCCGCGGCGTCCCGCTGCCGGAGGTGGACCTCACCCTGCCGGACGCGCCGCGTGATCCCGAGCTGTTCGCCGCGCTCGCCGAGGAGCTGAACCTCGGGGGCAGCACCGAGCGGATCCTGGCCGCGCTTCAGCGCTCGGGCCGCAGCACGTAGACCGCGGCCGAGGCCATCAGGTTGGCCGACTGGCCGTACATGCGCAGCCGGCGGCCGTGCTGGGTGTAGGTGAACCGGCGGTCGATGATGAGGCCGAGCTGGTCGAAGAGGTCCTCGAGGTCGGCCAGCGTGGTGAAGCGCAGGTTCGGGGAGTTGTACCAGAGGTACGGGATCTCCTTCGAGACCGGCATGCGGCCGCTGAGCAGGCGCAACCGGTTGCGGTACCACCCGAAGTTCGGCACCGACACCACGAGGCGCTCGGCCACGCGGGCCATCTGCGACAGGACGAACTCGGGGCGAAGCATGGTCTGCAGCGTGCGGGACAGCACGACCGTGTCGTAGGAGTCGTCGGCGATGTCGACCAGCGCGTCCTCGATGCGGCGGTCGAGCACCGGGACGCCGCGGCGGATCGCCGCCAGCACCGAATCGGGGTCGATCTCGACGCCGAGGCCGGTGCAGCGCTTGCGGGTGATCAGGTGCGACAGCAGCGACCCCGAGCCGCAACCCAGGTCGAGGACGCGCGACCCGGCGAACACCTGGTCGGCGACCAGTTGAAGGTCGAGGCGCAACGACGCGGGGGCGCTCACGTTCCCACCTCCAGGGCGCGGTCGAACCACGCGCGCAGCGTGGCGTGGTAGGTGGGGTCGTCCAGCAGGAACGAGTCGTGGCCGTAGGGCGAGCGCAGCTCCCGGAAGGTGATCGGCTGGCGCGCGGTCTCCAGGTGCCGCACGATGCGCAGGGAGTGCTCGGTCGAGAACCGCCAGTCGGTGTCGAAGCTCAGCACCAGGTAGCGCACCGGGGACGCCGCGAGCCCGGTCAGGGCGTCCGGCCGGGAGAACGGGTCGAAGTAGTCCATGACGCGGGTGAGGTACAGGTAGCTCAGGGCGTCGAAGCGCTCGAGGAAGACCTGCCCCTGGTGGTCGAGGTAGCTCTCGACGGCGAAGTCGATGCCGAAGCCCCGCCGGCTGGTCTCGCCCTGGGGCGAGCGGCCGAACTTCTCGGTGAAGGCGTCCTCGGACAGGTAGGTGATGTGCGCCATCATCCGGGCGATCGAGAGGCCCACGTCGGGGTTGGTGCCCCGGATCGCGTACTGGCCGCCGTTGAACTGGGGGTCGTCCATGATCGCGCGCCGCGCGACGGCCGAGAAGGCGATGTTCTGGGCGGTCAGCCGGCTGGAGGCGGCGACGATGGCGGCGTGGGCGATGTCCTCGGGGTGCTCCAGCGACCACTGCAGCACCTGCATGCCACCCAGCGAACCGCCCAGGGCGATGAGGAGCCGGCCGATGCCGAGGGAGGCCAGCAGCGCCCGGTGCACGGCGACGAAGTCGGACATGTCGAGCAGCGGGAAGTCCAGGCCGTAGGCCCGCCCCGTCGCCGGGTTCGGCGAGGACGGGCCGGTCGACCCGCGGCAGCCGCCGATGAGGTTGCTGCAGATCACGAAGAAGCGGTTGGTGTCGAGGGGCTTGCCAGGGCCGATCAGGTTGTCCCACCAGCCGGGCCGCTTGTCGCCCTCGTGCCAACCGGCGGCGTGGGCGTCACCGGTCAGGGCGTGGCAGATGTAGACCGCGTTGGAGGCGTCCGCGTTGAGGGTGCCGTAGGTCTCGTAGGCGACGTCGACCGGCCCCAGCTCGGCCCCGGTCGCGAGGACGAGCGGGGACTCGGCCGTGAAGAGCCGGACGGCCTGCGTCGTGGTGACGCCGACCGACCCGGCCTCCGTCGTCCCGGTCACGCAGACAGCGCCTTGTCGAGGTCGGCGATCAGGTCGTCGACGTTCTCGATGCCGATCGAGAGGCGGACGCCCTCGGGGGCCACCCCGGCGTCCACGAGCTCGGACTCGGTGAGCTGGCTGTGCGTGGTGGTGGCGTTGTGGATCGCGAGGCTCTTCGCGTCGCCGATGTTGGCCAGGTGGCTGAACAGCTCCAGCGACTCGATGAACCGCGAGCCGCCCTCGCGGCCCGACTTCAGGCCGAACGCGATCAGGCCGCTGGCGCCGCCGGTCAGCATGCGCTGCGCGACCTCGTGGTAGGGGTCGCCGGGCAGGCCCGGGTAGCGCACCCAGGCCACGCGGTCGTGGCCCTGCAGGAACTCGGCGACCTTGAGCGCGTTCTCGCTGTGGCGCTCCATCCGCAGGTGCAGGGTCTCGAGGCCTAGCAGGATCAGGAAGGAGTTCAGCGGCGCGATCGCAGCGCCGGTGTTGCGCAGCATGACCGTGCGGGCACGGATGATGAACGCGGCCGGGCCGGCGGCCTCGGTCCAGATCACGCCGTGGTAGGCGTGGTCGGGTGCGGTGAGGTTGGGGAAGCGCTCGGCGTGGGCGGCCCAGTCGAACTTCCCGGAGTCGACGATCACGCCGCCCATCGAGGTGCCGTTGCCGGCGAAGTACTTGGTGGCGGCGTGCACGGCGATGTCGGCGCCGTGGTCGAACACGCGGCACAGGTAGGGCGTGGCCGCGGTGTTGTCGACGATGAGCGGGAGCCCGAGCTCGTGGGCGGCGTCGGCCCAGGCACGGATGTCCAGCACGTTGAGCGCCGGGTTGCCGAGGCTCTCGGCGAAGACGAGCTTGGTGCGCTCGTCGACGTGCTCGGCGAGCGCCGCCGGGTCGTCGGGGTCGACGAAGCGCGTCTCGACGCCGAACTGCGGCAGGGTGTGCGCGAACAGCGCGTAGGTGCCGCCGTACAGCTTCGAGCTGGCGATGATGTTGTCGCCGGCCCCCGCAAGGGTCAGCACGGCGTACGTGATGGCCGACGCACCGGACGCCACGGCCAGGCTCGCGATGCCACCCTCGAGGGCGGTGACGCGCTTCTCCAGGACGTCCTGGGTCGGGTTCATGATGCGGGTGTAGATGTTGCCGGGCTTGCGGAGCGCGAACAGGTCGGCGGCGTGCTCGGTGTCGTCAAACACGTAGCTGGTGGTCTGGTAGATCGGAACCGCGCGGGCGTTCGTGGCGGGGTCTGCCTGCTCCTGACCGGCGTGCACCGCCAGCGTCTCGAGGCGGAAGTCGCTCATGGGTCTATCCTTCGGGTCGGCGCTGCGTGGTGTCACCCTAGGGCCGGGGCGCGATGCTGCAACCTTCAATCTCGGCTGCCGGTCGGCAGCGCGAACCGGTGGAGCACCTCGTAGCGGTTCCCCCGGTCGCGCAGCTGGCTCTGGACGAGCACCAGCTCGTCGGCCAGCCAGCCGTCACCGTCGTAGCTGTCCAGCACCCGGAGCAGGCGCGTTGCGTCGATGGCCCGGCGGGTGCGCCCCAGCGTGAGGTGCGGGGTGAACCGCGCCCCGTCGACCCGAGCCCCCGCCCGGACGCAGGCGGTGCGGCACCGCTCGGCGAGCTCGGCCAGCTCCGTGGCACCCTGGTTGACGCCCAGCCAGAGCACCTTCGTCTCCAGGGGCCAGGGGAACGCTCCCCCACCGCCCAATCGCGCCCGGAACGCGGGTGTCCGGCTCGCGGCCTCGGCCAGCGTCTCGGCGACGCGGTCGACGTGGTGCTCGGCCACGTCCTCCATGAAGGCGGTCGTCAGGTGCCAGCCCTCGGGCCGGGTCCAGCGCAGGCGGGGTTCGGCGGCCCGGCGCGGTTCGAGGAAGGCGTCCAGGTCCTCGACGAGGCGGGGCGGCGGGATGACTGCGGTGAACAGGCGGGCACCCATGGGGCCACGGTACAGGGGGCGCCGCCCGATTAGATCCGGCCACGATCCAATCACCAAGGCCGTTCCGTTTGCGAGGGGAACCACTGGGGGCGTTTCGAACGGAAGTTTGGAAGGATTGTGAACAAATCGTGACGTGTCCCCCTGTCGGAGACGTCTGATGTCTGGCAGACTTCTCGGCAGAGGCGAGCCGGGCGACGTCCGGCCGACCGAACAAGGAGGTTTGGATGCGTTTCAAGACAGCCATTGCAGTCGGTCTGGCCGGCATGCTGGCGCTCGCGGGGTGCTCCGGCGGCGGCACCCCCGCCACGACCCCCGCGGCCAACGCGGGTGGCGCGACGACGGCCGCAGGTCCCGCAGGCGGCGCCGAGGGTGGCGCCGGTGGTGACGTGGGCGTCTTCACCTGGTGGGCCGAGGGTTCAGAGAAGGACGGCCTGGCCGAGCTGGAGAAGCTCTTCGAGCAGGACTTCCCCAACAACACGTTCGTGAACCTGGCCGTGGCCGGTGGCGCGGGCTCCAACGCCAAGGCCAAGCTGGCCGCCGACCTGCAGAACAACAACCCGCCGGAGTCCTTCCAGGGCCACGCGGGTGCGGAGTTGATGGACTACATCGACGCCGACCAGATCGAGCCGGTCAACGACATCATCGACGAGCTCGGTGGCGACTCGGTGTTCCCGAAGAACCTGCTCGACCTCATCTCGGTCGACGGTGACATCTTCTCGGTGCCGTCGAACGTGCACCGCTCCAACGTGGTGTGGGTGAACCCCGCGGTCCTCGCGGAGGCCGGGATCAGCACCGACGCCCCCGCCGACCTCGACGCGTGGATCGCCGACCTCGAGAAGCTGAAGGCCGCCGGCGTCGACACCCCGATCTCGGTCGGTACGGCTGCCTGGACCCAGGTGCACCTGTTCGAGAGCATCCTGCTCGCGGAGCTGGGCACCGACGAGTACAACAAGCTGTTCGAGCCCGGCGCCAGCTGGGACACCGACGCCGTGAAGTCGGCCGTCAGCAAGTACGCCAAGGTCCTCACCTACGCCAACACCGGTGGCGCTGACGACTGGCCCGCCGCGACCGTCATGGTCATCGACGGCAAGGCCGGCTACAACATCATGGGCGACTGGGCCGTGGCCGAGTTCAACAGCAAGAACAAGACCTACGGCACGGACTACCTCGCGTGGCCGACCCCGGGCACCGACGGCACCTTCCTCTTCCTCGCGGACTCCTTCACGCTCGCCAAGGGCGCGAAGAACCCCGAGGGCGCCAAGGACTGGCTGCGCCTCGTCGGATCGGCCGAGGGCCAGAAGGCGTTCAACATCGTCAAGGGCTCGATCCCGGCCCGCACCGACGTCGCCGCCGGCGACTTCCCGGAGTACCAGCAGAGCGCCATGACGTCCTTCAAGGAGGACAAGATCGCCTCCTCGATCGCCCACGGTGCTGCCGCGAACAACGCCTGGAACTCCGAGATCGGCACCGCCATCTCCAAGTTCTGGACCGACAAGGACGAGGCCGGCCTGGTGTCCGGGCTGGTCGCCGCGGCTGACAAGAACAACAAGTAACCGCATGCCGGTCCCCCGGGGCGCCTCGCCCCGGGGGATCGACGCGCACCGACCGGTAACGCAAGGGAGCGGAGGCCACGCATGGGCCGGGTGAAGAACTGGTGGACGGGGTTGCTCATGGTGAGCCCCTCCATCCTGCTGGTGATCGTGTTCGTCTACGGCCTCATCGGCCAGAACGTCGCGACCTCGCTCGAGGCCGCCAAGACCCGCAGCGGGCGCGTCCTCGCCGAGGGTGGCCTCGCCAACTACGTCGAGTTGCTGACGTGGGACCGGTACCAGCACGCCCTGTGGAACCTGCTCATCCTCACCCTGGTCTTCGTCGGCGGCACGATGTTCTTCGGGCTGCTGTGGGCGCTCCTGCTGGAGAAGGGTGTCCCCGGCGAGGGCTTCTTCCGCTCGGTCTACCTCTTCCCGATGGCCGTGTCCTTCATCGCCTCCGGCGTCGTGTGGCGCTGGCTGCTCGACCCCGGCATGGGTGAGCAGGCGATCGGCCTCAACAAGCTCTTCCTGATGATGGGCATGCCGGCGCTGCAGAGCACCTGGTGGTCCAGCGCCGGGAAGTTCAACATGGCCGCCATGGCGATCCCCGCCATCTGGCAGCTCGCCGGCTACGTGATGGCGCTGTTCCTGGCTGGCTTCCGCGGCATCTCCGAGGACCAGCGCGAGGCCGCCCGCGTCGACGGGGCCACTGAGTTCCAGCTCTACCGCCACGTGCTGTTCCCCCAGCTCTCCCCCATCGCCCTGTCGGCCCTGATCATCGTCGGCCACATGTCGATGAAGACGTTCGACCTGATCTACGCGATCGCCGGCCAGAACAGCTACGTGTCCGAGGTGCCCGCCACGCTCATGTGGGTGCAGCTGTTCAGCCTGAACAACCCGGTGCAGGCCGCCGCGAACGCGACCATCCTGCTGGCGGTCATCGCCGTCGCGGTGGTCCCCTACCTGATCTACACCAACCGGACCGAGAGGGCGGGGCGCTGATATGACCACCACCACGATGACGCCCGCTGCCCCCATGGCGCCCCTGCCCGTGCGCAAGCGCACCCGGACCCCCGGCGAGGTCACCGCCGGGATGGTCAAGATGGCCCTGCTGGTCTTCTTCGCCGCCGTGATCCTGATGCCGGTCTACGTGCTGGTCATCACCAGCATCAAGTCGGCCGCCGAGTACGGCGCCGCCACCGCGTGGTCGCTGCCCCAGGCCCCGACCCTGGCGGGCTGGGCGGCCGCGTGGGAGGCACTGGCCCCCGCCCTGCTGCGCTCGGTCATCCTCGCCGTCGTGGCCGCCGCCGTGTCGTCGATGCTCGGCTCGATGAATGGCTTCGTGTTCGCGAAGTGGAAGTTCCCCGGCGCCGACATCATCTTCACGATGTTCCTGTTCGGCATGTTCATCCCCTACCAGGCCGTGATGATCCCCCTGCAGGCGCTGATGATCAACATGAACAACACCGCGCCGTTCCTGGCCGGCATCCCGACGCTGATCATCGCCCACACCATCTACGGCATCCCGATCTGCACCCTGATCTTCCGCAACTACTACGCCACCGCGGTGCCCAGCGAGATCCTCGAGGCTGCCCGCGTCGACGGCGCGAACATGTGGCGGATCTACCGCTCGATCGTCCTGCCGGTCTCGGCCCCCGCGTTCGTGGTGACGCTGATCTGGCAGTTCACCAGCGCGTGGAACGACTTCCTGTTCGCGCTGTTCCTGACCAACCGCAACACCGGCCCCGTCACGTACGCCCTGATGGAGCTCGCCAGCGCCCAGAACCCCGACTACGCCCGCACCATGGCCGGCGTGCTCATCGCGTCGCTTCCCACGCTGGTCGTCTACATCGTTCTGGGCAAGTACTTCATCAGCGGCCTCATGAGCGGGTCGGTGAAGTAGGCCGCGGGTCGGTGTCCCGGGCGTGGAATGATGGACGCCGACGAAAGGAGCTCCATGAGCCTCGAGGAGAAGCTGCACACCGACATGGTCACCGCGCTGAAGGCGCGTGACTCCGCGTTGGTCACCACCCTGCGCATGGCGATCGGTGCCATCAAGAACGAGAAGGTCGCCGGCAAGTCCGCCCGCGAGCTCTCCGAGGCCGACGAGGTCGCCGTCCTCCAGCGCGAGGTGCGGGCCCGCAAGGACTCCGCGCAGGCCTACACCGACGGCAACCGACCCGAGCTCGCCGAGAAGGAGCTCGCGGAGGCTGAGGTCCTGGGCCGGTACCTCCCGGCGATGCTGGGCGACGACGAGTTGGACGCCATCGTGGCCGAGGAGGTCGCGGCGGCCGAGGCGTCCCTGGGCGAGAAGCCGTCGATGCGCCAGATGGGGCAGGTCATCAAGGCCGTGAACACACGCGTCGCGGGCCGCGCCGAGGGTGCGGCCGTGGCCGCCAAGGTGAAGGCCGCCCTGGCCTGAGGGCCGGGTGATTTTCCGGTAACACCGCTTGACAGCCCCCGGGGGGTGCATACTCTCGATGCATGACGGAGAAGAAGGCAGACCCCCGCATCAACCCCGACGAACTCGACGAGGACCTGGACAACACCAACCCCAGGGAACGCCGTGGTGACGGTGGCCACCCGGTGAACCCGCCCGACGGCGAGGGCGACCAGCCCGGCCCCGGCGAGGACGCCTGAGGCACCAGCGCCCTGAACGGCGAACGGCGCCCCACCCGTGCGGGTGGGGCGCCGTCGCCGTTCGCGGGCGGACGCTCAGGCGGCCGCGGGCAGCACCGCGACGCTCGCGGCGCACCACGAGCAGTACGTGGACGCCTCGCCCTGGCGGACGGACATCGTGTGGCCGCAGGACAGGGGCGCCTCGTCGACGCGCCACCGTGCAGTGGGAATCCTCATGTTCATAGCTCCTTCATCCATGGATCGCCTGCGGCGCTGAGGGCAGCCAGCGAGGCGGGTTCTCGTTGAGTGGGCTCGCAGCGCGGGGTTGCGCCGAGCGAGCGGCATTCGGCGGGTGACGGTCCGTTCCGTACCGACCGAATGCTCTAGTCTAGCTGACAAGTATCTGCCTGCCAAGGCACCGTGGCAACACGCTGGGTGCGGGTTCACCCGAACCGGCCTTCGTGGCGGACGCCGCGGGTTCAGCGCCGGTCCGGGTCCTCGATCGGCGTGAGGCGCTCCAGCAGCGCCCGCTTGGCCCTGCCCAGCCCCCGGCGCAGGGTGCTCGCGTGCTGGTCCATCTCCGGCTCGGCAGCCTCGGGCTGCGGCCCCTCCGGAGCACCCTCCGCGGGCGGTTCGGTGGGCTCGGGGTGGCGTCCGAACAGGCCGGAGGGTTGGCGCCGGTCGAGCTGCATGGTGTAGGCGTCGTCGTCGATCCAGACCAGCACGTCGTCGTCCCGGAGCAGGCCCAGCGCGTTGCTGACGGCGCGCAGTTTCTTGTCGTACGGGCTGGCCAGGTGGTCCGGCGTCGCGTCGAACAGGTAGCCGTAGCCGTGGCGTGCCGCGTAGCACTGGTGGTTCACCGGCGCGGGCTGGCGGGGGTCGCTGTGCGAGGAAAGGATGAGGACGGCCACGGCTGAACCCTGCCGACCGGGGATGCACGAAGGGCCCTGCGACACCGGATTCCCGGTCCCACAAGGCCCTTCGTGTGGTCGGGCTGACAGGATTTGAACCTG
>DUOQ01000148.1 GCA_012838755.1 Propionibacterium sp. | reverse complement strand
GGCCGGCGCTGGCCGCGCACCGCCCTGGCCCGTTCGCTGGGCGGGGCCGCCACCGCCCTCAGCCGGGCCACGCACGCCGGCCACCTCGAGGAGGCGTCGTGAGCCAGCCCACGGCCATGCGCCGCCTCGCCGACATCCCGCTGCTGTCCGCCCCCGCCCGCGAGTTCACGGTCGCGCCCGAGGAGTTCCGCCGCGCGGCCTCCCCGCTGCCCGGCGACGACGACGTCGACTGGGGCCTGGTGGTCGTGCTGCGCCGTCGCGTCTCCGACGAGGTGACGCGTCAGACCGAGGCGTACGCCGAGCGCACCGGCAACCCCATGCCCGACGCCGACCGGCGCCTGCTCGCCCGTTCGATCATCGGCCGCATCGTCCACACCTGGGCCGAGGACCAGACACACCTCGGCGAGCTGTGGACGATCGAGCGCGAGCACACCTACGCCGACGCCCTCGAGGACGCGATCTTCGGCTACGGCCGGCTCCAGCCCCTGTTCGAGATGCCCGATGTCGAGAACATCGAGATCCACGGCTGCGACTCGGTGGTCGTCCAGTACGGCGACGGGCACCGCGTCGAGCTGCCGCCCGTGGCCGACAGCGACGAGGAGCTCATCGAGGCCATCCGCTTCCTGGGCGAGTCGGTGAGCCCGCCGCGTCCGTTCGACGACGCCCACCCCACGATGACGCTGGCTCTCGGCGATCGCCACCGCCTGCACGCGATCGGGTTCGGGCTGAGCTTCCGCCCGTCGATCGTCATCCGCCAGCACATCCTGACGACCATCGACCTGCCCGAGCTGGTCGACCGCGGCATGATGCCCGACGACGTCGGCCGCCTGCTCCACGCGGCGGTGCTGAACCGCACCTCGATCGTCATCGCCGGCGACCAGGGCGCGGGCAAGACCACCCTGCTGCGCGCGCTGATCGCCGCGATCCCGCACAACGAGCGCTTCGGCACGCTCGAGACCGACTACGAACTGCTCACCCACCTGCAACCCGGACGCCGCAACATGCTCGCGCTGCAGGCACGAGTGGGCCTGGGCGAGGTCACTGACGGACGCCACGTCGGCGAGTTCTCGGTGGCCGAGCTGATCCCGGAGGCCCTGCGCCAGAACCTCGCCCGGCTGGTCGTGGGCGAGGTGCGTGGCGTCGAGGCCGGCGCCATGTTCGAGGCGATGCAGTCCGGCGCGGGCACCCTGTCCACGACGCACTCGCACTCGGCGGTCTCGACCATGGACCGCCTCGCGGCCCGCGTCGCCCAGGGCGGCGTCCTGACCGTCGACGAGGCCTACCGCCAGATCGCGATGCACATCGGCCTCATCGTGCACGTGCACCTGGTCGACGACACGTGGCGCGGCGGGATCCGGACGCGCAAGGTGTCCCAGGTCATCGCCCTGACCGGCGCGATCGAGGGCAACCGGCCCGTCACGCACCTCGTGTACCAGGCCGAGAACGAGGTGGAGTCAGCGCGCTTCCAGCCCGAGCCCCGCATGATGGACGAACTGGCCCCCTTCCTCGTGAGCTGGCGGGCCGCGGCATGACCCTGCTCGTCGCCGTGCTCGGCGCGATGCTGCTCGTGGGCGGCATCGTCATCCTGGCCGCGGTCGCCGCCGGGGTGCTCGTGCAGCGGCCTCGTCCCCAGGAGTCCACAGGGCTGTGGACAAGGGTTGTGGACAAGGTCCGCGGGGTCTCCCGCCGGGAGCGGGTCACCCTGGTGGCCGGGCTGGTCGGTGGGGTCCTCGTCGCCGCCTGGACGCAGTGGCCGCTGATGCTGCTGGTCGTCCCGCTGGCGGTGTACGGCGTCCCGCACCTGCTGTCGGCGCCCAAGCAGGACCAGATCGAGCTGCTGCAGGCACTGGACCGGTGGGTGCGCGGCATGACCGCGACCATGGCCACCGGCAAGTCGATCACCGACGCACTGCGCCTGTCCGCCCGCACGCCGCCGCCCCTGCTCGCCGACCACCTCGTCCTGCTCATCCGCCGCCTGGATGACCGCTGGCCCGCCCCGCAGGCCCTCCTGGCCCTGGCCGACGACCTCGACTCACCCGACGCGGACGCCGTGCTCGCCAGCCTGGTGTTGGCCGCCCACCGCGGCGGGACCGGAGCGACCGCCACGCTCGCGGCGCTGGCCGACACCATCCAGGAACGGCTCAAGGCGTTGCGCGAGATCGAGTCGGAGCGGTCCAAGCCCCGGGCCGTGGTGAAGCAGGTGACGATCATCACCCTCGTCCTGCTCGGCGCCTCGCTGCTGCTGGCCCGCGACTTCTTCGCCCCGTACGGCACCCCCGTCGGTCAGGCCCTGCTCGCCGGCCTCATCGCGGCCTATGTGGGGTCGCTCCTGATGCTCCGCCGGATGACGCTGCCCCGCCAGCGCGACCGGATCCTGAGGAGCCTGACGTGACCGCGCTGTCGCTGATCCTGCCCGGCGTGGTGCTCGCGCTCGGCGCCGTGTTCCTCGTCGCCGCGTTCCGTCCCCAGCACGCCCGGCTCGGGGACGCCCTGGCCGTCCTGTCCGACGTGGCCCCGGCCAGCGTCTCGACCGGGGAGGCCGCGCCGAGCGGGGGCCTCGACCGGCTGGGGGAGTGGTGGGTGCGCTCGCGCCGGGTCGTGGCGCCGGTCGACCTCGAGCGCCAGCTGCGCCTGCGCGGCCGTTCCCTGACCCGGCACTACGCCTACAAGCTCTTGTGCGGCGCGGCCGGGTTCGTGCTGCCCCTGGTGACAGGGCTCGTCCTCTGGCTCGGCCTCGGGGAGGCGCCCCTGATGCCGTTCGTGCTGAGCCTCGCGCTCGCGATCGTCGGGTTCGTCGTGCCCGACCTGATGCTGCGCGGGGCCAGCGCCGAGGCCAACGAGGACGCCACCGAGGCCCTCCTGGCCTTCTTCGACCTGGTCACGCTGGAACGCCTGGCCAACCAGTCCGGGACCCAGGCGTTGCACGCGGCCGCCGCGCTCTCCGACGTGCCTGTGTTCGCCGATATCCGCGGGGCCCTCGAGCGCGCCCGCCTGCAGCAGCGTGCCCCGTACAACGACCTCAAGGAACTCGGCCGCGAGCTCGACCTGCCGGCCCTGCGCGACCTCGCGGACGTGATGCGCCTCGACGAGTCGGGTGCGTCGCTGTCAACCGCACTGCGCGCCCGCGTGAAGGAGCTCCGCGACGGGCACCTCACGGCGATGAAGATGGCCGCCTCCGATGTCTCCGAACGCATGACGATGTGGATGGTTATCCCCAGTTTGGTGTTCGGATTGTTCTTCCTCGTGCCCCCGCTGCTTACACTCGTGAGCAGCGGTTGACCCACCCACCACCTCCCAAGGAGACCGTCGAACATGTCCAGCATGACCCTGGTGCACCGCGCCGTCGGCACGGCCCACCTGATCCCCGCGCGGCTGCGCGCCGCCCTCCGTCCGCGCGATGAGCGTGGCCTGTCCCAGTCGACCGAGCAGGCCCTCCTGGTCGCCGCCGCGATCATCGTGGCCGGCGCCATCGGCATCGGCGTGTGGAACTACGTGCAGAGCAAGCTCGGCGGCCAGGGCGTCACGATCACCGGCGGGCCGTGATGGGCCGCCCCGACAGAGGGATGTCGGGGTCGGTGCAGTGGGCGGTCCTCGTCCCGGTCATCCTGTTCACGGTCCTGGGCGCGATCCAGGCGGGGTTGTGGATGCACGGGCGCACCGTCGCCTCCCACGCCGCGATCGCGGCGGCCGAGGAGGCGGCTTTGCTCGGGGCGTCCGAGGCCGACGCCCGCACCCTCGGTACCGACATCGCCGCCAGCGGGGGCCTGACCGACATCCAGGTGCTGCTCGTCGTCGACGCGAACAACGCCCGCGCCACCGTGCGCGGCCGCATGCCCACCTTCGTAGACCTCGGCCAGACCCGGGTCAGCGAGCAGGCCACCCGGCCCCGCGAGCAGGTGACCCGACCATGACCCGACGCCG
The DNA here is from genome assembly GCA_012838755.1 of Propionibacterium sp. Taxonomy (GTDB): domain Bacteria; phylum Actinomycetota; class Actinomycetes; order Propionibacteriales; family Propionibacteriaceae; genus Propioniciclava. Next base: position 839 of record DUOQ01000148.1, on the reverse strand, counting down.
TGACCAGCGGGGCATGTCGATCTCGGTCGAGTTGGCCATCCTGGTGCCCGCCCTGGTGCTCATCATCGGCATGCTGATCGGGGCCGGACGCCTCGCCCTGGCCCGGATCTCCGTCCAGCAATGGGCCGACTCCTCGGCCCGCACCGCCACGCTGGCCCGGGACGCGCACGCGGCGCAGGCGCGGGCCCACGCCGTGGTGGCGTCCGACGCGGGCGGCTCGGGGCTGCACTGCGCCGGGGGGTGGCAGCTCAGCGTCGACACCAGCGCCTTCGCACTCCCCGTCGGCCAGCCGGGCTCGGTACGCACCACCGTGCGCTGCCCGGTCGCGCTGGCCGACCTGCTCCTGCCGGGGGTTCCCGGCACCATCGTCGTGGAGGCGGACGCCACCTCGACGCTCGACCGCTACCGAGGAAGAGGCTGATGATGCGTCGCGTCCTGGCCCTGATCGCGGTGCTGGCCATGGTGGCCGGCCCACCGTTCCTGCTGCTGGCCTGGGGGTTCACCGACTGGTCGACGATCACCCTGTGGAGCGCCACCGACGTGCGGGTGCTGCTCGGCGCCCTCACCGCCATCGGTTGGCTCGCATGGGCGGTCTGGATGCTCGCCTTCGTCCTCGAACTGGGCGTCGCCCTGTCGGGGCGCCCGGTCCGCTTCACCCTGCCCGGGCTGGCCCTGCCGCGGGCGGTCGCGTCCGCCCTGATCACCGCGTTGCTGGCGTCAGGGGCTGCCTCGATGGCCCAGGCGGCCCCGGCGACGGGAACGCCCGCCCACCTGGTCGCGGCGCAGGAGGCCCCTACCACCGCGGCCAGCGAGGGGCAGCCCGTGGCGCTGGCCCAAGC
>DUOQ01000147.1 GCA_012838755.1 Propionibacterium sp. | reverse complement strand
ACCGGGTCGTAGAGGTCCTCGGTGTAGTCCGCCTCGTTGTCGTACAGCTCGAAGAGCAGCTCGAACGTGTGGTCCTTGTACTCGTCCTGCTCGGCCTGGGTGAGCTGCTCGACGCCGCGCTGGTACTTGTAGCCGATGTAGTACCCGTGCACGGCCTCGTCGCGGATGATGAGCCGGATGACGTCGGCGGTGTTGGTGAGCTTGGCCCGCGACGACCAGCGCATCGGCAGGTAGAAGCCCGAGTAGAACAGGAGCGACTCGAGCATCGTCGAGGCGATCTTCTTCTTGAGCGGGTCCTCGCCCTTGTAGAAGTCCAGGACGATCTTGGCCTTGCGCTGCAGGAACTCGTTCTCCTCCGCCCAGCGGAACGCCTCGTCGATCTGCGGCGTCGAGCACAGGGTGGAGAAGATGGTCGAGTAGCTCTTGGCGTGGACCGACTCCATGAAGGCGATGTTGGTGAGCACCGCCTCCTCGTGCGGGGTGATCGCGTCGGGGATCATGCTCACCGCGCCGACGGTGCCCTGCAGGGTGTCGAGCAGGGTGAGGCCGGCGAAGACGCGGATGGTGACGAGCTTCTCCTGCTCGTTGAGCGTCTCCCAGGACTGCAGGTCGTTGGAGACCGGCACCTTCTCGGGCAGCCAGAAGTTGGTGGTGAGCCGGTCCCACACCTGGTCGTCGACCTCGTCGGTGACGCGGTTCCAGTTGATCGCCGACACGCGGTCGACGAGCTTGGGCTGGATCCCCGCGGCGGGGCTGTGGGAGCCCGGGGCGTGCATGTCGGTGGTCATGTGGTCGTACGCCTTTCGTGACGGACGGCGGTGGTCGGACGGGGGCGGGTCAGAGCATGCAGGAGACGCAGCCCTCGACCTCGGTGCCCTCGAGGGCGAGCTGGCGGACGCGGATGTAGTACAGCGTCTTGATGCCCTTGCGCCAGGCGTAGATCTGCGCCCGGTTGACCTCGCGGGTGTCGGCCGTGTCCTTGAAGAACAGGGTGAGCGAGAGGCCCTGGTCGACGTGCTGCGTGGCCGCGGCGTACGTGTCGATGATCTTCTCGTAGCCGATCTCGTACGCGTCCTGGTAGTAGTCCAGGTTGTCGTTGGTCAGGTAGGGCGCCGGGTAGTAGACCCGGCCGATCTTGCCCTCCTTGCGGATCTCGATCTTCGAGGCCACGGGGTGGATCGACGCGGTCGAGTTGTTGATGTAGCTGATCGACCCGGTGGGCGGCACGGCCTGCAGGTTCTGGTTGTAGATGCCGTGCTCGGCGACCTCGGCCTTGAGGTCGCGCCAGTCGTCCTGGGTGGGGATCGCGACGCCGGCCTCGGCGAAGAGCTCGCGCACCCGCTCGGTGGCCGGCTCCCACACCTGGTCGGTGTACTTGTCGAAGAACTCGCCGGTGGCGTACTTCGAGCGCTCGAAGCCCGCGAAGGTGGTCCCGCGGTCCTTCGCGATGGCGTTGGAGGCGCGCAGGCAGTGGTAGAGCACCGTGTAGAAGTAGATGTTCGTGAAGTCCACGCCCTCGGCGGACCCGTAGTGGATCCGCTCGCGCGCGAGGTAGCCGTGGAGGTTCATCTGCCCCAGGCCGATCGCGTGCGACTCGGAGTTGCCGCGCTCGATGGACGGCACCGAGTGGATGTGCGTCTGGTCGGACACCGCGGTGAGGCCGCGGATGGCCACCTCGATGGTCTGGCCGAAGTCCGGCGAGTCCATGGCCTTGGCGATGTTGAGCGAGCCGAGATTGCACGAGATGTCCTTGCCGATGTGGCTGTAGGACAGGTCCTCGTTGTACTCCGACGGGGTGGAGACCTGGAGGATCTCCGAGCACAGGTTGGAGTGCGTGATCTTGCCGTCGATCGGGTTGGCCCGGTTCACGGTGTCCTCGTACATGATGTACGGGTAGCCGGACTCGAACTGCAGCTCGGCGACGGTCTGGAAGAACTGCCGTGCGTTGATCTTGGTCTTGGAGATCCGGCTGTCCTCGACCATGTCGTGGTAGTGCTCGGAGATGTTCACGTCCGCGAACGGCACGCCGTAGACGCGCTCGACGTCGTACGGCGAGAACAGGTACATGTCGTCGTTGCGCTTGGCCAGCTCGAAGGTGACGTCGGGGATCACCACGCCCAGCGAGAGGGTCTTGATGCGGATCTTCTCGTCCGCGTTCTCCCGCTTGGTGTCGAGGAACTTGAGGATGTCCGGGTGGTGCGCGTGGAGGTACACCGCGCCCGCGCCCTGGCGGGCGCCGAGCTGGTTGGCGTAGGAGAAGGAGTCCTCGAGAAGCTTCATCACGGGGATGACGCCGGAGGACTGGTTCTCGATGTGCTTGATCGGGGCACCGTGCTCGCGGAGGTTGGACAGGAGCAGGGCCACGCCGCCGCCGCGCTTGGACAGCTGCAGGGCCGAGTTGATGCCGCGGCCGATGGACTCCATGTTGTCCTCGATGCGCAGCAGGAAGCAGGACACGGGCTCGCCGCGCTGCTTCTTGCCGGCGTTGAGGAACGTCGGGGTGGCGGGCTGGAAGCGGCCGTCGATGATCTCGTCGACGAGCTGGCGGGCCAGGGTCTCGTCGCCGGCGGCGAGCGAGAGCGCGACCATGCAGACGCGGTCCTCGTAGCGCTCGAGGTAGCGCTTGCCGTCGAAGGTCTTGAGCGTGTACGAGGTGTAGTACTTGAACGCGCCGAGGAAGGTGGGGAACCGGAACTTCTTGCGGTAGGCGTGGTCGAACAGGTCGCGCACGAAGTTGCGCGTGTACTGGTCGAGCACCTCGCGCTCGTAGTAGTTCTTGTCCACCAGGTAGTCGAGCTTCTCGTCCAGGTTGTGGAAGAAGACGGTGTTCTGGTTGACGTGCTGGAGGAAGTACTCGCGGGCCGCCTGCCGGTCGCGGTCGAACTGGATCTTGCCGTCCGCGTCGTACAGGTTGAGCATCGCGTTGAGCGCGTGGTAGTCGAGGCGCGTGTCGCCCTCGTGCGACCCCTGGGTGGCGTCGGACTCCGTGATCACTGGTGTTGCCAAAACTCTTCCAATCCCTCGCGGACGCGCTCCACGTCCTCGTGTGTGCCCATGAGCTCGAACCTGTACAGGTAGGGCACGCCCGTCTTGCGGGCGATGATGTCGCCGGCCACCCCGAAGGTGTCGCCGAAGTTGCTGTTGCCGGAGGCGATGACGCCCCGGAGAAGCGAACGGTTGTGCGGGTTGTTGAGGAACGTCACCACCGGGCGCGGGACCGAGGCCGCGTTGCCCCCGGTGATCTCCCGGCAGCCCCCGTAGGTGGGGACGATGAGCACGTACGGGTCGTGGACGACCGGGGTGACCTCCTTGGCGCGCAGCGGGAGCCGCAGCGCCGGGAGCCCGAGCTTGTCGACGAACCGCTTGGTGTACCCGGAGACGTTCGAGAAGTAGACGATCCTCACCGGCTCGGTGTCCGGCAGCGGAGCCGCCATCACTACCCCTCTCGTGTCACATCAGCGGTCGGTACCCCGGGTCAGGCCACGGCCCGGGCGAGCGCCTTGATGCGGTCCGGGCGGAAACCCGACCAGTGGTCCGAGCCGGCCACCACGACGGGGGCCTGGAGGTAGCCGAGGGCCATGACGTACTCCCGCGCCTCGTCGTCCACCGAGATGTCGACGACCTCGTACTCGACGCCCTGCTTCTCGAGCGCCTTGTAGGTGGCGTTGCACTGGACGCAGGCGGGCTTGGTGAAGACGGTGACCATGAGTCGGGGGACCTCTTTCGGCACGGGCGCCGCTGGCGGCGCGGACGGGGTCTTCTGGCGGGCGGTCGTCGGAACCGGCTACTTCGCCCGGCCTGTGGACAACCGTGGTGTCTGTCTGGTGTCGCCGCCCGAATCCCACTGATGGGATTAGTGGGGGCCGCAACGTCCTAGACACTACCCCTAGTGGCCGGAAGGTCAATGCACCACAACATTTTGGTCTTACAACGATGGTATTCCCAGGTCGCGATCCCGCCTTGTGGACACCCCTCCCCTCGTTCGGGACCGGGCGACCCCCCTCGGGGGTCCGCGTGAGTCGCGTCACAATCATGACCGTTCGGCGCACCGCCGCGCCACCCCTGTGATCGCTCCACACGGCGCCCCCAGGCCCTCCACAGGCTGTCCCCATCACCATCCCCAGGGCCGGTGGGGTGCCGTGCCCGGACAGGGTGCCGCCGGGCGCGAGACGGGAGGGCGAAAGGGGTCGACGACGAGGGCCCGCCGTCGGCGAACCGGTGGCGGGCCCTCGGGCGCGCGGGGTCTCCCGCGCGGCGGTCTCAGCCCTGGCGGGCCTTGAACCGGGGATCCTTCTTGTTGATCACGTAGACCTTGCCGCGGCGACGGACAACCTGGGCGCCCGGCTTGTTCTTCAGCGACCGAAGGGACTTGCGGACCTTCATGTGGCGCTCCTTAGGCTCTCGGGGCGGCGCGGGGGCCACCGACACGAACGGGGATGACTGGGCACCGCACGGGCGGCACACAACTGCTCCATCGTAACGGAAGGCCCTGCGAGAACTCCATTCGGCGCGAAACGTGCTCGTCACACGCCTTCCCTATGCTGGCTGCCATGAACGACGCCACCGCCGACCTGCGCTCCTCGACCCTGCGCTCCTCGATCATCGCCGACCTCGGCGTCCGGGCCCACATCGACCCGGCGGCCGAGGTCGAGGCCCGCGTGGGGTTCCTCGTGGACTACCTGCGCTCCACCCCGGCGACCGGCTTCGTCCTGGGCATCAGCGGCGGGCAGGACTCCACGCTGGCCGGCCGGCTGTGCCAGCTCGCCGCCGAGCGTCTCCGCGCCGAGGGCACGCCCGGGGCGCGGTTCGTGGCGATGCGGCTGCCCTACGGTGTCCAGGCCGACGAGGACGACGCGCAGACCGCCCTGGCGTTCATCCGGCCCGACTCCGCCGTCACCGTGGACGTCCGCCCCGCCTCCGACGCCTCATCGGCCGCGGCGGCCGGCGCCCTGGCCGCGCTGCCGGACCACGAGGGACCGCTCCGCGACTTCGTGCGCGGCAACGTCAAGGCGCGGGAACGGATGATCGCGCAGTACGCCGTCGCGGGGCAGCTCGGACTCCTCGTCGTCGGCACCGACCACGCCGCCGAGGCCGTCACCGGGTTCTTCACCAAATACGGCGACGGCGGCGTGGACCTCACGCCCCTGACGGGCCTCACCAAGCGGCAGGGCGCCGCGCTGCTGGCGCATCTCGGGGCGCCCGAGTCGACGTGGCGGAAGGTGCCCACCGCGGACCTCGAGGACGACCGGCCCGCGCTGCCCGACGAGGAGGCGCTGGGCGTGACGTACGAGCAGATCGATGACTACCTCGAGGGCCGCGACGGCGTCCCCGCCGAGGCCGCCGCCCGCATCGAGCGGCTGTACCTGGGCTCGCGCCACAAGCGGGCCGTCCCGGCGTCGCCGCTCGACGACTGGTGGCGGTAGCGGTTCAGCCGCCCGAGCCCTCCGGCACCGCCTCCGACGGCGCCGCGATCTGGAAGGTCGCGCCCTGCGGGTCGGCGACGGTCGCGATCCGCCCGAACGGCGAGTCGTCGGGGCCGTCGAGCAGCTTTCCGCCCAACTCCTCGACCCGGCGGACGGCGGGGTCGCAGCTCTCGACGGCGAGGTAGACGCGCCAGAACGAGCCCACCTCGGCGGGGACGAACCCGCTGGCGTCGCACATGCCGCTGGAGGCCTGTTCCTGCGGGCCGTTGGTGTAGTAGACGAACGCGCCCCGCTCGGCGTCCTCGTCCATCGGCTCGCCCATCGGGGTGGGGTCGAAGTCGAAGACCTCGGAGTAGAAGGCCTTGGTGGCCTCGATGTCCTGGCTCATCACCTCGAACCACACCGGCGAGCCGGGCTGGCCGGTGAACTCGAAGCCGGTCGTGTCACCGGCCTGCCACATCCCGATGGTGGCGCCGGTCGGGTCCACGACCACAGCGAAGCGGCCCGCAGCGCCGGCGTCGCCGGGGGGAACGATGACGGTCGCGCCGGCGGCGGTGGCCTTCTCGGCGCGGGCGTCGACGTCGTCGACGGCGAGGTAGACGTCCCAGGAACTGGGGATCGGGCCGCCCTCCGGGCACGTCATCCGAGAGGTGTCCATCGCGCCACCGACCAGCGCGCCGTCGTTGGTGATCATGGTGTAGTGGTTCGTGTCGGGGCCGCTGTCGGTGAACTCCCAGCCGAAGAGTTCGCGGTAGAAGGTGGTGCTGGCGGCGAAGTCGTTGGAGCCGAAGTCGATCCAGACGGTGGCGCCGACGGGGTGCGCGGACATGGCGTGCCTCCTGAGCGGGTCGGGTGCCGCCGGGGCGCGGCGGCTGGGATCCACGCTAGGAGCCGACGGCCCCGCGCGCTTCTCCGATCCTGCGCTCCCGGACGGGTCGCCGGCCGTCACGCACGCGAACGGGCCGCGGGGCGATCCCCGCGGCCCGTCGTCGTGAGGGGTCGGATCAGCTGAGGCCGAGCATCTGGCCCAGGTCGAGCTGGTTGATGACGTCGGCGACGAAGCCGGACGGATCAGACGAGATCTGCGAGCCGGCCGAGCCGCCGTCGGCGGAACCGGTAGCCGAGCCGAGGCCCATGCCGTCGAGCGAACCGGTCACGTTCTCGACGACGTTCTTCTCGCGGATCTTGACGCAGACACCCATGTCGTCAGCGACCGTGTCCGAAGTGATCCCGTAGACGACCTTGAGGCCGCTCGGATCGTTGAGCAGCGAGCCGGGCTCCGCGTCCTCGGAGACCTTGTACGTGATTCGCACGGTGACGTGACCGAGAGCGACGGTCCAGCCCGAGCTGTTGACGGCCGTCGCGGTCGGCGACAGCACCGAGAAGGCGTCGTCGACCCACTTGTGCCCCCCGCCGGCAAAGTATGCCTCGGTGCGGACGCTCACCGGCTCGAGTTCCGCGGGGTGGTAGTCGACGATCTGCTTGACAGTCTCGAACGTAGCTCCGGCCTTCACCGTGATCTCGGTGGTGACCTCTCCACCGGGCGCGACCTCGTTGTTGCCGAGGATGCGCTTCGAGATGTTGTACGTACCGTCCTTGACCGAGGCGGCGGCTTCACAGGTGGCAGCCTGGGCGGTGGCGGGGGCGGCGACGGCGAGGCCGGTCACCGAGAGAGCAGCGGCAGCGCCGACGGCGGCGAGGCGACGGGTAACGGACATGAGGGACTCCTCCGAGGGGTTCGGTGCCGCCGGTGGTTTT
>DUOQ01000146.1 GCA_012838755.1 Propionibacterium sp. | reverse complement strand
CGCGACGACGCCGTGCGGGCGCTGGACAACCAGGAGCGCTGACTCCCCTCATGGAGTGCACTTCGAGGCGGCGTTTCTATCGCTCCAGCGATAGAAACGCCGCCTCGAAGTGCACTCCATGAGGGGAGTCAGCGCTCCTGGTTGTCCAGCGCCCGCACGGCGTCGTCGCGACGCTCCAGGACGAGGCGCTTCACCGACTCCGGCAGGGTGCGCTCGGCGAGGAAGGCGTCCAGCTTCTCGATGAACGCGCGGTCGGCCAGCGGACGGGGGAACAGCAGCCCCAGCACGTGCTGGCGGATCGTCGTGGACGCCGTGGCCCACGGCCCGCGCTGGGACCCGATGGCGTCGACGACCTCGAGGTAGCGGTCGGTGTACGGCGTCAGGATGTCGTCCTGGTCGAGCTGCCAGAACTGCGCACAGATCTGGAAGTGGGTCTCGTTGGGCGTCTCGCGCTCGGTGGCCGCGGCCCAGGCCTCGGCCTTGGCGGCCGCGTCCTTCGAGGCCGACCGCGCGCCGGCGGCCTTCTCGGCCCCGGTGGCGGTGCGGTCGCGCTCCGCCTCGGCGGCGATCTCGGCCTCGCCGGCGGCGCCGACGCGGGCCAGCTCGGTGAGCAGGCGCCAGCGCAGGTCGGTGTCGACCGCGAGGCCCTCGGGGGCCTCCGTGCCGTCGAGCCAGGCCCGGAGGACGGCCGCCCCGTCCTCGTCGTTGACCGACAGGGCGAGCGCCCGGGCGATCGAGAGCTGGTGGTCCGAACCCGGCTCGGCGTCCTTCAGCAGGCGGGCGAGTCCGCCGGTGAAGCGGTCGGCCAGCGCCCGGCGGTCGGCCCGCGGGGCGTAGTAGTCGATCGCGGTGCGGGCCTGCAGCAGCAGCGCGTTGACGGCCGTGAGGTCGGTCTCGACGCCGACGCCACGCAGGACCAGCTCGACGTAGTCGGCGGCCGCCATCTCGCCGTCGCGGGTGAGGTCCCAGGTGGCACCCCAGGCCAGCGCCCGGGCGAGCTCGTCGTCGAGGACGTGGATGTGCTCCACCAGCGTGGCCAGCGAGCGGCCGTCGAGCCGGATCTTGGCGTAGGTGAGGTCGTCGTCGTTGAGCAGCAGCAGGTCCGGGCGCTGCTGGCCGACCAGCTCCGGCACGTCGGTGTGCTCGCCGTCGATGTCGAACTCGAAGCGCTGCGTCCTGGTCAGGACGCCGTCCACGAGGTTGTAGCAGCCGACCGCGATGCGGTGCCGGCGCAGGGTGGGCCACTGGGGGGAGGCCCACTGCCGGATGCCGAAGCGGGTGAAGACCTCGTCGCCGTCGATGCCCCAGTCGGCGGCCAGGGTGTTCACGCCGGCGGTCTGCAGCCACTGCGTGGTGAAGAACGACAGGTCGCGGCCCGAGGACGTCTCCAGGTGCTGCAGCAGGTCGTCGAGCTGGGTGTTGCCCCAGGCGTGCTGCTCGAAGTAGCTGCGGACGCCGGCCAGGAAGTCCTCCTTGCCGACGAAGGCGACGAGCTGGCGCAACGCCGAGGCGCCCTTCGCGTACGTGATGCCATCGAAGTTGAGCTCCACCGCCTCGAGGTCGTGCATGTCGGCGGCGATCGGGTGGGTCGAGGGAAGCTGGTCCTGGCGGTAGGCCCACGTCTTGCGGCTGTTGCAGAAGGTCGCCCACGGGTTGGCGCGGTCGTCGTACTGCGCGCGGATCTCGTCCTGGGCGAAGTGGGACGCCCACTCGGCGAAGGACTCGTTGAGCCACAGGTCGTCCCACCAGGTCATCGTGACGAGGTCGCCGAACCACATGTGGGCCATCTCGTGCAGGATCGTGTTGTCGCGGCCCTCGTAGGCGGCGACGGTCTGGCGCGAGCGGAAGATGTACTCGTCGCGGAACGTGACGCAGCCGGCGTTCTCCATGGCCCCGAAGTTGAACTCGGGCACGAACACCTGGGCGTAGTCGGAGAAGGGGTAGGGGCGTCCGAAGTGGAGCTCGAACACGTCGAAGCCACGCTTGGTGGTCTCGAAGATGCGGTCGGCGTCGAGGTGCTCGGCCAGCGACTGGCGGACGTGGATCGACAGCGGGATCTCGCTGCCGTCGGCGCGGGTGTAGGTGTCCTCGACGGAGTGGAACTCGCCGGCGCACACGGCGGTGATGTAGGTCGACATGCGCGGCGTGGGGGCGAACTCCCAGCGGGCGGACCGGTCGTCGACCGCGGTCGGGGTGACGGCGGGGGAGTTGGACAGCACCGTCCACTCCTGGGGGGCCACGACGGTGAACTGGAACGTCGCCTTGAGGTCGGGCTGCTCGAACGTCGCGAACATGCGGCGGGCGTCGGCGACCTCGAACTGCGAGTAGAGGTAGGTGCGGTCGTCGGTCGGGTCGACGAACCGGTGCAGGCCCTCGCCGGTGCGCGAGTAGCGCATGACCGCGGTCACCTCGAGGACGTGGTCACCCTCGTCGAGCGACAGCGTGAGGTGCTCCCCGTCGAAGGCCTCGGCCGCGACGGCCTCGCCGTCGAGCGTCGCGCTGACCACCTCGTCGGCGATGAGGTTCACGTTCGTCACGCAGGCGATGGACCCGAAGCGGGCGACGGTGGTCGAGGTGAAGGTGGTCGTCGGGTCGGCCAGCGGCGTCCCGTCGGGGCGGTTGCCGGTGAGGTCGACGGTGACCTCGTAGGACTGGGTGGTGACCTGGCCAGAACGCGTGTTTGCCTCGGCGCGGGTGATGTTGGCGCGGAACATGGGCGGAATCCTCGGTTTTCAGCGGGGGATTGACTGGCCCACCCTAGCCGTCGGAGGCCCGGCGGTGGGGCCCCAACATTTCAGTGTGGGACACGCCGCTAGGGTGGAACCCATGACGCAGAAGGTTGACCTCTGGTTCGATCCGATGTGCCCGTGGGCCTGGATGACGTCCCGCTGGCTGCTCGAGGTCGAGAAGGTGCGCGACATCGAGCTGAAGTTCCACGTGATGAGCCTGTCCGTGCTCAACGAGGGGCGCGACCTCAACCCCGAATACCGGGCATCGATGGACGCCGGGTGGGCGGACGTGCGCGTGGCCCTGGCCGTCGAGCGCGAGCACGGCCAGGAAGCGCTGCGCGACTTCTACACCGCCATCGGGACGCGCTACCACCCGGGCGGGCAGGAGCGCGGACGCGAGGCGCTCGAGGGCGCCCTCACCGACGTGGGCCTGCCGACGGCGCTGGCCGAGCTGGGCGAGACCGACGCCCACGACGACGAGCTGCGCCGCAGCCACCACGCGGGCATGGACCTGGTCGGTGACGAGGTGGGCACCCCGGTGATCCACCTCAACGGCAAGGGGCTGTTCGGCCCGGTGATCTCGCCGGCGCCGAAGGGGGAGCAGGCCGGACGCCTGTTCGACGGCTTCGCGCTCGTCACCGAGTACGAGGGCTTCTACGAGCTCAAGCGCACCCGCACCGTGGGGCCGATCTTCGACTGATGCCCTTCGGGCCCGTGCGCGGGGGCGGGGTCGTGGGCCACACTGGGGCATGCGCGTTCACATTGCGACCGACCATGCGGCCTTCGACCTCAAGCAGTACCTGGTCAAGGAACTTACGGCCCTCGGATACGACGTGGTCGACCACGGGGCACGCACCTACGACGCCCAGGACGACTACCCCGAGTTCGTGCTCCCCGCGGCCGAGGCCGTGGCCAACGAACCGGGCTCGCTCGGCATCGTGCTGGGCGGCTCGGGCAACGGCGAGCAGATCGCCGCGAACAAGGTGAAGGGCGTCCGGGCCGGGCTGGCCTACAACACGGTGATGGCGCGTCTCACCCGCGAGCACAACGACGCCAACGTGCTCAGCCTCGGCGGGCGCATGCAGAGCCTGCCGGACGCCCTCGAGATGGTGAAGGTGTTCCTCGAGACCCCCTTCTCCGAGGACCCGCGCCACGTCCGTCGCCTTGCCATGCTGGACGCCTACGAGGCCGGGCACCGCCGGTGAACGAGCGTTCAGCGCGTGAACCCCCTCACCGACGCCGTGCGCGGCCTGGGCCCCCGCCAGCACGCCCAGGAGGACGACCAACCCGATCTGCTGCGGGGTGAGGATGTCGGAGACCAGGGCGTACCCCTTGCGGGCGACGTCGAGCCGGGTCTCCAGCACACGGGTCGGGTCGCCCTGGGGGTCGGAGGCGGGAGCGTCGGGCAGGGCCCGCCCGGGGTTTCGGTCCGCCACGGGTCGGGCCCAGCGGGGGCGCGACTACACTGCCCGCCATGCCCGAGGGACACGTCACGCACCGCCTCGCCCGCGCCCTGACGCGGGAGTTCGGCGGGCGTCCGGTGGCGGTCACCTCGCCGCAGGACCGGTTCGCCGAGGCGGCCGCGCTGTTGGACGGCCAGGTGCTCACCGGCGCCGACTCGGTGGGCAAGCACCTGCTGGTCGACTTCGACCCCGGCACCGTCTGGATCCACCTCGGCCTGATCGGCAAGTTCCGGTTCAATGAGGACTTCCCGCCGCCCAACCCCCTGACCCTGCGCCTGCGCATCACCGACGGACGCCTCGCGGCCGACCTGCGCGGACCCCAGTGGTGCCGCCTCATCACGCCCGGCGAACGGGAGGCGGTGATCGCCGACTCGGGTCCCGACCCGATCCGTTCAGACGCGGACCCCGAGCGCGCCTGGGCGGTGGTCTCGCGCTCGCGCAAGTCGATCGCCGCCCTGCTGATGGAGCAGAAGGCGTTCGCGGGTGTCGGGAACATCTTCCGGGCCGAGGTGCTCCACCGGCACCGGATCGACCCGATGCTGCCGGGCAACAAGCTGCCCCGCGCCGTGTTCGACGCGGTCTGGGCCGACCTCGTCGCGCTGATGCGCGCCGCGGTCGAGGTGGGCCGCATCGACACCGTCGCCGACGACCACACCCCCGACGCGATGGGCCGGGACCCGCGCGTGGACCGGCACGGCGGCGAGGTGTACGTCTACCGGCGGGCCAACCTGCCCTGCCACGTGTGCGGCACATCGGTGTCCACGGCCGACCTGGGCGGGCGCAACCTCTACTGGTGCGGCGTCTGCCAGCCCAGTGGCGCGGCGGGCGTGGTCGAGGTGCCCGGCTCGTGAGCTGGGGCTTCAGCTGCGCCCTGACCGGGGGAGGCCGTGGCCTCCTCGTCCGGCGGGGTGGCGGAGACGTCGTCGAGTTCGCCTTCGGGCTGCCCGGCGACCCGGTGCCCGGCTGGGAGCCCGACGAGTCGGAGGCCCGGCTCACCACCGCCGACTCCTTCACGGCACGCCTGCGCCACCTCGGCGACGAGGCCGGCTGGACGACGATCGTGTCGCTCGACAACACCGCCGATGTCGAGCGTGCGCTGCCCCCGCTGGGCATGGCCGCCACGGTCGCTCCCGGCTGGTGCGGCTGGTCGTGGTCCTGCGACACCGAGGGCTTCGTGCTCGTGGCGCCGGTGGACGCGGTGGGCCCCTGCCTGCTGGCCCGGGTGCGGCTCGGCTTCCTGCGCGTGGCCGCTGACCGTCCGGTGTTCACCGCCGCCGACCGCCGGGGCGAGGGCCTCGGCGACGGGGTGGCGGCGTTCCACCTCGCGCACCCGACCGGCTCCCTGCGCGCTTTCGGACGCCACCAGACCACGATCGAGTTCTCCGAGGTGCCGGACGCCGCGGCCGCCGCCGGCGTCCTGCCCGGATGGATGCCCGACCTGGTGGTGGCGCCGCACGACCCGGAGCTCCTGCTCGAGACCCCCGACCTGGCCGTCGTGCCGGGCCCCGGCGTCCAGATGGGGACCCAGGACACGACCTCGGTCCTCGTGTGGGACCCCGGCCATCGCGAGGTGGCCGTGCACGGGGTGCGGGGGGTGTCGCGCCTGCGGGTGTCGGCGATGCCCGCCCTGGAGCCGTTCCTGGCCGACCTCGTCACGGCGCTGAAATCGAAGCGTCCGTCGGCGGTGCCGTCTGCGGTCGGGGCTTTGGTGGCCGGGGCGCTGGCGCGCCGCGCGGTGCTCGAACCCGAGTCCGCGCTCGACTGGCTGGAGCGCGAGGACTGGCTCGCCCGCGAGGACCTCTTCGGCGTTGCGGTGGCCGCGATCGTGGCCACCGAGACCCTCGACGAGGCCTTGCTGGTCCAGGCCTGCGAGGCGTTGGCCGCGTCGCCGGATGCCCCCGGACGGGGGGTCGTCGCGACCCGGTTGTGGCTGGCGACCCTGCGCCTCGGCGTCCCGCCGCTGGACCTGACCGCCGTGCTGGGCGGGGGCCTCGAGGCCGCGCTGCTGGGTGCCGGCGACGAGGGGGAGTGGACGACCGCGGTCCAGGGACTGGCCAACGGGTTCGGGGTCGGACGCCTGCCCGGCCAGCCGATCGGCCTCGGCGAGGCGGACGCCGGCCTGCGCGTGGCGCTCCTGCGGCTGGTGCCCGAGCGGTGGGCGGTGCGCGAGGTGGCGTCCGAGGCTGCCGAGCGCGCGGCGGCGCTGTTGTTGGCCGACCACGCCGACGGCTTGCACCCCTCCTACGACGGCCTGGCCTGGCTGGTGCTGGGGGCGTTGTCCGACTGAGGCCGGGTCGCCCGGGGGAGATCGGCGCCCGACCCTCGCGTTGGGGTTGAGACGTGGCGGGGGCGACGTGGGGAAATCGCGGCATCCTTTGCCACAATGCTCCCCATGTGGCTGGGTGAACTACGCAGGTTGATGCGACGCCACGGGGGCTTCCAGTTGTGGATGATCCCGTGGTGGGTCTATGCCCTGGCCGTGGGCGTCCTCGTCGGCATCGGCTTCTTCGTGTACGCCGTCGCCAACGCCATCCTGCAGCCCGCTGCACCGGCTGACGACCCGTGGGGCCAGCCGGCCGTGGCGGCAGCCGTGGTGCGTCCGACACCGACGCCCTCGGCAGCGCCCACCCCAAGCCCGTCCCCCTCGCCGACGCCGACGCCGACGACCGCGTCCGCCGCACCGCGAACGACAGCGCCCGAGGCGAGCGCTCCCCGCACCACCGCGCCGCGCCGGACGACGG
>DUOQ01000145.1 GCA_012838755.1 Propionibacterium sp. | reverse complement strand
CCGGCCGGTCGACGCCGGGCAGGACGCCGGGCTCCACGACCGCACCGCCCTCGTCGAGCACCAGCCAGGGCTTCACGCCCCGTTCGCGTAGCAGGTCGGACGCCGCCCGGGCGGTGGTCCCGGCGACCTCCTCGTTGTCGCCGAACAGCAGCCACACGTCGCGGCGCGGCTCGAAGCCCCGGGCGACCAGCGCCTCGACCGCCTCGCAGACCGTCAGCAGCATGCCCTTGTCGTCGAGGGTGCCGCGCCCGACGAGCTTGCCGTCGACCACGCGGGCCTCGAAGGGGTCGCCGCTCCACTCCTGCCCGGCCACCGGGACGACGTCCAGGTGGGCCATGAGGAGGAGCGCCTCGGCGTCCGGGTCGCTGCCGGGCCAGCGGAACAGCAACCCGTGCGGCCCGACGCGCGTGAGCTCGCACGCCGCGTGCAACCGCGGGTAGAGCTCGGCGAGGGTCGCGTGCAGCGCCTCGAAGGGTCCCGGGTCGGTGTCGGCGGGGTCGACGGCCGCGATGGTCGGGTGGGCGACCAGCCGGGCGAGTCGGGCGGCGAGCGCGTCCATCGCGACAGGCTAGGGGTCAACGCCGCTCGACGCTAGTGGATCGCCGAGTCCCGTCGCTGCTGGGACTGCCGCGCCAGCTTGGCGCTGCGCCGGTCGCTGAGCACGATCGACACCACCAGGGCCAGTCCGCCGACCGCGGCGAGCAGGAAGAACACCACGGCCAGGGCCGGGTAGCCGAGCAGCGTCGGGCCGGTGCCCGACCGCGTCATCAGCGCCGCCGCGATCGTGATGGCGGCGAGCACGACGCCGGTCGTCAGCCGGTTGACCATGCGGTGGGCGTCGCGCATCACGCGGTCCTCGTCGATGGCCCGCACGCGCAACTCGAGCTCGCCGTCGGCCAGAGCCGACACGATCTGGTTCGCCCGGCGGGGCAGGTTCTCGGCGAACTCCTTGGTCTCGAGGGCGCCGACGGCGACGGTGGCCAGCGACGGCTTCGCGCTGGCGGTGAGCGCCCGCGGAAGGTGGTCGGCGATCGCGGCGGCCGGCTCGAACGAGGGGTCGAGGTGCTGGGCGCTCTGGTCGAGGTTCATCAGCGTCTTGCCGACCAGCGACATCTCGGCCGGCGGCCGCAACCCGTGGTCGCCCGAGAGGCGCACGAGCTCGACCAGGATCGTCCCGGCCTGGAGGTCGGCCCCCAGCGACAGGGTGCCCGAGACCAGGTGCGACACCTCGTCGCGGAAGCTCGCGGCGTCGTAGTCCTCCAGCGGGTGGCCCAGGGACGCCAGCGTCGCCGCCACCGCCTCGCCGTCCGCCTCGGAGACCGCGAGCAGCAGCTTGATCAGCCGCGACTGCAGGCGCTTGGGGACGGTGGTGACCATGCCGAGGTCGATCAGGCCGATCTTCCCGTCGTCGGTGACGAGCAGGTTGCCCGGGTGGGGGTCGGCGTGCAGCAGCCCCTCGTCGAGCATGGTGCGCAGCATGAACCCGAACAGGGCGTCGGCCAGGGCGGGGCCGTCGATGTCCATCAGCCCGAGCGGGCCGACGTCGGTGACCTTCTTGCCCGCGATGCGCTCCATGGTCAGCACGCGCGAGGAGCTGAAGTCGCGGTACGGCTTCGGCACGACGATGAGCGGTTCCGACTCCGCGAGGCGTCCGAACAGTTCGAGGTTGGCCGCCTCCTTGCGGTAGTCGAGCTCGTCGGCCAACGTGCGCCGGAAGTGGGCCAGCATGGCCTGGGTGCCCACGCGGCGCCCGACCCGGGTGGCGTCGACGAGCTTGGCGACCTGGTCGAGGGCCTCCATGTCGCCGCGCACCTGCTCGCGGACCCCCGGCCGCTGCACCTTCACCACGACGTCGCGCCCCGACCGCGTGACCGCCCGGTGCACCTGCCCGATGGACGCCGACGCCAGCGGCACCTCGTCGAACTCGCTGAACAGGTCGCGGGTGCGGGCGCCGAGGTCCTCCTCGATGGTGCGGTGCACGTCGTCGATCCCGAACGGCTCGACCCCGTCCTGCAGTCGCTGCAGGGCCTCGGTGTAGGGGGCCGGCAGCAGGTCGTAGCGCGTCGACATGAGCTGGCCGAGCTTCACGAAGGTGGCGCCCAGGCTCTCCAGGTCGCTGGCGAGCTTCTCGGGCGACCCCGAGCCCGGCTGGGCGACGGCCTCGTCCACGCCGAAGGGGTCCGATGCCCCGGTCGCCGTGAGCGCCGGGCCGGCGTGCCGAGCGGCGACCATCAGGATGTTGGCCAGACGAGCGGTCGAGTTGGGCATGGTCCTCCTTCGCGAGTGCGACCAGCGTAGTGGGGCCGGGGTGGGCCACGGATGCTGGTGTGGGAGAATGCTCATCATGCAATCCCTCGCCTCGCTGCTCACCGAGCGCGTCGAGGCCGCCGCCGGGATCGACCCGGAGATGCGGCCCGCCACCAAGCCCCAGTTCGGTCACTTCCAGTCGAACGTGGCACTGCGCCTGGCCAAGGCCGAGGGACGCCCCCCGCGCGACGTCGCCGCCGACCTGATCGCCCGCATCGACGTGGCCGACCTGTGCGAGCCCCTCGAGGTCGCGGGCCCGGGCTTCATCAACTTCCGGCTCAAGGCGTCCGTGCTGGCGCAGGCGGTCACCGATCTGCTCGGCGACCCCGACACCGGCATCGCGCAGGCGTCCGACCCGCAGACCGTCGTCATCGACTACTCGGCTCCCAACGTCGCCAAGCCGATGCACGTGGGCAACCTGCGCTCGACCATCATCGGGGACTGCTTCAACCGCGTGCTCACCGCCTGCGGGCACACGGTGATCCCGCAGAACCACATCGGCGACTGGGGCACCCAGTTCGGCATGCTCGTGCAGTTCATCCTCGACGAGGGGATCGATGCCGGCACCCTCGACCTCGACGGGTCGGTCGCGCTCTACAAGCGCGCCCAGGAGCGCTTCAAGTCCGACGAGGCGTTCGCGGACGCCGCCCGGCGCCGGGTGGTCGCGCTGCAGTCAGGCGACGAGGAGACCCGGGCGATCTGGCTGACCCTGATCGAGGTCTCGAAGAAGGGCTTCAACGAGGCCTACGGCCGCCTCGGCGTCCTGCTCACCGACGACGACCTGGCCGGCGAGTCGATCTACAACGACATGTTGGCCGGGGTGGCGTCCGACCTCGAGCAGCGGGGCATTGCGGTCGTCGACGACGGCGCCCTGTGCGTGTTCATCGAGGGCCAGGAGGCCCCGCTGATCGTCCGCAAGAGCGACGGCGGCTTCGGCTACGCGGCCACCGACCTCGCGGCCGTGCGCTACCGCACCACCGAGCTGGACGCCGACCGCATCATCTACGTCGTCGGCATGCCGCAGAGCCACCACTTCCAGCAGGTCTTCGCCGTGGCACGGATGGCCGGCTACCTCCCCGAGGGCGTCACCGCCGAGCACGTCGGCTTCGGTTCGGTGCTGGGCAACGACGGCAAGATGCTGCGCACGCGCGCCGGCGGCACCGTGACGCTGCAGTCACTGCTGGACGAGGCCGAGGAGGTCGCGACGCGTCCCATCGCGATGGCGGCGGTGAAGTACTCCGACCTCAGCAACCAGCTGCAGAAGGACTACGTCTTCGACGCCGAGCGGATGACCGCGACCACCGGCGACACCGGCCCCTACCTGCAGTACGCCCACGCCCGCGCCAACCAGATCCTGCGCCGCGCCGAGGCCGAGGACATCGCCTGGTCCGACGTCACCGTGCTGACCGAGCCCGCCGAGCAAGCCCTCGCGCTGCAGCTGAGCCGCTTCGGTGAGGTCGTTGCCGGCGTCGCCCAGGACCTGCAGCCGCACAAGCTGTGCACCTACCTGTTCGAGACGGCCACGCACATGAGCACGTTCTACGAGCAGTGCCCTGTCCTGAAGAGCGAGGGCGACGTGCGTTCGTCGCGCCTGGCCCTGTGCGCCACCACGAAGAAGGT
>DUOQ01000144.1 GCA_012838755.1 Propionibacterium sp. | reverse complement strand
GGGCGACGACGCCGGCCGCGCGTGCCTCCAGCTCCGCGGCGACGCGGGCCGCCGCGGCGACCTCACGCACCCCACCCCCGGACAGCAGCACCGTCGCCCCCGCACCCCGGACCACCTGGCGGACCGCGGGGATCGGGCCCCGGCCGGGATCCAGCACGACGAGGTCGTGGTGCCGGCCCAGCGAGCCCAGGACGGCGTGCACCGATGCCGGGGTGAGCGAACCGTCGTCGGCGCCGCGCCCCATCGCCACCACCGTCACCCCGCCCACCTCCGGGAGCACGCCCCGCACGTCGCCGACCTCGCCGCGGGCGCCCACCAGCCGCGGCCAGCGCCACCCGGGGACCCGTTCGGCCCCGAGCACCAGGTCGATGCCCCCACCGAGCGGGTCGAGGTCCACCAACGCACTCGACAGCCCGCGCCGCGCCCCGGCCAGGGCCAGTCCCGCGGCGAGCGTCGAGGCGCCCACTCCGCCCGAACCGCCCACGACCGCCACCGTGCGTGACTCCGAACCGGCGTCGGCCTCCAGCACGCCCCCCAGCCACGCCACGCCCTGCGGCAGGGGGATGACCTCGGCGCCCAACGGCATCGACCACGTACCGAGTTCGGCGGGCTCGTGGCCGACCAGGTACACGTGCGGACGCCGCCGTGGCCCCAGGGACGCCAGCGCCGCCGCCCGGTCGCCGCCCACCAGCACCACCCGGGCGCCCTCCCATCCGGGGAGGGCCTCGTCGGCACCCCGCACCACGGTCACCCGCAGGCCGAGCGCCGCGGCGGTCGACTCGACCGCGTCGCGCGTCGCGCCGTCGCCGGTCACCAGCAGCACATCGTCGTCCCTGTCCACGCCGGGGAGGATCGGCATCGACGCCCGGAAACACGCAGACCATCGGTGCCCTGTGGACAACTCCGCCGATTCATCCACAGCAGCACCCATCCCTTGACATACGATCGGGCGCATGACCGCAACCACCCAGCCCGCGTTCCCGCAGGCCGCGCTCGACTGGCTGGCGGCGGTGTCCACGAACGGTCGTCCCGTTCCCACCCCGCGCGCCCTCCTCCTGGGGCGCTCCGCCGCCCCGCTCGGGGCCGCCCTCACCCGCACGGGCACCGACCTCGTCGCGTGCGACCACAGCCGGGCCGGCGTCCGCACGTTGCTGAACCGGGCGCCCCGCGCGATCCCGACGGTCGCCGACCCCGAGCGCCTGCCGTTCGCGGCGATGTCGTTCGACGTCGTCCACGTGCACCAGGCGCTCCACACGCTGCCCGAGGGGGCGCTGGCGTCCATCGCGCGGGTGCTCGCCCCGCACGGGCACCTCGCGGTGAGCTACACGGTGCGCGACGACTCCGTGCCGTGGGTGCGGCGCCTGACCGCCCTGCTGCGCGACGTCGACCCGCAGGCGATGGCCGGCGCCTACGGCACCGAGAGCATCGACCGGCTGCGGGCGTCACGGTTCTTCGACGACGTCGAGGAGCGCGGGCACCGCCTGTGGGTTCCGATCAGCCGCGTCGACCTGCTCGGCATGGTGGCGCGCCGGTTCCCCGACCTCGAGCAGGACCGCCTGAGCCAGTTGATGGCCGACGTCGGTGAACTGTACGAAACCTCGGCCCGCGTCCCCGAACCGCTGCTGCTGCCGTACCGGGTGGCGTGCTGGCGGGCGGGCGTCGACCACTCGGAATTCACGTCGCAGTTGGACCCGCCCGATGACGGCCTGCGCATCAGGTTGTGACGGCCGCTAGCATGACCCGTAGCCGACGGAGGGGAAGTGGAATGGCAGAGCCGCAGATCGGTGAGGTCATCAAGGACATCACCGCGGACGTCCAGACCATCATCAAGGGTGAGATCGAGCTGGCGAAGGCCGAGCTCATGCCGCAGGTCAAGAGCACCGGCATCGGGGCGGGCCTGTTCGGTGCGGCCGGGTACCTCGCGATCCAGGCCGCGACCCTGTTGTTCATCTGTGGCGGCCTGGCGCTGAGCGCGCTGTACACCGGCGTCGTGTCGACGATCTGGGCGTTCACGCTCGGGTTCCTCACGATGGCCGTCATCCTGCTCGTCGTCGCCGGCGTCCTCGCGCTGATCGGCAAGAGCAAGATCAAGGTGTCCGCGCCCCAGAAGACGATCGACGAGGCCAACCGCACCGTCGGGGCCGTCACCGGCGCCGTCGACCAGGCCAACGCGAACGTCAAGGCCATCGCCGCCGGCGCCCCGCGTCCCGGCCCCGAGATCAGGCCCTGAGCTCGTAGACCCGGGCCTCCCACGGCTGCAGGGTCTGCAGGTCGGTGCCCGGGTGCACCGAGGACAGGAGAAGTTCGGCGTCCGCGATCGATGGCAGCTCGCCCATCGGCACCCCCGCGAGGTGGGACGACATGTTGGCGATCACCAGCAGCCGCTCGTCGCCGAGGGTGCGGGTGAACACCCACAGTGCCTCGTGATCGGGCAGCAACAGCTCGAAGGTCCCCAGCTGCACGACCTCTCGGTCGTGGCGCAGCGCGATCAGGCGGCGGTAGTGCTCGAACACCCCGTCGGGGTCGGCCACGTCGTCGGCCACGTTGATCGACGCCGTGGTGGCGTTGAGCGGCAGCCACGGCGTCCCGGTGGTGAACCCGCCCTCCGCCGTCCACGGGATGGGCGTCCGGGCGTTGTCGCGGCCCATGGCGCCCAGCCCGGCGAGCACCTGCTCCTCAGGCACCCCGGCCTCCGTGGCCTGCCGGTGCATGCCCAGGGCCTCGATGTCGCGGTACTGGTCGATGCGGGTGAAGCCGGCGTTGGTCATGCCGATCTCCTGGCCCTGGTAGACGTACGGGGTCCCCTGGTGCAGGTGCAGCACGGTGGCCAGCGCCTTCGCCGACGCCACCCGGTGCTCGGGTGAGTCGTCACCGAAGCGGCTGACCGAGCGCGGCTGGTCGTGGTTCTCGAAGTACAGCGAGTTCCAGCCCTCCCCCGCCAGGCCCTCCTGCCACCGGGCGAGGTTCTTCTTCAGGTCGGGCAGGTGCAGCGGCACCGGGGAGAGCTTCCCGCCGGCGTGGTCCAGCGACACGTGTTCGAACGTGAACACCATCCCGAGGCGGTCGTGCTCGCGCGAGGTGTACTCACGGGCGTGGTCTAGGCCACAGGCGACCATCTCGCCGACGGTGAACAGCTCGCGCTCGGTGATGCCGACCTCGCGGTTCATCTCCTCGAGGTACTCGGCCAGGCGCGGCCCGTTGGCGACCCGCTCGATCTCGAAGCTGTACGGCTCGCCCGGGTGCTGCACGCCGTCCTCGAGCGGCCAGGTCTTCGAGATGAGGTTGATCACGTCCATCCGGAACCCGTCGACGCCCCGGTCGACCCACCAGCGCATCATCGCGTACACCGCCTGCCGCACCTCGGGGTTCTCCCAGTTGAGGTCGGGCTGCTTGCGGCTGAACAGGTGCAGGTAGTACTCCCCGGACGCGGGGTCCTGCTCCCAGGCGGACCCACCGAAGAACGACCCCCAGTTGAGGGGCTCGGGACGCCAGATGTACCAGTCGCGCTTCGGCGAGGCCGGGTCGCGTGACTCTTGGAACCACGGGTGCTCGTCGGAGGTGTGGTTCACCACGAGGTCCATGATCAGCTTCATGCCCCGGACGTGGACGGCGTCCACGAGCTCGTCGACGTCGTCCAGCGTGCCGAACATCGGGTCGATCGCCTGGTAGTCGGCGATGTCGTAGCCGTTGTCGTCCTGCGGCGAGACGAAGATCGGCGACAGCCAGAGCACGTCGGCGCCGAGGGAGGCGATGTGGTCGAGGTGGTCGATGATCCCGCGCAGGTCACCGAACCCGTCCCCGTCGCTGTCGGCGAACGAGCGCGGGTAGACCTGGTACACGACGGCGTGGGACCACCAAGGGGCCGGAGCAGGCTTCATGCACCCCATTGTCCCCCTTTCCGCACCTCATGAAACAATCAGGGGGCACGTCCCCCCCGTCTCAGGAGGTCCCGCCACGTCCCCCCACCAGGTCCCACGCATCCGGTCGACCTTCCACGTCACCGGGGTGCAGTACCACGCACCCCGCAACGACCTCGCCGGCTCGTCGACGCTGGGGCGCCGCATCGTCCGCGAGGCGGCGGCCGCCGGGGCCGACCTCGTGCTGTTCCCCGAGATGTGGTCCACCGGCTACCCGCTGCCGATCGACCTCACGCTGGCCGTCCCGGTCGACGGCCCGTGGGTGGAGGGCTTCCGGGACACGGCGGCCGACCTGGGCGTGGGCGTGGCGATCACGTTGCTGGCCGAGCACGAGGGCGGGCCCACCAACACCACCCTGGTGATCGGACGCCGCGGCGAGATCCTGCTGCGCCACGACAAGGTGCACACGCTGCGCTACGACGCCGAGGCCGGCCTGACCGCGGGGACCGGTTTCGAGACCGCCGAGTTCGACGGGGTGCGGCTGGGCGTCATGACCTGCTTCGACCGGGAGTTCCCCGAGAGCGCCCGCGAGCTGATGCTCGCCGGGGCCGAGGTCGTCCTGGTGCCCAACGCCACCGCCTGGAACCCCGTCCGCGCCCACCAGCTCGAGGCCCGCGCCTTCGAGAACATGCTCGCGATCGCCTCGGTGAACTACCCCGGCGACGGCTGGGGACAGTCCTCGGCGTACATCCCGATCGTGTTCGACCCGCACGGACGCCCCCTCGACCCCCTGATCAGCAAGGCCGGGGCGCGCCCGCAGCTGGTGCCGTTCCGGTTCGACATGGAGGCGATCCGCGACTGGCGCGAACGCGAGGTCTGGGGGGCGAGCCACCGGCGTCCAGAGGCCTACCGGCGCCACTGACCGGGAGTCACTGGCCCGTGTCGAGCCCGGCCCGGTGCAGGAAGCGCTCGGGCACCAGCTCCATCCGCCGCACGTCCCACGGTTGTGCCCAACCGGCG
This sequence comes from Propionibacterium sp., assembly GCA_012838755.1. GTDB lineage: Bacteria > Actinomycetota > Actinomycetes > Propionibacteriales > Propionibacteriaceae > Propioniciclava. Next base: position 17,605 of record DUOQ01000144.1, on the reverse strand, counting down.
AGCTCGAGCAGCCCGTCGATCAGGTGGCCGGTGAACCCCCAGATGAACAGGTCGTTGACGACGAAGGCCGGTCCCTGGTACCCCATCGGCAGGCGCCACGTCACCCGCTTGGCCGGGTCGATCAGGTCGCCGACCCTGATCGTGTGGACGGCCCCGATCTCGATCGTGTCGACGACCTCCAGCGGGTGCGGGTCGCGCCACCAGGCGACGACGGGCGTCACGTCGTAGCCGGTCACGGCCACGTGCGCGGGCGGCAGCACCCCGAGCAGCCGCACGGTGGACGCGTCGATGCCCACCTCCTCGCGGGCCTCGCGCAGCGCCGCCGCCTCGCTCGAGGCGTCCGCGGCTTCGACGCCGCCGCCGGGGAAGGCGCACTGGCCCGCGTGCTTGCGCAGCGTCGCGGACTTCTCGACGAGGACGAGCTCGAGGTCCTCGGGGCGCGCGTCCCCGGCCCCCGAGAAGAGGATGAGGACGGCCGCCTTCCGTCCCTGCCGAGCGGGGCGTCCCCGCACGACCCGGGCGCCGCCGCCGGGCTCGGCCAGCACGCCGGCGAGGTCGGCCAGGACGCGGGGCAGCCGGGTCACAGCTCCACCCCCAGGTGCTCCCGGGCCTCGTCGACCATCTGCTCGGTGGAGGTGATGCCCCCGACGACCCGGTGGGCGATCCGGCCCTCGGCCGTCACGTACAGCGTGATCGGGATGCCCTGGAACCGCACCGGGCCCGCCGTCTTCTTCAGCGGGTCGGTCAGGTGGGGGTAGGTCCAGCCGGCCTCCTCGGCGAAGCGCAGCGCGAGGTCGGGGTCGGGGTCGGCGTAGTCCACGCCCAGCACCAGCACCGTGTCACCCGCCCGCTCGGCGAACTCCTTCAGGTGGGGGGCCTCGTCGCGGCACGGGGCGCACCACTGCGCCCAGAAGTTGATGACCATGGGGGTGCCGCGCAGGGCGGCGAGGTTGACCTGGCGCCCGGACCCCAGGCAGCCCAGCAGCAGGTCGGGCAGCCCGTCGGCCACGGTCGTGGCCTCCGCGGGCGTCTCGGGGCAGTCGGGGATGCCGGCCGCCTCGCGCTGCGCGACGTGGGCGGGGTCGACGCGCAACGTTGGCGCGGGGTCGGTGCTCGGCGCGGCGCATCCAGCCAGGAGCAGGGCGAGGCCGGACGCCCCGAGCGCCAGCCGCCTCATGCCCGCGGCTCCCGGACGAGGGCGGCCGCCACCTCGGGGTCGGTTGGTCCCTCGCCGTGGGCAGGGCACAGGCCCGCCAACGGGCAGGCCCCGCACGCCGGACGCCGTGCGTGGCAGCGACGCCGGCCGTGCCAGATGACGCGGTGGCTGAGCATGACCCAGTCGGCGGGGTCGAAGAGCTCACCGACCGCGCGCTCGACGACGTCGGGGTTCTTCGAGGACACCCAGCCGAAGCGGTTCGACAACCGGATGAAGTGCGTGTCGGGCGTGAGCCCGGGCACGCCGAAGGCGTTGCCGAGCACGACGTTGGCGGTCTTGCGGCCCACCCCGGGCAGGGTCACCAGCCCGGAGAGGGTCCCGGGCACCTCGCCGTCGAACCGCTCCACGAGCGCCGCCCCGAGGCCGATCAGGTGGCCGGTCTTGGCCCGGAAGAAGCCCGTGGGCCGGATGATCTCCTCCATCTCGGCCGGGTCCGCCCCTGCGTAGGCCGCGGCGTCCGGGTAGCGCGCGAACAGCGTCGGCGTGACACCGTTGACCCGCCGGTCGGTGGACTGCGCCGAGAGCACCGTGGCGACCAGGAGCTCCAGCGGGGTGCGGAAGTCCAGTTCGCAGCCGGCCTCGGGGTACTGCTCGGCGAGGGCGGCGTCGATCGCCTGCGGTTGCTGCATGGCCTCAGGCGGGCTCGACCGTCAGTTCGACCTCGACCGGGGCGTCCAGCGGCAGCACGGGCACGCCGACGGCGCTGCGGACGTGCTGGCCGGCGTCACCGAAGACCTCGACGAACAGCTGGCTGGCGCCGTTGGCCACCTGCGGCTGCCCGGTGAAGTCGGGGGTGCTGGCCACGAACACCGTCACCTTGACGATGCGGCCGATGCCGTCCAGCCCGCCGGTCACGGACGCCGCTGCCGCCAGCGCGTTCAGCGCGGCCGTCCGCGCCGCGTCGGCGGCCTGCTCCTGCGTCAGGTCGGCCCCCACCTTGCCGGTGGCGACGAGCTTCCCGTCCACGGACGGGAGCTGGCCCGAGGTCATCACCCACGGGCCGGACGCCGTGGCCGGCACGTAGGCCGCCACGGGCGCCGCGACGGGCGGGAGGTCGAGCCCGAGCGCCGCGAGGCGCTCACGGGGCGTGGTCACTGGTTCTCCGCGAGCGGTCGCTTGAAGTAGGCGACGACGTTCTGCGGGTTGGGGCCGGGCACGATGGAGACGAGCTCCCAGCCGTCCATGCCCCAACTGTCGAGGATCTGCTTGGTCGCGTGCACCAGCACGGGCGCGGTGGCGTACTCCCACTTGGTCATGGGCACACCCTACTCATGGCGTCTTCAGGCCTGTCGAGGCGTCACGTGCCGTTCTTGCCGCACAGGACGGACTGCCACGAGTCGATGTCGGTGCGCTGGCGCAGGAGCTGGCGGCGCTCCCGCTCGGTCATGCCGCCCCACACGCCCCACTCGATGCGGTTGTCGAGGGCCTCGGCCAGGCACTGGGAACGGACCACGCAGCCCATGCACACCGCGCGCGCGCGCTTCTGGTCGGCGCCCTCGGGGAACAGCTTGTCCTGCATCCCGCGGCACTTCGCCTGGAGCGTCCAGTCGTCGGTCTCGATGAGCGTCATTGCCCAGCCTTCCCAAATTCATCGCCCGCGTGAGGTTCACCGGCGTAACAATAGGGTTAACACATGTGTGCAACTTTCACAATGGTGTTGCCACCAGTTGGGCCACGCGCACGGCCCTGAGGGGGCCGAACGCGCCCCGGGCGGCACCGGTCCTGACAGGTTGATCACGTACTCTGTACCCCATGCGTGCCCCAACCGTCGGTCGCAAACTGTATTCGGCCCTGATGTTCGTCCTCGTGAGTGTGCTCGGGGGCGTGCTGGTGGCCGGGCTCGCCGTGCCCACGGCCGGGGTCAGTGCAGAACTTGCGAAGGTGAGCGCCAACGCGCTCCAGGCCCTGCCCAAGGACATCGAGACCCCGCCCCCGGCCGAGGGTTCGACCGTCCTCATGGCCGATGGCTCGGTCCTGACCAACTTCTTCGACGAGAACCGCGCGTACGTGCCGCTGTCGGAGATCTCCGACACCATGAAGCAGGCGCAGATGGCGGTGGAGGACCAGCGGTTCTACCAGCACGGCGCCCTCGACATGCGCGGCACGCTGCGCGCGCTGGTGCAGACCTCCAGCGGCAACGTGCAGGGTGGCTCGACCCTCTCCCAGCAGTACGTGAAGCTGGCGCTGCTCGACAAGGCCGTCGCCGACAACGACGAGGAGGCCAAGGCCGCCGCGTACGACCGCACGTTCTCGCGCAAGCTCCTCGAGCTCCGGTACGCGATCGCGCTGGAGGAGAAGCTGTCGAAGGACGAGATCCTCGAGCGCTACCTGAACCTCTCCTACTACGGCGCGGGCGCCTACGGCGTCGAGGCGGCCGCCAAGCGGTATTTCAACACCACCGCCAAGGAGCTCAACCTTCCCCAGGCCGCGATGCTCGCCGGGCTGGTCCGCAACCCGGCCACGTCCGACCCGATCCGCTACGAGAAGATCGCCCTCGAGCGCCGCAACAACGTCCTCGACGTGATGCTCTCCCAGTCAGGGACGCCCGAGGTGTGGCACTTCATCCCGCCCGTGACCAAGGCCCAGGTGGAGGCGGCCAAGGAGGAGGGCTTCGACCAGGGGCTGGTGACCCAGACGCCGCACGGCTGCGTCGCGTCCGAGTTCCAGAACCTGTGCAACACCGTGGAGAAGATCCTCCTGACGATGCCCAGCCTGGGGCCCGACACCGCGACGCGGAACCGGATGATCAAGCGCGGTGGCCTGATCATCCAGACCGAGATCGACGGCCGCACCCAGCGCGCCGCCCAGACCGCGGTCTCCGAGTACGTGTACCCCACCGACCCCGTCATCGGCCTCATGGTGATGATCGAGCCGGGAACCGGCCTCATCAAGGGCATGGCCCAGAGCCGGCCCAACATCGGCACCGACCCCGGGGAGACCTACCTCAACTACACGATGGAGAAGGACATCGGCGGAGCCGGCGGCTTCTTCGGCGGCTCCACGTACAAGATGTTCGTGCTGGCCGCAGCGATCGCGAAGGGCTACCCCACCAGCCGCAGCTACGACGCCCCCAAGGTCAAGGACTGGAACGGGGAGCAGTTCCGCAGCTGCGACGGCCCCTTCACGCTGGACGAGAAGAAGGGCAAGTGGGAGGTCACCAACGCCGGTGGCGCCGGCGAGTTCGACATGTACTCCGGCACCAAGCAATCGGTGAACAACTACTTCGTCGCGCTCGAGCAGGACGTCGGCATCTGTGACGCGGCACGCATGGCCGAGACCCTCGGCCTCAAGATGCAGGGCACGACGCCCGAGAAGGCCTCCTGGAACCCTTCGTTCACGCTGGGCACCGCCGAGTCCTCGCCGATCTCGCTGGCCAACGCCTACGCGACCCTCGCCGCGCGCGGCATGCGCTGCGACCCGATCCTGCTCAAGTCGGTCACCAGCAAGGCGGGCAAGGAGTACGAGGTGCCGCAGGCCAACTGCGAGCAGGTCATCCCCCAGGAGGTCGCCGACCGCATCAATGACGTCATGAAGGGCCCCTTCAACGGGGGCACGGCGTCCCGGTCCAACATCTCCGGCTACGACCTGGCCGGCAAGACCGGCACCGACGGTCGCAACACCAAGGCCATCTGGCTGGTCGGCTACACCCCGAACCTCGCCGGCGCCGCCATGATCGGCATCGACCGCGAGCACGAGCGCTACCAGGGCATCAAGGACGAAGATCGACGCCTCCAGGGCGCCCCGGTCCGCGACGGCAAAGCCCGCATCAGCGGCAGCTCCGGCCGCGAGGCCGGTCAGGGCATCTGGCTGCCCGCCATGCGCGCCGCGCTCGACGGGATGCCACGCGACCGCTTCGTCAAGCCGAAGGCCTACACCCCGCCCACCATCTCGATCCCGAGCTGCTCGGGGATGGGCCTGAACGCCTGCCGCGCCACGCTGCAGGAGGCCGGCTTCGGCACCTCGATCGTCCGCATCCAGAACGCGCGCGCGGCCGGCACGTTCCTCGGCACCAACCCACGGGGCAGCGCGCCGCAGTACAGCACCATCAAGCTGCTGGTCTCCGCAGGCCCACCGAAGCCGCCGCCGCCGAAGCCGAAGCCCGAACCGGCGCCGACCTCGGCACCCCCCAGCACGGAGCCGCCGAAGGAGGAGCCGCCCAAGCAGGAGGAGCCGCCCAAGGAGAAGCCCCCGGGCACGGATCCGCCCGGACGGGGCCGCGGATGATCGGCCGCCTCGTCGCGGGCACCCTCGGTGCCGGCGCAGCGTGCGTCGCCTACGGCGTGGGGATCGAGCGCACCGCCTTCCAGGTGCGCCGGTTCTCGGCCGCGGTGCTGCCCCCCGGGGCGACGCCGGTGAAGCTGTTGCACGTCTCCGACATCCACCTGGTGCCCCGCCAGGCCCGCAAGCGTGACTTCCTGCGTGGCCTGGCCGGCCTGCAGCCCGACGTGGTGGTGACGACCGGCGACAACATCGCGTCGCCCGATGCCGTCGAGCCGCTGGTCGACTCGCTCGGACGGCTGGTCGACGTGCCCGGCGTGTTCGTCTTCGGCTCCAACGACTTCGAGCTGCCGAAGTTCAGCCTGCCGATCCGATACCTCCTCGGCTCGTCGAAGCCGAGGAAGCGCACGCCCGAGCCCCTCCCCACGGACGCCCTCCGCGCGGCGCTGGAGGGCATCGGGTGGACCTACCTGGAGGAGCGCCGGGCCGAACTCGAGGTTGCGGGCCGGACGATCCGCTTCCGGGGCACCGGGGACGCCCACCGCGACCGGGACGACTACGCGGCGGTGGCCGGTCCGGCGTCGGACGACGTGCTCGAGGTCGGCGTGACCCACGCCCCCTACCGGCGCATCCTCGACGCCATGACCGCCGACGGCGTCCAGCTGATCCTGGCCGGGCACACCCACGGCGGCCAGGTCTGCATCCCCGGCAAGGGCGCCATCGTCACCAACTGCGACCTGCCCCGCGAGAACGCCAAGGGCCTTTTCGAGCACTCCGCCGGTGGGCACACCGCGCAGGTGCACGTGTCGGCCGGCGTGGGGATGTCCCCGTTCGCGCCCTACCGCTTCGCGTGCCCGCCCGAGGTGACCCTGCTGACGCTGACCCCCCGCGCGGACGCGATGTGAGATTCAGCCCCGCGTGGGATATGCTCTTCCTCGGCCCACCGGGCCAATCGGGGTGTGGCGCAGCTTGGTAGCGCGCATCGTTCGGGACGATGAGGTCGCAGGTTCAAATCCTGTCACCCCGACCAAGAAACCGGATCCACGCCAGGTGGATCCGGTTTTCTCGTGCTGTGGCACCGCCCACGTGCAGACGCCCCTCGCGGGGAACAGACGCCCCTGGCCTGCCGGGAGCTACTCGACCCCGGGAGGAGCGTCGAGCCCGTGGCCGGGCTCAGCCGATCGGGATCGGCTGGTACATCGCGGGCTCGTCCCCGGGGAACAGCGCGGTGGGGCCCCACACCCAGTCGGTGAACTTCCACTCGTGGACGTCGAGGTCGTCGAACACCTCGTTGCGCGCGAGGCGCTCCTCCCCCCTCAGGTGCCACAACTCGCCCCACACGCGCCCGGTGGACAGGATGCGGCGGCAGTGCTCGGGCCGCACGGCGTTGTAGGCGGCCAGGACGGCGTCCCAGTCGACCTTCCCGTCCCCGGTGCGGTTGCGCTCCACGTGCTGGGCCATCACCCAGCCGTCCTCGATCGCCATGATCGCGCCCTGGGCCATGTACTGCAGCGGCGGGTGGGCGGCGTCGCCCAGCAGGGCGATGCGGCCGTTGAGCCAGTTCATGATCGGGTCGCGGTCGAACATCCGCCACCAGCGGTCGCGCCACATGAGCGGCAGGCCCTTCTGGACCTGGTCGCACGTGCCCTCGAACGCGGCGTCCATCTCGTCGGGGGTGCCCCAGTCGTCCTGGCCGGCGAGGGCCTTGGGCGACTCGAACACCGCGACCTGGTTGAACATCTCGCCCGCACGCAGCGCGTACTGCACGAAGTGGCAACCCGGGCCGACGTACACCTGCACGGCGGTCGGGTCGATGTCGTTCTCGGCGGCCAGCTCGATCGGCACGGCGCCGCGGTAGGCGACGTAGGCCGAGCTGACCGGCTCGTCCTGCACGATCGACGGGCGGGCCACCGAGTGGATCCCGTCCGCGGCGATGACGACATCGGCCTCGTCGGTCGAGCCGTCCTCGAACGTGACGCGTGCGCTACCGTCCACGTTGTCGTACGCGACGGCCTTCATGCCGCCGCGCAGCTCGACGCCCTGGCGCTGCGCGGCGCGCAGGAAGATGCCGTGCAGGTCGGAGCGGTGGATCACCATGTACGGGTGGCCGTAGCGCTCCTCGACCTTGCGCAGGTCCATGTCGAGCAGGGGTCGGGCGTCGATGGCGTCCCGCATGGTCATGCGGTCGGGGACCACGCCGAGGCTCTTGGCCTCGTCCAGCAGCCCGAGGTCGTCGAGGATCCGGGTGCAGTTCGAGGCGATCTGCATGCCCGCACCGACCTCGCCGAACTCGCGCGCGCGCTCGTAGACGCGGACCGTGAGGCCCTTCTGGGTGAGGGCGGTGGCGGCCGACAGGCCACCGATCCCGCCGCCGATGATGATCACCTCGACCCGCTCACCCGAGGTGAACTCGCGGACCTCCGTCACCTCCCGGCGGGCGTTGACGTCCATCTCCTCGTTCGAAACAGCAGCGTCGTTGCTCATGTCTTTTCCTTCTTCGTCGTCACAGCCAGGGGCCGAGGTCGGGGGCGGGGCTGCCGTCGGCAACCGTGAGGGGGCCGTGTTCGCGGCCGGCGAGCCACGCGGTGACGTCGGCGTGTGAGCCGTCCACCTCGGGCACCTCCTGACCGGACGCCGCGCGCTTGGCCCGGATCTCGTCGGACAGCTCGGTGAGGAAGCCCTCGGGCAGGTCGGCGAAGGTGACGCCACCGTCGAGGTCGACGGCGTGCACCATCAGCTCGCGGGTGCGCATCCACGGCGTCTCCGACACCGGGACCGTGCGGCCCTGCGCCGTGACGACCGGGTAGCCCCACTCGGCCTCGGACAGGGAGGCGAAGCCCGCGTCGAGTTCGCCCGTCGAGCGGTCGAACCACGTCAGGAGCTCCTCGGCCGGACGCCCCGCGCCCGCCTCGATGTCGGCGTTGCGCTGGCCGGTCGAGGAGTACATGGGGGTCTCCACGCCCGTCTTCGCCCAGGTGATGAGGTTGCCCAGGGCGTCCGCGTTGGCGGCGATGTGCGCGAGCAGGTGCTTGCGCGTCCAGCCGGGCAGGGCGCTGGGGGCACCCAGCGCGTCGTCGGTGGCCAGGCCGTCGAGGGCGCGGCGCAGCAGCGCCGTGCCCTCGGACACCCAGCGGAGGCCGTCCTCGAGCGTGCGGGTCATCCGGCCACGACCTTGTTCGTCACGGCGCCGATGCCCTCGATCGCGCAGGTGACCTCCTGGCCGACCTGCAGGTAGACCGGTGGCTTGCGCGCGTGGCCCACGCCGCCGGGCGTCCCCGAGGCGATCATGTCGCCGGGGTTGAGCCGGATCATCGTGGACACGTACTCGACCAGGTGGACCGGGTCGTGCACCAGGTCGCCGGTGTCGTCGTCCTGCATGAGCTCGCCGTCGACCGTCGTGGTGATCCGCAGGGCGGGGCGGACGCCGCCGACCTCGTCGGGGGTCACCATGACGGGGCCGACCGGGGTCGAGGAGTCCCAGTTCTTGCCCTGGGTCCACTCACGGGTGCGGAACTGCCAGTCGCGGCAGGTGATGTCGTTCATCACCGTGAAGCCTGCGATCGCGGCCTCGGCCTCGGCGCCCTTCGCGCGGCGGACCGTCTTGCCGATGACGACGACCAGCTCGGCCTCCCAGTCGAACTGCTCGGTCTCCTCGGGGCGCAGGATGTCGTCCCCGGCGCCGATCAGCGTGTCGGAGAACTTGTGGAACAGGGTCGGGTACTCCGGGAGCGGGCGCCCCATCTCGGTGATGTGCGTGGCGTAGTTGAGGCCGACGCAGACCACCTTGGAAGGGGTGGGCACGAGCGTGGCGTACTCCGCCCCGGACGCCTGTCCGACCACCGTCGTGGCCGCGGCCGCGGCGTCCTGCCAGTCCTCCCGGGCGAGGAACGCGCCCAGGTCGGGGGCGCCGAGGTCGACCAGGTCGTCGCCGTCGACGCGCACCGCGCGGGTGCCGCCGTCGATCCGTACAGTTGCCAGCTTCATCAGTTCTTCTCCACTTCCACGCGGGCGAGGTCGAGCTTCTCGAGGATCGGGGAGTCCGAGAAGCGGAACAGGTCGAGGTGACCGGAGTCGGAGCCGTCCTGGCCGGCGTCGGACTTCACCGAGAAGGGCACCCAGCTCGGGACGACGAACATGTCGCCGCGCTCGACGTTCCAGAGGGAGTCGCCGACCGTGATCGTGCCGGTGCCGTCGAAGACCTGGAAGACCGAGGAGCCCGTCTCCTTGAGCGGGGCCGTCTCGGCGCCCGCGGCGATGCGGTGGAACTCGGTGCGGATCGTGGGCAGCACGTCCAGGCCGTTGTTCGGGTTGGTGTAACGCACCGCGGCGTGGCCGGGCTCGACCGTCACCTGGTGGCCGGCCTTCTCCAGCTGCAGCTGGTCGCGCAGGGCGGCGTCGGTGAACTCCCAGCGGTACGCCAGCAGCGGCGACTTGGGCGTCGGGCCGACGAAGTTGAGCGGCGTGAGGCCGGCGCGGCCCCACAGCATCTCGGCGCGGGACACGTCGGGGGTCTCCTTGGCGTCCAGCTCCTCGGGGCCGAACTCGAAGAAGGTCGCCTCTACCTCGTACTGGAACGGGATGTCGAGGCCGTCGATCCAGGCCATCGAGTGCTGCGACGGGTTCTGGTGCGCGTGCCACGCCCAGCCGCCCTGCGGCAGGAAGTCACCGCGGCGCATCGGGACCGGGTCGGAGTTGACGACCGTCCACACACCCTCCCCCTCCACCACGAAGCGGAACGCGTTCTGGGTGTGGCGGTGGTACGGCGCGACCTCCTCGGGGCACAGGTACTGGATGGCGGCCCACAGGGTCGGGGTGGCGTACGGACGCCCACCCAGGGTCGGGTTGGCCAGCGCGATCGCGCGGCGCTCACCACCACGGCCGACGGCCACGATCTCGCCGGCCTTCTCGGCGAGCTTGATCAGGTTCTTCCAGCTCCACATGTGCGGGGCGGCCTTGCTGATCGGGTGGAACGGCATCAGGTTGCCGATGTCGTACCACAGCGGAATCAGCATCTCCTCCTCGAAGCCCTGGTAGAGCTCGACGAGTTCGGGGGTGACGGGAGGCTGGCCGGGGGCGTCCCTGGCCTCGAGGCGGACAGGTGTCGGGTGCGTGTTGGGCATCGGGTTTTCCTTCCGGGTGGATCTGGTCAGTGTGCGAGGACCGGCGCGCCGGCCTTCTCGCTGGTGGGACGGGACAGGAGCAGGGTGATGAGCAGCATCAGGGCGGCCAGGCCGGCGCCGAGGATGGTCTTCTTGCGTCCCAGCCCGTCGGCGATGGCACCGGCACCAAGCGCACCGAACAGCGCGCCGACGAACACCAGGGATCCCATGAAGCCCTCGAGGACCACGATGAGCAAGCACAGCAGGATGACCAGCCAGACCGGCTTGGTGTTGCGTGCCACGGTGCGCGCAGGGGACAACGTCGTCATGGAACCAATGTGCGGGTTGCGCACCCCCGCTGGTAAGTGTTTTCTGTGCAGCAGAATTTCTGCCGGCATCGTGGGAGGATGTCCCATGGCCCCGACAGCCCGGTCGAACAAGGAGCGTCCCGCCTACGCCATCACCAGCGTCGACCATGCCCTGAGGCTCGCGTCCCTGCTGCAACTCGAGGGCTCCACCACCGTCACGGACGCCGCCGCCCACCTCGGCGTCGCCCCCAGCACCGCACACCGGCTGCTGGCCATGCTGGTCTACCGTGACTTCGCCGTGCGGGAGGGGCGCCACTACCGGGTCGGACCCCTGCTGGCCCGCATCGGGCACTCCCCCGGCGCCATGGGGAGGCTGCGCGACATCGCCCTGGGCCCGATGGGCCGGCTGATGAACGCCTTCGACGAGACGGCCACCCTGACCATCCGCACCCAGCGCCTCGTACGCTTCATCGCCGAGGTCGAGTGCACGCGCACGCTGCGCGTCGGCCATCGCACGGGCATGGTCTTCCCGGCCCACCGGACCTCGGGTGGGCTCGCCATCCTCGCCGAGCTCGACGACGACGAGGTCCGCGCCCTCTACGACCAGGCGGCCGAGGACGAGGAGGTCCCCGACGTCCACGCGCTGTTCGCCCGGCTGGAATCGGTGCGGCAGCAGGGGTTCGCCCTCAACAACGGGTTGTCGGAGCAGGGCGTCCTCGCCCTCGGGCACGCGATCCACGATGCCGAGGGCCTGGCGGTCGCCTCCCTCGGCATCGCGATGCCGTCCACCCGCTTCCAGCCGCAGATGGTGCGCCCGATGGTGGCGGCCCTGAAGAAGGCGAGCCGCGACATCGAGGCGCGCCTGTCCGGGTGAGGGGTCAGCCGGCGATCTCCTCCAGCGCGTCGAACAGGTCCGAGAGCTCCTGCCCGCGGCGCTCCAGCGGCTCGAACAGGCCCTCGGACCAGTCGAAGAACGTGATGAGGTTGATCTCGGCGCGGGTGATCCTCATGGAGAAGTTCGCCAGCACGAGACGCCAGTTCTCGATCGAGCGGACGCCGCCGACCGAGCCGTAACCCACCAGCGAGACGGCCTTGCCGACCCACTCCTGCCCGAGGCTGTCCACCGCGTTCTTGAGGGTGCCCGGCACGCCGTGGTTGTACTCGGGCGTCACGAAGATGTACGCGTCGCACGCGTCGATGGCGTCGCTCCACGCCTGCACGCGCTCGTCGTCGTACTTCTTCTTGGCCATCATCGGGTGCGTGCCCGAGGTCAGCATCGGTACGTCGAAGGTCTTGAGGTCGATGAGCTCGTAGGTCGCGTCGCGGCCCTGCGCCTGCTCGTGGACCCACTTCGCGACCGCTTCGCCCGCGCGCCCGTCGCGCACCGAACCCAGGATGATTCCGACCTTCATGTGGTGCTCCGTCCCTTGTCGTTCAGCCCATGACCGCCACGGAGTCCGCGTCGGTCCTCACCCCGACCGTAGCGGTTCCGATCCTGTCGGGGACGCGCAACTCGGCTTGTTGCCCACTCGGCAGCTGCACGGTCACCGCGACGTACCCACGGCGTCCCTTCTGCTCGCGGACCGCGACCTGCAGCCCCCCGGGGTCGACCGTGAGGCTCTCGGGCCCCAGCGCCACCGCGTGGCGGGACGCCAGCCCGCCCAGGCCCAGGGCGTCCGCGTCGACCTGCGACAGGAACGTCGAGTAGCCGAGGAAGGTGGCCACCTCGGCGCTGGCCGGGCGCCGCCAGAGGGCGTCCGGGGTGTCGAGTTGGAGCAGCCTGCCGTCGGCGAGGATGGCGACGCGGTCGGCCAACGCGAACGCCTCGTCCTGGTCGTGGGTCACGTGGACGGCGGTGGTGCCGGTGCGGCGCAGCACCTTCCCGAGCACCTCGACCAGGTGCTCGCGCAGGCCGCGGTCGAGGGCGGACAGGGGCTCGTCGAGCAGCAGCAGGCGGGGGGCTGGGGCGAGCGCGCGGGCCAGGGCGACGCGCTGGGCCTGGCCGCCCGAGAGCTCGGTGACCTTGCGGCCCTCGTAGCCGGGCAGCCCGACCAGCTCGAGGAAGCGGGCCACGATCTCGGGACGGCGCCCGCGCGGCACCTGGTGCAGCCCGTAGGCGACGTTCTTGCCGACGGTCAGGCTGGGGAAGAGAGCGGGCTCCTGGAACATCATCCCGAAGTTGCGCTTGTGGGTGGGGGTGCCGTGGAGGTCCTTGCCGTCCCACGTGATGCGGCCGCCGGCCAGCGGCTCGAGACCGGCGATCGCGCGCAGCAACGACGACTTGCCCGAGCCGGACGCGCCGAGCAGCGCCACGACCTCGCCGGGCGCGACGTCGAGGCTGACCCCGTCGACGGCGGTGACGGTGCGCACCTCGCCGGCGGCTGACCGCTTGGGGGGCACCCAGGTGATGACGGGCCGCTTGCTCGGCGTCGTGTAGCGCTGGTCGTTGCCGGACACGCGGTAGCGCACCGTCACGTCGTGGACGCCCAGCCCGGCGCCTGCGTCGTTCACCATGTCGTCGCCTCCTCGGGTCTCATCCTCTCAGCCAGCGCCATGACCAGCGCACAGCCGACCGCCAGCAGCACGGCCGCGGCCATGCCCATGCCCTGGTTCTCGAGTCCGGGGCGTCCGATCAGCCGGAACACCACCACCGGCAGCGTCGGCTCGTCGGGGCGGGCCAGGAACGACGTCGCCCCGAACTCCCCCAGGCTGGTCGCGAACGCGAACCCGGTGGCCAGGCCGAGGCCGCGGGTCAGGAAGGCCAGGTCGACGTCGCGCAGCACCTTGCCCGGGGACGCCCCGAGCACCGCCGCGGCCTCGCGGAGGCGGGGGTCGATGGCGCGCAGCACCGGCAACAGCACGCGCACGACCAGGGGCAGCGCGACGATCGCCTGCGCGATCGGCACCAGCACCATCGAACTGCGCAGGTCGAGGGGGGGCCTGTTCAGGGTGATCAGGAACCCGAACCCGACCGTCACGGCGCTGACGCCCAGGGGCAGCATGAAGGCGGCGTCCAGCAGGCCGAGCCCGCGGCGTCCGAGCTCGTTGCGGGGGTTGCGGGAGACGACGAGGCTGACGAGCAGGCCGAGCACGAGCGCCAGCACGGTGGCCACGGTCGCGGTGCGCAGGGAGTTGCCCACGGCCTCCCAGACCGGGACCGACAGGGTGCCGCCGCCGGTGGTGGCGAGGTTGGAGTAGTGGTCCAGGCCGAGGCCGGACGCCGTGGTCAGCGAGCGGATGACCAGCGTCGACATCGGGAACAGCAGCAGGCCGAGGACGACCGCCGCGGTCAGCAGGGTGGGGCCGATGTCGCGCCGGAAGCGCCACGGCGACTCGTTGCTGGAGTCGGTGCGCATCCGTTGGGCGCGCGCCTGGGTGGCCTGGAGCCTGTTGGCGACGATGAGGCTCGCACCCACCACGACCAGCTGGACGATCGACAGCGCGGCGGCGCCGGTCAGGTCGAGCAGTTGGGTGGTGAGGAACCAGATCTCGGTCTCGATCGTGCCGTAACCCGCCCCGCCGAGCACCATCACGACCCCGTAGGCCGAGGCGCAGAAGAGGAACACGAGCGCCGCGGCCGAGGCGATGGCCGGGAACAGGGCACGCAGCGTGACGGTGAGGAAGACGCGCGTGGGCGAGGCGCCGAGCACGGACGCCGCCTGCTCGGTCCGCGGGTCGAGGGAGGCCCACAGCGCCCCCACGGTGCGGACGACGAGCGCGTAGTTGAAGAACACCAGGCTCGCGACGATGATCGCGAAGCTCCGGTCGAGGCCGAGGTGGCCCAGCGGCCCGGTCGAGATGACCAGACTCTTGAACGCGACGCCCACCACGACGCTGGGCAGGACGAACGGGATCGTGACGACCGCCCGCACCAGCCAGCGCCCCGGGAACCGGGTGCGGTGGAGCACCCAGGCGCCCGGGACGCCGAGCAGGACGGCGACGACCGTGCCCGCGGCCGCCTGCGCGAGCGTCGTGCCGATGACGCGCCAGGTGCGGTCCTCGGAGAAGACCTGCTGGAAGCCGGCCAGGGTGAACACGCCGTCGGGGAAGAACCCCCGCGCGACCAGCGTGGCGACCGGCCAGGTGAAGAAGATGCCGAGGAACGCCAGCGGGAGGGCCCCCGCCAGCGTCCATCCGACGCGTCGTGTCACGTGGTGGCCGGGGTCAGCCGACGACCGTCGAGGTCCACGTGCGGATCCAGCCGTCGCGCTTCGCGGCGATCTCGTCGGCCGGCACCGTGTGGGGGTTGTCGCTCAGCGGGGCGAACTTCACCCACTCCTCGGGCAGTTCGGTGGCCCGCACGGCCGGGTACATGTACATCTGGCCGGGGATGTCGGCCTGCACCTCGGGGCTGAGCAGGAACTCGATGAACTGGCCGGCACCCTCGGGGTTGGCCGCGCCCTCGATGACGCCCGCGTACTCGACCTGGCGGAAGCAGGTGCCCAGCAGGGACTGCGTCGGGGCCGCACCGTCGACGACCTCGAAGGCCGGCGAGGTGGAGTAGCTCAGCACCAGCGGGCGCGGGCCCTTGCCCGTCGAGCCGGAGAACTGGACGGAGTAGGCCTCGGTCCAGTCCTTGGCGACGAGCACACCGTTGTCCTTGAGCTGGGTCCAGTAGTCGACCCAGCCCTCGCCCTTGGCGCCGACCGTCGCGGTCAGGAAGGCCAGGCCGGGCGAGCTGGAGGCCGGGTTGGAGACCACCAGGAGGTCCTTGTACTCGGGCTTGACGAGGTCGTCGAGCGTCTCGGGGATGGCCTTGCCGTTGCTCTCGAACCACGCGGTGTCGGCGTTGAGGCAGACGTCGCCGAAGTCGATCGGCGTGAGGCGGTTGCTGTCGTCGGCCTGCAGCGCGTCGGCGTCGGCGGCCGGGATCGTGGTCGCCTCGTACGGCGCGACGATGCCCTCGTCGAGCGCGCGCCCGGCGAACGTGTTGTCGATGCCGAAGACGACGTCACCCAGCGGGGAGTCCTTGGTCAACACGAGCTGGTTGGTGAGCGTGCCCGTGTCACCGGGGGCCACGAAGGTCACGTCGAGGCCCGAGTCGCTCTTGAACGTGTCGAGCAGCTCCTCGCTCAGGTTGAACGAGTCGTGCGTGACGACGGTCAGCTTGCCGTTGTTCGCGGGGGCCCGGGTGGCGGCGGTCGTGCCCGCCGGGGTCGCGCCCGGGGCGTCCGGGGTGCTCGTGGTCGCCGGCGCCGCGACGCAGGACGCCAGCGCGAGGCTCCCGACCGCTGCCGCGGCGAGCGCGAGGGTGGTACGGCGGATGGTGGGCATGGGTTCCTCCTTCTACGGAGGGGACGGCCCCGATGGACCGAATGAGAAGCTCGACTCCCTACGCCGGTGCTAACCGGATCAGGTTCGAGGGTCTGCGGCGCTCCGCACTCTCAGCGCCCCCTCGGGCGCTCCCCTGTCGAGCACCAACCTTACCCTGCGTGCCCGGGTGCATTTCCGGGTGGCGGGACCCCAAGGATTCTCGGGGTCCCGCCACCCGGAAATGCAGACGGAAACGCAGTTGTCTCAGCGACCGGTGCCCGCGTAGACGACGGCCTGGCCGTCGGCGTCGAGGCCGAAGGCGGTGTGCACGGCGCGGACGGCCTTGTCGAGGTCCTCGCCGTCGACCAGCACCGAGATGCGGATCTCGGAGGTGGAGATCATCTCGATGTTGATCCCCGCCTCGGCCAGCGCCCGGAAGGCGGTCGCGGAGACGCCCGGGTGCGAGCGCATGCCGACGCCCACGACCGAGAGCTTGCCGATCTTGTCATTGTAGATGAGCTGGGTGAAGCCGATGGTGCCCTGGGCCGCGCGGAGGGCGTCCATGGCCTTGTCGCCGTCGGCCTGCGGCAGCGTGAACGAGATGGCGGTGGTGCCACCCTCGACGGACACGTTCTGCACGATCATGTCGATGTTGATGTCGGCGGCGGCGACGGTGGTGAACACCTCGGCGGCGGCACCCACGCGGTCGGGCACGCCGACGACGGTGACCTTGGCCTCGTGCCGGTCGTGCGCGATGCCGGTGATGATCGGGTTCTCCACGGAATCCTCCTCGTCGATGTGCTTGACCCAGGTGCCCGGCCTGTCGGAGAACGACGACCGGACGTGGACCGGGACGTTCTCGCGGCGGGCGTACTCGACGCAGCGCAGGTGCAGGATCTTGGCGCCGTTGGCGGCCATCTCCAGCATCTCCTCGTACCGGATCTCGGGGATGCGCTGCGCACCCGGCACGATGCGGGGGTCGGCGGTGAACACCCCGTCGACGTCGGAGTAGATCTCGCAGTAGTCGGCCTCGAGCGCCGCGGCCAGCGCCACGGCGGTCGTGTCGGACGCCCCGCGGCCCAGCGTGGTCACGTCCTTGGTGGTCTGCGACACGCCCTGGAAGCCGGCGACGATCACGACGTCGCCCTCCTCCAGCGCCGAGTGGATGCGCCCGGGCGTGATGTCGATGATGCGGGCGTCGCCGTGTTTCTCGGTGGTGATCACGCCGGCCTGCGAGCCGGTGAACGAGCGCGCGGTGTGGCCCAGGTCGTTGATCGCCATGGCCAGCAGGGCCGCGCTCATCCGCTCGCCGGCGGTGAGCAGCATGTCGAGCTCACGCGGACGCGGGTTCGGGCTGACCTCCTGGGCCAGGTCGAGCAGCTCGTCGGTGGTGTCGCCCATCGCCGAGACGATGACGACGACGTCGTTGCCCTGCTCCTTGGTGTCGATGATCCGCTGGGCGACGCGCTTGATGCTGGCGGCGTCCGCCACCGACGAACCGCCGAACTTCT
>DUOQ01000143.1 GCA_012838755.1 Propionibacterium sp. | reverse complement strand
TGTTCCACCCCGACCTCATCATCCGCCGCTCGACCGGGCCCGTGCCCGTCAGTCGGGCGATCCTGCCCTGACCCGTGCTGCAAATCTGAGTGCGGTTCCTCCCGTTCTGGAGGCATGAACCGCACTCAGATGTGTCGCACGCCGCGGATGTCCCGCACTCAGACTTGTCGCACGGCCCGCTCGTGGGCGAGCAGCCACTGCTTGCGCTCGATGCCGCCGGCATAGCCGGTCAGCGCACCGGACGCCCCCACGAGGCGGTGGCAGGGCACGATGATGCTGATCGGGTTGCGGCCCGTGGCCGCCCCCACCGCCCGGGACGCCCCGGTCCGGCCCAGCTCGCGGGCCAAGTCGCCGTAGGTACGGGTCGCCCCGACCGGGATCCCCCGCAGCGCCGCCCACACCTCCTGCTGGAACGCGGTGCCGCGCGGCGCCAGCTCCAGGTCGAAGGCCTCGCGCCCACCGGCGAAGTACTCCCCCAGTTGGGCGACGGCGTCGGCGGCGACGGTGTCGTCCCGATCCCCCAGCGCCTCGTGCCCGGGGAAGTGCTTCTGTCCGTCGGTGTAGAGCGCGCACAGGGTGCCGGTGTCGTCGACCACCAGGGTCAACGGGCCGACCGGCGAGTCGATCACGCGGTGCTTCATGTGTCCTCCTGGGGCAGGTGGTTGATGGGGTGGTCCAGGACCGCCCAGAGGTGTTGGGTGGCGTAGGCCCGCCACGGGCGCCAGCGACGGGCGTGGTCCTCGGGGTGGCCGATCCCGAGCACCGCACACGCCTTCTTCACGCCGAGGTCGGTCGCCGGGAAGGCGTCCGGGTCGCCGAGCGAGCGCTGGGCGACGAGTTCGACCGTCCACGGCCCGATGCCGGGCAGCGCCCTCAACGCCGCGCGCGCCGCGTCGCGGTCGGCGCCCGGCGACAGGTCGACCTCGCCGGAGGCCAGCGCCCGGGCGAGCGTGGTGAGGGTGCGCACCCGGGAGGCGGGCATGGCCAGGGCGGACGGCTCCGGGTCAACCAGGGCGGCCGGCCGCGGGAACAGGTGGGTCAGGCCGCCCACCGGGTCGGAGACCCGGTCACCGTGGTGTTCCACCAGCCGCGCCGCGTACGTCCGGGCCGCCGCCGTCGACACCTGCTGGCCGAGCACGGCGCGCAGGGCGAACTCGTCGGGGTCGACCGTGCGCGGCACGCGACGTCCGGGGACCGACGCCACCAGCGGGGCCAGCGCCGGGTCCGCGGCGAGCGCAGCGTCGACCGCCACCGGGTCGGCGTCCAGGTCGAGCAGGCGGCGGCAGCGACCGATCGCGGGGGTGAGGTCGCGCGGGTCGGTCAGGTGCACGGTGGCTGCGATGTGGCCGGGCCGCGGGGCCAGCGCCACGAACCCCGGCCCGTACGGCAGGCGCAGCGTGCGGCGGTAGGCGCCGTCGCGCCACTCCTCCACGCCGGGGACGGCCGTGGCGGCGAGGTGCCCGAACACGTTGCCCGGCTCGAAGGGCCGGCGGAACGTCAGCCGCAGGGAGATCTCGAGGACCCGGGGGGCCCGGCCGCTTCGCCACCGCGCCGCGCCGGCCGCCGAGGGTTCGACCGACCGGCGCTGCCCCCGCAATGCGGTGGGCGTGGCCGCGTAGACCTCCCGGATCGTGGCGTTGAACGACCGGATCGACCCGAACCCGGCGGCGAAGGCCACCTCGGCCAAGGACAGGTCGGTGGTCTGCAGCAGCACGCAGGCGGTGTGCGCCCGCTGGGCCCGAGCCAGCGCTAGCGGCGCGGCGCCCACCTCCGCCAGCGTCAGCCGCTGGGTCTGCCGCACCGAGTAGCCCAGCCGGGACGCCAGCCCCTCGACCCCCTCGCGGTCGACGACCCCGTCCCCGATGAGCCGCATGGCGCGGGCGGTGGTGTCGGCGCGGACATCCCACTCCGGTGAGCCGGGGACGGCGTCCGGCCGGCACCGCTTGCAGGCGCGCAGCCCGGCGGCCTGCGCGGAGGCCGCGCTGGCGTGGAAGGTGATGTTGCGGGCGGCCGGGGTCCGCGCCGGGCACGAGGGACGGCAGTAGATGCCGGTGCTGGTCACGCCGGTGAAGAACGTGCCGTCGAACCGCGCGTCGCGGCTGGCGACGGCGGCGAGGCAGGTCTCACGATCAGGAACCACTCCCCCATCGTCGGCCCGCGAGGCCCCCACGTCTAGCAGGAATGCGACACCGCAGCCCGACGCCGTGGGCACCGTGTGCGGCTCAGACCCAGCCCTCCACCGGGGCGGGCAGGCGGATCGGCAGGCCGCCGGCGTGCACCTCGCAGAGCATGGCGCTGACCTGGCCGACGGCGTCCCCGTCGAGTTCGCCCTCGACCGGGCGGCCGAGGGTGACCTCGACCTTCTCGGCCTGCATCCGCTTGACGGCGCTGTGCCCGAAGCGGTGGCGGCTGGCCAGGTCCATGGCGACCGCGCCCCACCCGAGCAGTCCCTGCGGCGAGGCGAGCATCACGTCGAGCTTCCCGTCGTCGACCTTGGCGTCGGGCATGAGCTGGGCGCCGGCGGTGAGCTCGCCGCAGTTGCCGACGATCACGCTGCGGGCGTGCTGGCTGCGGGTGGGGTGCCCGTCGGCGACCGCACGCACCCGGAAGCCCCGGTTCAGCAGCACCTTCGCCCCGGACAGCAGGTAGGCGAGCCAGCCGAAGTGCTTCTTGACGCCCTCGTCGACCTCGGCCATCGCCTCGGCGTCGAGCCCGACCCCGGCCGCGACGAGGAACACCTCGACGTCGCCGTCGTCGAACGTCACCCGGCCGACGTCGATGCGCTGCGTGGTGCCGGTCAGCACGATGCGCAGGGCCTCGCCCAGGTCGAGCGGCAGGCGGAGGTTGCGGGCCAGCAGGTTGCCGGTGCCGGCGGGCAGCAGGCCGAGCGGGACCTCGGCCTCGTCGTCCGGCGGGCGCTCCTCGAGCAGGCCCTGGACGACGGCGCGCACGGTCCCGTCGCCGCCGAGCGAGCAGACGATGGACGCCCCGTCGCGAACGGCCTGCTTGGCCTGCCCGACGCCGGGGTCGCCGACGGTGGTCTCGTAGAAGGTGGGGGCGGGGCGGCCCTCCTCGGCACAGATCTCCTCGATCAGCGCGCGAGCCTGGTCGGCCTCATCGAACTTTGAGGGATTGATCACCACGGCCACCGGGCCCGCTGTCGCGTTCACATCCGCAGCCTAGTTCACACCCCGCGCCCTGGTGGGGCCGTCAGAGGGCCGCCAGTTCGGACGCCGAGATCACCCTCGCGGGCGTCGTCCTCGACCGGGACTTCCGTGCTGAGGAACTGCGCGCCCTCTGACCGCAGGGCGGGCGCTATGCTGGGGCGCCGAACTGGTGGGGCCCCGGCACGTGCCGGCCTGGCTGCCCCACGGAAATCCCGAGGGACGCCTGAATGCTCCTGTCCACGCTGAGGACCTACCTCAAGCCGTACGTGCGCAACATCGTGCTCATCGTGCTGTTCCAGCTGCTCGCCACGGCGGCCTCGCTGTACCTGCCGACGCTGAACGCCCGCATCATCGACGACGGCGTCGCCCAGGGTGACACCGCCACCATCTGGTCGCTGGGCCTGCTCATGCTCGGCGTGACGCTGGTGCAGATCGTCGGGCAGGCGTCCGCGATCTACTTCGGTGCGCGCACGGCCATGGGGTTCGGGCGCGACCTGCGGGCCGCGGTGTTCCACAAGGCGCTGTCGTTCAGCACCCGCGAGGTGAACCACTTCGGCGCGCCCAGCCTGATCACGCGCACCACCAACGACGTCCAGCAGGTGCAGACGCTGGTGATGATGACGGCGT
Organism: Propionibacterium sp.; assembly: GCA_012838755.1. GTDB lineage: Bacteria > Actinomycetota > Actinomycetes > Propionibacteriales > Propionibacteriaceae > Propioniciclava. The sequence continues at coordinate 13,324 of DUOQ01000143.1, read as the reverse complement.
TCATGATCGTGCAGGCGCCGATCATGATGGTCGGCGGGGTCTTCATGGCGTTGCGCGAGGACGTCGGCCTGTCCTGGCTGATCGCCGTGGCCGTGGTCGTGATGGGCACGATCATCACCGTGATCCTGCTGCAGGCGCTGCCGCTGTTCCGGCAGATGCAGGGGCGCATCGACACGCTCAACCGCGTCCTGCGCGAGCAGATCGCCGGCCTGCGCGTGATCCGCGCGTTCGTGCGCGAGCCGTGGGAGGCCGTCCGCTTCAACCGGGCCAACAGCGAGCTGACCACCACCTCCCTGCGCGTCGGACGCCGCATGCTCACGTTCTTCCCCGTGGTGCAGCTCGTCATGGCGGCATCCTCGGTCGGGGTCATGTGGTTCGGTGGTCTGCGCGTCGAGTCCGGCGCGATGCAGATCGGCCAGCTGACGGCGTTCCTGCAGTACCTCACCATGATCTTGATGAGCGTCATGATGTCGACGATGATGCTGATGATCGCGCCGCGCGCCCAGGTCTGCGCGGTGCGCATCCAGGAGGTGCTGCGCACCGATTCGTCGGTCGAGCCGCCCGCCTCCCCCGTCACCGAGGTCGCCGGGCGCGGCGAGGTCCGCTTCGAGGACGTCTCGTTCGCCTATCCCGGCGCCGAGGAACCCGTGCTCAGCGACATCTCGTTCGAGGTCCGGCCCGGCCAGACCCTGGCGTTCATCGGCGCGACCGGCTCGGGCAAGTCCACGCTGGTCAACCTCATCCCCCGCCTGTTCGACGCCACGTCGGGCCGCGTGCTGGTCGACGGCGTCGACGTGCGGGAGCTCGACCCCGAGGTGCTGTGGGCCTCGATCGGCCTCGTCCCCCAGAAGCCCTACCTCTTCACCGGCACCGTCGCCTCGAACCTGCGCTACGGCAACCCCGCCGCCACCGACGAGGACCTCTGGCACGCGCTCGAGGTCGCCCAGGCCCGCGACTTCGTCGCACGCATGAACGGCGGGCTGGACGCCCCGATCGCCCAGGGCGGCACCAATGTGTCCGGCGGCCAGCGGCAACGCCTGTCGATCGCCCGCGCCCTGGTCGCCAAGCCCGACGTGTACGTGTTCGACGACTCGTTCTCGGCCCTCGACGTCGCCACCGACGCCCGCCTGCGGGAGGCGCTGGTCGACGAGACGCGGGAGGCCGCGGTCGTGATCGTCGGCCAGCGGGTGGCGACCATCGCCGGGGCCGACCAGATCATCGTGCTCGACGAGGGCCGCATCGAGGCCGTCGGCACCCACGACCAGTTGCTCGTCACCTCCCCGACCTACGCCGAGATCGTCGAGTCCCAGTTCACGGCGGAGGAGGCGGCATGAGCGAGGAGAAGACGCCCCCGAAGGTCACCGACGCCCCCGAGCGCCCCAAGCACGGACCGCAGGTGCGCGGGCACGGCCCGATGGGCAGCGGACCGCAGGAGAAGGCGATCAACTTCGGTCCCTCGCTGCGCCGGCTGCTGGCCACGCTGCGCCCCGAGCGGCCCCTGATCCTGACCGTCATCGCCCTCACCTCGACGGCCGTGGTGGCCAACGTCGTGCAGCCCAAGATCCTCGGCCAGATGACCGACCTGCTGTTCCGCGGCCTGTTGGGCACCATCGTGGGCCGCGGCGTCCCGGCGGGGACCCCCCTCGAGACCGTCGTCGCGGGCCTGCGCGCCCGCGGCGAGGACACCTTCGCCGACATGCTCACCGGCATGGCCGTGGTGCCGGGCGTCGGCGTCGACTGGGACGCCGTGGGCCGCGTCGGCCTCCTGGCCCTCGGGCTGGCCGTCGCGGGCGGACTGCTGATGTGGGCGTCCGGCTGGCTGCTCAACGACGTGGTCAACCGGTCGGTTTACCGGATGCGCGAGCAGGTGCAGGCGAAGCTCGACCGCCTGCCGCTGAGCTACTTCGACCGCCAGCCGCGCGGCGAACTGCTCAGCCGGGTCACCAACGACATCGACAACATCGCCCAGTCGCTGCAGCAGACCCTGTCACAGTTGCTGAGCAACCTGCTCACGCTCATCGGCGTGCTGGTCATGATGTTCTGGGTGTCGCCGGTGCTGGCGCTCATCGCGATCATCGCCGTGCCGCTGTCGATGGCCGCCGCGGTGGCGATCGGCAAGCGCGCGCAGGGCCGGTTCGCCGCCATGTGGAAGTCGACCGGTGACCTCAACGGCCAGATCGAGGAGGCCTACACCGGCCACGCCCTGGTCAAGGTCTTCAACCGGTCGAAGGAGGTCGAGGCGTCCTTCGCGCGCGACAACGACAAGCTCTACGAGGCGGCGTTCGGCGCCCAGTTCATCTCGGGGCTGATGATGCCGGTGATGTTCTTCATCGGGAACCTCTCCTACGTCGCCGTCGCCGTCGTCGGCGGCCTGCGCGTGGCGACCGGCCAGATGAGCCTCGGCGACGTGCAGGCGTTCATCCAGTACTCGCGCATGTTCACCCAGCCGATCACCCAGGTCGCGTCGATGGCCAACCTGCTGCAGTCGGGCGTGGCGTCGGCCGAGCGCGTCTTCCAGGTGCTCGACGCCGACGAGCAGTCGCCCGAGGCGTCCGGGGCGCTGCCGGTGCCGCTCGAGGGCCGGGTGCACTTCGAGGACGTGGCGTTCTCGTACTCCCCCGACACGCCGCTGATCGAGGGCCTGACGTTCGAGGCCTACCCGGGCTCGACCGTCGCGATCGTCGGCCCGACCGGGGCCGGCAAGACGACGCTGGTCAACCTGGTCATGCGCTTCTACGAGCTCGACGCCGGCCGCATCACCCTGGACGGCGTCGACATCGCGTCGGTGCCGCGCGCCGACCTGCGGTCGCGGATCGGCATGGTGCTGCAGGACACGTGGCTCTTCGGCGGGACGATCCGCGAGAACATCGCCTACGGCCGCCCCGACGCGACCGAGGACGAGATCATCGCCGCCGCGACGGCGACCTACGTGGACCGCTTCGTGCACACGCTGCCCGACGGCTACGACACGGTGATCGACGAGGAGGGCTCGAACGTGTCGGCCGGCGAGAAGCAGCTGATCACGATCGCCCGGGCGTTCCTGGCCGACCCGGCGCTGCTCATCCTGGACGAGGCGACCTCGAGCGTGGACACCCGCACCGAACTGCTCCTGCAGCGCGCGATGGCCGCCCTGCGCTCGGACCGCACCTCGTTCGTGATCGCGCACCGGCTGAGCACGATCCGGGACGCCAACGTGATCCTCGTGATGGAGGACGGCCGCATCGTCGAGCAGGGCAACCACGCCGAGCTGCTGGCCGCCCGGGGGGCGTACTTCCGGCTGTACCAGTCGCAGTTCGCCGGAGCCGCCGAGGACCCCGACGCCGCCTGATCGCCCATCGCCGAGCGGCGCACAGGGGGAAGGTTCCCCCCTGTGCGCCGCACCCGCTTTGGTGCAGCCTCTGTCGGAACCGACTGGAGGAGGGACACGATGGCGGACCTGCGATCGACCGAACAGATGGCCGAGCACAAGGACGAACTCAAGCGCGTGCTCGGCCCGGGCCTGCTGTTGCTGTTCATCATTGGCGACATCCTCGGCACCGGCATCTATGCGCTGACCGGAACCGTCGCCAAGGAAGTCGGCGGGATGGTCTGGTTGCCGTTCCTGTTGGCGTTCACCGTGGCGGTGATGACCGCCTTCGCCTACCTCGAGCTCGTCACCAAGTACCCCCAGGCGGGAGGCGCGGCGGTCTACACCAACAAGGCGTTCAAGATCGGCTTCCTGACGTTCATGGTCGCCTTCACGGTCATGGCGTCCGGCATCACCTCGGCGTCCACCGCCTCGCGGGCCTTCGCCGAGAACTTCATGAAGGGATTCGGCCTGGAGTCCAACGGCGGGCTGGTCACCGTGATCGCCCTGTCGTTCATCGCCCTGGTCACGGCGGTCAACCTGTGGGGCGTGGGTGAGTCGGTCAAGGCCAACATCGTCCTGACGATCATCGAGCTCTCGGGCCTGCTGATCGTGATCCTCGTCGGCGTCATCGCCGTGACCAACGGCCGCGCCGACTTCAGCCGGACCATGGTCTTCGAGACCCCCGGGGACAAGTCCGTCTTCCTGGCCGTGTCGGCGGCCACCTCGGTCGCGTTCTTCGCCATGGTCGGTTTTGAGGACTCGGTCAACATGGCCGAGGAGACCAAGAACCCGTCCCAGATCTTCCCGAAGATCATGCTCACCGGCCTGATGATCACCGGCGTGGTCTACGTGCTGGTCTCCCTCACCGCGGTAGCGATCGTGCCCGTGGGCGAGCTCACGAAGACGGGTGCGACGCCCCTGCTCACCGTGGTCCAGATGGGTGCCCCCGGGCTGCCGTTCGCGGCGATCTTCCCGTTCATCTCGATGTTCGCGGTCGCCAACACGGCGCTGATCAACATGCTGATGGCCTCACGCCTGCTCTACGGCATGGCGAAGCAGTCGATCCTGCCGCCGATGTTCGGCAAGGTCCTCCCCGGCCGCCGGACGCCGTGGTTCGCCATCCTGTTCACCTCGGCCCTCGCGGCGATCCTGATCACGTTCGTCGGGCAGGTCTCCCAGCTCGGCGGCACCACCGCCCTGCTGCTGCTCGCGGTGTTCACCCTCACCAACGTGGCCGTGTTGGTGCTGCGCCGCGACGAGGTCGACCACGACCACTTCCGGACGCCGACCTGGATCCCGGTCGTCGCCGGCCTCTGCACCTTCTACCTCGTCGGCCCCTGGACCGGACGCCCCCTTGAGCAGTTCTCCATCGCGCTCATCCTGCTCGCCGTCGGCGCGGTGCTGGGCGTCGTGACCTACTTCATCAACAAGGCAATCCGCAAGCACCCGACGACGATCACCCACGAGGAGTACCTGCAGTCCGACGGCACGCGCAACTGAGCGCGGGCCCTCGGCGGCGGTCAGCCGTGGCTGGCCAGGACGGCGTCCACGTCGGCGGCGGTGATCGGCATGTCGGGGAACTTCGCGAACCGGCGCAACGGCTGGCCGCCCACCACGGCGAGCACCTCCTCGGGCAACTCGATGCGCGCACCCTCGGGCAGCCGGGCCATCAGGGCCTCCCACGCCTCGGTGTCGGCCATCCACTCGGCGATGGTCGACTCGACGTGCAGCGGCACCCGTCGGGCCGGGACGTCCAGCTTCAGCTCCTGCGCCAACGGCAGGTCGCGGGAGTTCGGCCCGGCCTCGATCGTGAACAGGCCCGACTCGACGACCCAACGCCCCTGGGCCTCCGACCAGAAGGAGAACGCGCGCGCGTCCAACGGCAGCGAGACGACGCGCGACTCGCCCGGCTCCAGGCGCACCTTGCTGAAGCCGCGCAGCTCGCGCGGCGGACGCGGCACCGTCGCGGGCGCGTTGCCGACGTACACCTGGACGACCTCGCAGCCGGCCCGGTCACCGGTGTTCGTCACCGTCACCTGCACCGCCACGCGCAGGTCGCGGGACGCCGGCGTCCCGGTCACCTTCACCACGAGCCTGTCGTAGGAGAACGTCGTGTACCCCAGCCCGAACCCGAAGGGGAACGCCACCTCACGGTCGGCCGCGTCGAAGCCGCGGTAGCCGACGAACACGCCCTCGCCGTAGACCACGCGGCCCGGCTCGCCCGGGAACATGAGCGCCGACGGGTGGTCGCCCAGACGCACGGCGATCGTCTCCGCAAGGCGTCCGGACGGCTCCACGTCGCCGCCGAGCACGTCGGCCAGGGCCAGCCCGCCCGCCTGCCCGGCCAGCCAGCCCTCGATGAGGGCGTTGGCCTGGTCGAGCCACGGCGCGACCTCGACCGCGGACCCGTTGCTCAGCACCACGACGATCGGCTTGCCCACCGCCGCCAGCTCGGCCAGCAGCGCGAGCTGCACCTCGGGCAGGCGGAGGTGGGTGCGGTCGAGGCCCTCGGTCTCCTCGGAGTCGGGCAGGCCCAGGCAGGCCACCACGACGTCGGACGCCTCGGCCGCGGCCACCGCCTCGTCGACCAGGGCGTCGTCGGCCTTCCCCGAGAGCAGGAAGCCGGGCGCGAACCGGACCCGGCGCCGCGCGGCCAGCGTGTCGACGAGCCGGTCGACGCGGGTGGCGTTCACCCTCGACGACCCGCCGCCCTGGAACCGGGGCGTCCGGGCGAACTCACCAACCAGCGCGATCTTGGCCCGGGGTGCCAGCGGCAGCACGCCGTCGTTGGCCAGCAGCACCATCGACTCCTGGGCGGCCTCGCGCGCGAGCTGGTGGTGGGCGGCCGGGTCGGCGGCGTGGCCGGGGCGCACGGCGTCCACGGCCCGTTCGGTGAGCGCGAGGACGCGCGCGGCGCCCAGCTCGAGCACCTCGCGGCTGAGCTGGCCCGCCTCGACGACCTCGGCCACCTCGACGTCGGAGTTGCCCAGGACGTGCGGCATCTCGAGGTCGAGCCCGGCGACCAGCGCCTCGACCCGGTCGAACACCGCACCCCAGTCGCTGACGACGACACCGTCGTAGTCCCAGTCGCCGCGCAGCACGTCGGTGAGCAGCCACGGGTCCTGCGAGACCAGCGTGCCGTTGAGCCGGTTGTAGGAGCACATGACCATCCACGGGTGCGCGCTCAGCACGACCTTCTCGAACGCCGGCAGGTAGATCTCACGCAGCGCCCGCTCGCTGACCTGCACGTCGACGCGCATGCGGTCGGTCTCCTGGTTGTTGGCGGCGAAGTGCTTCACGCACGCGCCCACGCCCTCGGCCTGCAGCCCGTACGCGAGAGCGGACGCCAGCGTCCCGGCCAGCAGCGGGTCCTCGCTGAAGTACTCGAAGTTGCGCCCGCACAGCGGCGAGCGCTTGATGTTGACGCCCGGGCCGAGCACGACGTCCACCCCCTGCGCGGACGCCTCGCGGCCCAGCGCCTGGCCCACGCGCTTCAGCAGCGCGGGGTTCCAGCTGGACGCGAGCCCCACCGCCGGCGGGAAGCACGTCGCGGGGGCCGACTCGCCCAGCGAGGCACCGAGTTCCACGCGCAGCCCATGGGGGCCGTCCGCCATCCGCACCCGGGGCACGCCCAGCCGCTCGATCCCGCTGGTGTGCCAGGTGCCGTCGCCGCAGACGAGGCGGGCGAGGTCCTCGGTGGTGGCCTGGGTGATGATGTCGTCAACGTCGAAGGACATGCCCCATCGTCCCACGCGGTCAGCCGATCTGGGTGCCGACCAGGGTGCCGATCGCGAAGGTGATCCCCATGGCGAGGATGCCGCCGACCACGTTGCGGACGATCGCCCGCGCCACCGGCGCGTTGCCGGCCCGTGCGGAGAGGAACCCGGTCAGGAACAGGGCCACCAGCACCGCGACGACGGTGACGGCGACGCGGGTGGCGGGTGGGGTCAGCACCATGGCGAGCAGCGGGATCAGTGCGCCGAGCGCGAACGCGAACAGCGACGACACGGCCGCCGCCGTCGGCGAGGTGAGGTCGTCGGGGTCGAGGCGCAGCTCGATGTCGGCGTGGGCGCCGAGCGCATCGTGCTCGGTGAGCTCGCGGGCGGCCTCCTGGGCCACGCGCTCCGACAGCCCCTTCCCCCGCAGGAGCCGGGCGAGCTCCTCGAGTTCCTCCTCGGGCATGGTGTCGAGCTCGCGCTGCTCCTTGGCCAGCAGCGCCCGCTCGGAGTCACGTTGGGCGGAGACCGACACGTACTCGCCGACGGCCATCGACAGCGCCCCAGAAACCAGGCCGGCGATGCCGGCCGTGGCGAGCGCAGCGGTGTTCGTCGTGGCGCCGGCCACCCCCATCACAAGGCCGGCGGTCGAGATGATGCCGTCGTTGGCGCCGAGCACGGCAGCACGCAGCGTGTTGAGCGTGCTCGCGTGCGTGCCCGCGTCCTGGTCGTACGGGTGCGGACGGTGGAGCGTCGGGGTCATACCGGCATCGTGCGTCGGCGGTCGGGCGGCCGACAAGCTAGGCGAGGCTCCCCTACCCGGGTGCGGTCATGCGGACGGTCGGGCCTCAGGCGTCGGACGCCGCGGGCTCGGGCTGGGCGGCCACCCGGCGCAGCACCTCGTCGCGCTCCTCGTCGGTGAGCCCTTCGAGGTTCTCGGAGATGGTGGCGACGTAGAGGTCGAGGCGCGAGCGCGCGGGCCGGTAGAGCCAGGCGCGACCGTCGAGCTGGCGGTCGACCACGCCCTTCTTGGCGAGGCGGTCGAGCACCGTCATCACGGTCGTGTAGGCGATCTCCCGCCCCTTCGCGAGCTCCTCGTGCACCTCACGCACCGGGGTCTGTGCAGGGCGAGCCCACAACACGTCCATGACAGCGTGTTCGAGGTCTCCGAGGATCGGCATGGCCCCCATCCTAACCACACCGGAGCCCATCTACGACATGAAGTAGTACATTCCCGAGGGATGGAATTCCTCCGGGGCCGCCAAGTGGCGCCCATGGGCGAGCCGTACGGCCGGGTGGCGCCGGTGGCGCCGGGTGGCGCCGGTGGCATAACGCCGTTGCGGACTTGGCCCCTACGACCGCAGGTAGTAGATTCCGGCCCATGAGTCCGGAAACAATTGCGCGCTGGCAATTCGGTATCACCACGGTCTACCACTACTTCTTCGTGCCCGTGACGATTGCCCTGTCCCTCTTGGTCGCCGTGATGCAGACCAAGTGGTATCGCACGGGGGACGAGAGGTTCCTCCGGCTGACCAAGTTCTACGGGAAGCTCTTCCTGATCAACTTCGCCATGGGTGTCGTCACCGGCATCGTGCAGGAGTTCCAGTTCGGCATGAACTGGTCGGAGTACTCCCGGTTCGTCGGTGACATCTTCGGCGCCCCGCTGGCGCTCGAGGCCCTGCTCGCCTTCTTCCTCGAGTCCACCTTCCTGGGCCTGTGGATCTTCGGCTGGGACAAGCTGCCCAAGAAGCTCCACCTGCTGGCGATCTGGCTGGTCGCCTTCGGCACGATGCTCAGCGCCGTGTTCATCCTCGCCGCCAACAGCTTCATGCAGAACCCGGTCGGCGCCACGTACAACCCGGTCACCAACCGCGCCGAGATGACGGACTTCATGGCGCTGTTGACCAACCCGGTGTTCCTGGCGACGTTCCCGCACACGCTCGCCGCGGCGTACATGACCGCCAGCGGCTTCGTGCTGGCGGTCGCCGGCTGGCACCTGGCCCGGCTCAACAAGGCCAACCGCACCGAACTGGAGGACAACGACGTCTCCGCCTTCCGCTGGGCGGCCAAGTTCGGCGCGTGGGTGCTCATCATCTCCGGACTCGCGACCGTCCTGACCGGCGACTTCCAGGGCAAGGTCATGTACCAGGTCCAGCCCATGAAGATGGCCGCCGCCGAGGCGCTCTACGAGACCGCGGGCGGCAACGGCGAGAGCGCCCCGTTCTCGCTGCTGACCATCGGATCGCTGGACGGGTCGCGTCCGGTCTTCGAACTGCACGTCCCGTTCGTCCTCGGCATCCTGGCCAAGGGCGACCCCTACGCCGAGATCCCCGGCATCAACAACCTGCGCGACGAGTACACCTCCCGCCTGGACGCCGGCGAGTTCAACCTCCCGGTCGACGCCGAGCCCAACGAGTTGCAGGCCGCCTACGCCCAGACGCTGCGCACGGTCGGTGTCGACAACTTCGTGCCGAACATCCCGGTCAGCTACTGGACGTTCCGTATCATGATGACCCTAGGCTTCATCGCCATGGGCATCGGCGCGGTCACCCTGTGGCTGCTCCGCAAGGACCGGCTCCCCAAGCCGGGTGCGGTGCTGAACCTCGCCCTGCTCGCCGTCGTCCTCGGCCCGCTGTTCGCCAACTCGGCCGGCTGGATCTTCACCGAGATGGGCCGCCAGCCCTGGATCGTGGCCGGGGTCCTGCCCACGGCGTCCGCGGTCTCACCGGGGGTGGGCGCCGGGTCGGTGTTCGCCACCATGGTGCTGTACACGGTCATCTACGGCATCCTCGCCGTCGTCGAGGTCGGCCTGATGATCAAGTACGTCAAGCTCGGCCTGCCGGCCGAGGTGCCCCCCGTCGAGCTCAAGGGCGAGGACGACGTCCTCTCCTTCGCGTACTGAGAAGGAGTGACACGACATGCTGCCCCTCGCTGTTGAACCCACCACCCTCCAGGTCGTCTGGTACCTGCTCATCGCCGTGCTGTGGATCGGCTACCTCGTCCTCGAGGGCTTCGACTACGGCGTCGCGATGCTCATCCCCTTCGTCGGCAAGAACGAGAAGGAACGCCGCGTCATCGTCAACACCATCGGCCCGCTGTGGGACGGCAACCAGGTCTGGCTGCTGACCGCCGGTGGCGCCACCTTCGCGGCCTTCCCCGGCTGGTACGCCACGCTCTTCTCGGGCCTGTACCTGCCTCTGTTCCTGATCCTGGTCGGCCTCATCATCCGCGGCGTCTCCTTCGAGTACCGCGCGAAGAACCCCGAGGCCGCCTGGCGCACCACCTTCGACTGGATGGCCGCCATCGGCTCGTTCATCGTCGCCCTCGTGTTCGGTGTCGGCTTCGCCAACTTCATCATCGGCATGCCGGTCGCCCTCGCCGAGGGCAGCCAGCACCTGCACGTCTTCACCGGTGGCTTCTGGAGCCTGTTCAGCCCGTTCGCCCTGCTGGGCGGCGTGGTGCTCGTGGTGCTGTTCCTGTTCCACGGCGCGAACTTCCTGGCCCTCAAGACCCGCGGGGCGGTCCACGACCGCGCCAAGGCGTTCTCCACCAAGGCCGGCCTCGTCGCGATCGTCGGCGGCGCCATCTACCTCGTGTGGGCGAACCTGGCCTACGGCTGGGGCCTCGTCGGCTGGCTGCTGACCGTGGTCGCCGCCGTGTGCCTGATCGCCTCGTGGCTCGCCATCCGCGGTGGACGCCAGGGCTGGGCGTTCGTGTTCACCACGCTGGCCACCCTGTTCGTCGCCGTCTGGATCTTCGGCCGCATGTGGCCGAACCTGGGCTTCGACAACTCGGCCGCGGCGGTGCCGCTCGACGTCACGACGGCGTCCTCGACCCCGCTCACGCTGACGATCATGACCGGTGCCGCGGTGGTGTTCGTGCCGATCGTGCTGGCCTACCAGGCCTGGGCGATCTGGACCTTCCGCAAGCCGATCAGCACCAAGAACATCCCCGACGACGTGGCGGTCGCCGCCTAGTCTGTGGGAGTGCCTCCATCCGAGAACGTGAGGGGCGGCGTCCAGTCGGACGCCGTCCCTTCCGTTGTGCCCACCCCCGCCGACGCGGTGCCCCCGACCGCCAAGCTCGGTGGTCCCATCGACCGGCGCCTCCTGCGGCGCGGGAGGGCGACCCGCTGGTACCTGGCCGGCGGCGTCCTGATCGGCACCCTGACCGCCGTGCTCACCGTCACGCAGGCGTGGGTCCTGTCGCGGGCGATCGCCGGGGTCTTCGACGCCGCCCCCGGTGTGGAGTACCTCACCCCCACCCCGGGCACCGGCCTGTGGCCGAACCTCGCGGTCGTCGTCGCCGTGCTCGCCGCGATCTTCGGGGGCAAGGCCCTGCTGGCCTGGCTGAACACGCTCCTGGCCCACCGGGCGGCGGCGGCCGTGAAGTCCCGGCTGCGCCGCGACATCATGGCCGCGCGGCTGGCGTCCCCGCTCGAGGACCGCACCTCGGCCGCCGGGCTGGTCAACCTCGTCACCGTCGGGCTCGACGCCCTGGACGGGTTCTACTCCAAGTACCTCCCGCAGCTGCTGCTGGCGGTCACCGTGCCCCTCGTCGTGGGCGTCGCGATCCTCACCGCCGACCTGACCTCCGCGATCATCGTGGCGTTGACGATCCCGCTGATCCCGGTCTTCATGGCGCTCGTCGGCTGGACCACCGAGGCCCGCACCGCCCGCCGCTGGCGCACCCAGCAGCGCCTCGCCCGCCACTTCGCCGACCTCGTCGCCGGCCTGCCGACGCTGCAGGTCTTCGGGCGCGCCAAGGCCCAGGCGATCGGCCTGCGCAAGACCGAGGACGCCCACCGCGCCGAGACCATGGGCACCCTGCGCATCTCGTTCCTGTCGGCGCTCGTGCTCGAGTTGCTGGCCACTCTGTCGGTGGCCGTCATCGCCGTCACCGTCGGCTTCCGGGTCGTGTACCACGACATCGACCTGGCCACCGCCCTGTTCGTCCTGATCCTCGCCCCCGAGGCGTACCTGCCCGTGCGCCAGGTGGGCGTCCACTACCACGACGCCGCCGACGGCATGGCCGCCGCGCAGCAGGCGTTCGCGGTGACCGAGGGCTCCGACGCCGGCGTGGAGGGGGCCGATCCGGGCCCGGAGGGGCGCCGACACTCACCGTCGTCACCGCAACGACGCGAACAATCCCACGCGCCCGTGACAACGGTGAGTGTCGCGGCCCTCGGCCACACCTACCCCCACACCGACCACCCCGCGGTCGAGGACGTCTCCTTCGACGTCTCCCCCGGCGAGTTCGTGGTGCTCACGGGCCCCTCGGGCGGCGGCAAGACGACCGTCCTGAACGCGCTCATCGGGTTCCTCTCCCCCACCACCGGTACCGTCTCGGTCCCCCCGCGGGACGCCATCGCCTTCGTCGGCCAGGACCCCGGCATGGTCGCCGGGACGATCGCCGACAACGTCCGTCTGGGGGACCTCGACGCCGCCGACGCCGCCGTCCGCGGCGCCCTGGACCGCGCCGGGGCCCCCGACATCGACCCCGCCCGCCACGTCGGCGACGACGGCGAGGGGCTCTCGGCCGGTGAACGCCGCCGCGTCGCCACGGCGCGGGCGCTGGTCCGCATCGACGCCGGGGCGTCGCTCCTCCTCCTCGACGAGCCCACGGCAGGGCTCGACGCCGACGCTGAGGCGTCCCTGCTGCGCAGCCTGCGGGGCACGAACGTCGCCGCGATCGTCGTCTCGCACCGCGCGGCCGTGCTCGCCGAGGCCGACCGCGTCCTCGTGATCGGGGGTCAGGGGTGACCGACCTCATCGCCCGCCTCGTCCGGGCCACCCCCGGCGGCGCGGCCCGCCTCGCGCTGGCCGTCCTGCTGGCCGCGCTGGCGTCCTTCTCCTCGGTCGCGCTCATGGGCGTCTCGGGCTGGCTGCTGTCGCGCGCCGCCGAGCACCCGCCGGTCATGTACCTCACCGCCGCCGCCGTGATGGTGCGCGCGTTCGGCATCTCGCGCGGCGGCTTCCGCTACCTCGAGCGCCTCGTCGGGCACGACATCGGCCTGCGCCTGCAGTCGGCCCTGCGCCTGGAGACCTACGCCACGCTGGCCCGCACCACCCTCCTCGGACGCCGCCGCGGCGACCTCCTCACCCGCGTCGTCGCCGACGTGGATGCCGTGCTCGACCTCGTCGTCCGGGTGCTGCTCCCCTTCCTGTCAGGCCTGTTCGTGCTCCTGGCCACCACCGTCATCATCGGCGTCTTCTCCTGGCCGGCCGCGCTGGCCCTGCTGCTGTCGGCGCTCGTCGCC
>DUOQ01000142.1 GCA_012838755.1 Propionibacterium sp. | reverse complement strand
GGTGCGCGTGGCGGCGTCCACCCCGGGCGCGCTCCGCGGGCCGGACGCCGGGGGGATCACCAGCCAGAGCGCCAGGTACGCCGCGACCCCGAGGAACTGCCAGGCGGCGAGCACGGCGAAGATCGCGCGGATGGCCAACGGCGACAGGCCGAGGTGCTCCCCCAGCCCCGCGGCGACGCCGGCCACCTGTGCCCGGTTCAACGGGCGGGCCAGGCGTCGGGGTTCGCCGGACGGCGCGACGTCGTCCCCGTTCCTGGCCTCGAGCATGGGACCCAGCCTAGGGCCCGGGGGCCAAGGGGGCGCCTCGGGTGAACCCTGAGGAGTTTCGTGTCGGGGCGAGCCAGAATAGGGGCATGCCCAACCTCCCCGTGCGCGACCGTGCGGACGCCAAGCTCGTCGGCGTCTGCTCGGCCTTGGCGCGCACATGGGGCATCGACCCGCTCGTCGTGCGGGCCGCCTTCGTCATCGTGGCGCTACTGACCAACGGGTTTGCCCTCGCCGTGTACCTGGTGCTGTGGGCGATCCTGCCCGAGCCGGGCGGCGTCGCACCCCTGCACCGGCTGCTCCCCGCCACGCGGTCCTGGTCCTGGGGGGCCCTGGCCACCGTCGCCCTGCTGGCCACCGCCCTCGCTGCCGCCGTCACGGGCACCGGACCGGGCGCCTTCGTCATCCTCGCCCTCGCCTGGATCATCCTCCGCTTCGGCTTCGCCGGCCGCGGGCCCGGTGCATACACAGCGCCACCGCCCCGGCCCCGACCGGCCCCCGTCACCCCCTTCGAGCGGGCGGCCGAGGCCTGGCAACAGCGCCTCGAGAACCTCGAGGCCGGACGCCCCGCCGACTGGGCCCCCGAGGTCCCGGCCCCGGTGGCCCGCCCCGTGCTCCCGCGCCGCGGGTTCCGCACCTGGCTGGGCATCGTGGCCGCGCTCGGCGCCGCGTGGACCGGGCTGGCCGTCGCCGGCGCCAACGGTGTGGTCATCACCTCCTTGGCCTGGTCGGCGTCCACCCTGCTGGTGCTCGGCATCGCGCTCGTGGCCTGTGCCCGCCCCACCCGCCGGTCGTGGGGCCGCCCGGCCCTGCTCCTGCCCGTGACGGTCGTCGTCGCGCTCGGCACGATCGTCTCCATCGTGCCCACCCAGACCCCGCCGCGTCCGGTGACCGCCATCGGGGCGGCCCCTGTCGTCACCGGCGACGTCACCCACCTCGCGATCGGCGAGCACACGATCGACCTGTCCACCCGCGCGGTGGCCGACGAGACGATCCGCTACGAACTCGGCGTGGGCGACCTCGCGCTGGTCGTGCCCGAGGAGGGCAACGTCGTGGTGCGCTCGCACGTCTGGCTCGGCGACATCACCCTCCCGCACGGCGAGGTGGGCGAGGGCTTCGACGTCCAACGCGAGTGGCACCGGGAGCCCAACCCCGATGCGCCCACGCTCGTGATCGACGTGGCCCTCGGCCTGGGTGAAGTGGAGGTGCGCTCATGACGCCCCGCACCGATGTCGTGGCCCTCGTCGTGGGCCTGGTCGCGATCGCGCTGGCCGCGCTGGGCCTCTGGGCCGGCTTCGGCGTCGTCAACTGGGCGACCGTGGCCATCGCCGCACCCGTCTCGTTGGTCGTGTTCGGCCTCATCGGCCTGTTCGCCTCCCGCGGCAAGTCCTGACTTCCCGCACAACCCCTAGAGAAAGGCAGTTCCCATGGAGACCAAGCTCACCCGGAGCCGTTCCAACAAGATGATCGCCGGTGTCTGCGGCGGCCTCGCCCAGCAGTTCAACATCGACGCCAACCTGCTGCGCGTCCTGTTCGTGCTCGCGGCCATCTTCCTGCAGTTCGGCTGGCTCATCTACGCGGCCCTGTGGCTGCTGCTGCCCTACGAGGACGGCGGGCCCACCGGCTTCGACAGCCTGAAGAACCAGTTCGGCTCCCCGAACAGCAACTGACCCCTCGACCTCAGGCGGGCGGCGGTGCGGACCGTCGCCCGGCCGACGGGGACCGGCACGCGCGCGCCGATGAGGTCACGCGCCCAGTCGGGCAGCACCGCGATCCCGCCGGCGGCGAGCATCCAGTAGCCGGGCCTGGCCGCCCAGGGCAGCGGCGGCGTCCGCAGCAGGAAGTCGATGGTCTCCGCGGCGGCGGCGTCGTCAGCTCGAGCTCGGGGCGGTAGGACTCCAGCATCGCGTGGAGCTCGGCGACGGACCCCGACGGCCCCGGCACGCCGAGGAGACGCGCGGACAGCCCGGTCTGGGCCACGTAGGTTTCGGCGTCGGCGTCCGACAGCGGTCGCGGCCCGTAGGCCCGGTGGGTCCACAGGTGCCCCGGGAACATCGCGGCGTCCTTGTGGACCCGCCAGATCGGGTCGGTGGGGTCGAACCAGCGCTCACCCGGATTGCCCCAGATCTGCAGCCCGCGCTCCCCCGCGTCCTCACCGGCCACCGTCGACCGTAACAGCTCCCCCAGCGAGCGCTGGACGACACGGACGGGCGACAGGGTGGTGCTCATGGAGCCATTACCGACGGCCCCGGGCCCAACCCTGGGCTTCGAGGAATACGTGGCCGAGCGACGTGATCTCGTGCACCAACACGGCGACCGGGCACGCTTCCACCTGAACCGGGCCGGGGGGCCGAGTTGCGGTGACCCCGTTCCCCGGCCCGGTGCGGGACAATGACCGGTGTGAAGAAGCCCGCATGGACCCAGAACTACCAGCCCGGCGTCCCCGCCGAGATCGACCTGCCCGACGAGCCGCTCAGCGCGATGTTCGCCCGTGCCACCCGCAAGGGCGGGCGCCGCGTTGCCCTCGAGTTCTTCGGTGCGACGACCAGCTACCGCGAGCTGGCCGACCAGGTCGACCGGGCGGCCGCCGGGCTGGCAGCGCTGGGGGTCGGCCCGGGTGACCGGGTGGCGATCATCCTGCCGAACTGTCCCCAGCACGTGGTCGCCTTCTACGCGGTGCTCCGCCTGGGCGCCGTCGTGGTCGAGCACAACCCGCTGTACACCGCCGGCGAGCTCGCCACGATGTTCGCCGACCACGGTGCCCGCGTCGCCATCGCCTGGGACGTGGCGGTGCCCAAGCTGCCCGCCATCGAGCACATCGTCGCGGTCAACCTGCTGGAGGCGTTCCCGACGGTGAAGCGCCTCGCGCTGCACCTGCCGGTGCCGAAGCTGGCCGAGACGCGCAAGCGCCTCCACGCGAAGGCTCCCGGCACGACGCCGTGGAAGCAGCTCGTGGCGCACAAGCCGATCCGCAACTGGGCCGAGCCCACGGCGTCCGACCTCGCGGTGGTGCAGTACACCTCGGGCACCACGGGCGCCTTCAAGGGCGCCATGCTCACCCACGCCAACCTGTACGCCAACGCGCTGCAGGGGGCCGCCTGGATGAAGGACGCCAAGGACGGTCGCGAGACGATCTTTGCCGTCCTGCCGATGTTCCACGCGTTCGGGATGACGCTGTACCTGACGTTCGGCGTGCTCAAGCGGGCCCGGATCGTGCTGTTCCCGACGTTCGACGTCGACCTGGTGCTTGACGCCGCGAAGAAGCGCCCGCCGACGGTCTACTGCGCGGTGCCGCCGATCTACGAGAAGACCGCCAGGCGGGCGATCGAGCGGAAGGTGTCACTGAAGTCGGCGAAGTTCTGCATCTCGGGCGCGATGAAGCTGACCGACCCGGTCGTGGAGCTGTGGGAGTCGGTGTCGGGCGGCCTGCTGGTCGAGGGCTACGGCCTGACCGAGACCGCCCCCGTCGCGCTCGGCAACCCGTTCTGGGCGACCCGTCGCACCGGCACGATCGGGGTGCCCTTCCCGTCGACGCTGATGAAGGTCGTCGACCCCGAGGACCCTACCCGCGAGGTGGCCCAGGGCGAGGAGGGCGAACTGCTGCTCAAGGGCCCCCAGGTGTTCCAGGGCTACTGGAACGCGCCCGAGGAGACGGCCAAGGCCCTGCTCCCCGGCGGCTGGCTGCGCACAGCCGACGTCGTGGTCGTGGACGCCGACGGCTTCACCACGATCGTGGACCGGCTCAAGGAGATCATCGTGACGGGTGGCTTCAACGTCTCGCCGTCCGAGGTGGAGCACGCCCTGGTCGAGCACTCCGACATCGACGACATCGCCGTGGTGGGCCTGCAGACCGAGTCGGGCGAGCAGGTGGCGGCCGCCGTGGTGCTGCGCGAGGGTGCCCACCTCGACGTGGCGGAGATCCGGTCGTGGGCGAAGGAGCGGCTGGCCGCCTACAAGGTGCCGCGCTCGTTCGTCGAGGTCGAGGAACTGCCCAAGTCGATGCTCGGCAAGGTGCTGCGCAAGCAGGTGCGCGAGCAGATCACCAACGGGGCGTGACCACCACCCCGGTCGAGATCTGACCAATCGCGGGGGTCTTCTCCCCTTCCGCACCGGTGGGAGGAGGGGGCAGTCCTTCGCGATTGTTCACTTCTCGACCGAGCCCGGCACTCACTCCCACTCGATGGTGCCCGGCGGCTTGGACGTGACGTCGAGGACCACCCGGTTGATCTCGCGCACCTCGTTGGTGATGCGCGTGGAGATCTTCTCGAGCACGTCGTAGGGCAGCCGGCTCCAGTCGGCGGTCATGGCGTCCTCCGACGACACGGGGCGGAGCACGACCGGGTGGCCGTAGGTGCGCTGGTCGCCCTGGACGCCGACGCTGCGGACCTCGGCCAGCAGCACGACGGGGAACTGCCACACCTCGCGGTCCAGGCCCGAGGCGGTGAGTTCCTCGCGGGCGATCGCATCGGCCTCACGCAGGAGGTCGAGCCGCTCCCGGGTGACCTCCCCCACGATGCGGATTCCCAGGCCCGGGCCGGGGAACGGGTGGCGCCAGACCATCTCGTCGGGGAGGCCGAGTTCGGTGCCGACGGCACGCACCTCGTCCTTGAACAGGCTGCGCAGCGGCTCGATGAGCGTGAACTGCAGGTCGTCGGGCAGGCCGCCGACGTTGTGGTGGCTCTTGATGTTGGCCGCCCCCTCGCCGCCGCCCGACTCGACGACGTCGGGGTACAGGGTGCCCTGCACCAGGAACTCGATGCCCTCGGCCTTGTCGATCTCGCGCACGGTCTTCTCGAACACGCGGATGAACTCGCGCCCGATGACCTTGCGCTTCTCCTCCGGCTCCGACACCCCGGCGAGCGCGTCGAGGAACTGCTGCTCGGCGTCCGCCACCACCAGGTTGATGCCGGTGATCCGCGGGAAGTCGTGGCGGACCTGCTCCTTCTCCCCCTTGCGCAGCAGGCCGTGGTCGACGAAGGCGCACGTGAGCTGGTCGCCGATCGCCCGGTGCACCAGCGCCGCGGCGACGGCCGAGTCGACCCCACCCGACAGCGCGCAGAGCACCTGCTTGTCCCCCACCTGCTCGCGGATGGCCTGCACGGCGTCCTCGACGATGGACGCCGGCGTCCAGGTCGGCTGGAGCCCCGCCACGTCGTACAGGAACTGGGACAGCACCTGCTGGCCGTGCTCGGAGTGCAGCACCTCCGGGTGCCACTGCACCCCGGCCAGGCGACGTTCGGCGTCCTCGAACGCGGCGACCGGGGCCCCCGCGGTGTGGGCGAGGACGGCGAACCCCTCGGGGGCGCGCTTGACCGCGTCACCGTGGCTCATCCACGTGGCGAACCCGTCGGGAAGGTTGTGCAGCAGGGTGCCCCGTTCGGTGACCTTCGTCGGCGTCCGCCCGAACTCGGACAGGCCCGTGCGGGCCACCTCGCCGCCCAGGGCCGCCGCCATGGCCTGGAAGCCGTAGCAGATCCCGAACACGGGGATGCCGAGCTCGAACAGCCGCGGGTCCACCTGCGGGGCGCCCTCGGCGTACACCGACTGCGGGCCGCCCGAGAGCACCACCGCGGCTGGCTGGCGCGCGGCGATCGCCTCGACGGACGCCGTGTGTGACACGACCTCGGAGTACACCTTGGCCTCGCGGACGCGGCGGGCGATGAGCTGGGCGTACTGGGCCCCGTAGTCGACGACGAGGACGGGCGCTTGCGTGGGCTCCACGCTGGCAACGGTCATGGCCGGAATCCTAGTGGCGCACCGACCTACTTCAGCCCGCTGCTGGCGATGCCGAGAACGATGTAGCGCTGCAGGAACAGGAACATGATGATCACCGGCAGCATCGACACCACCGACATGGCGAGGATGTAGTTGAACGGCACGATCAACTGGCTGTTGAACTGCGCCAGCGCCACCGGCAGCGTGTACTTCGACTGGTCCTGGGCGATGATCAGCGGCCACAAGAAGTCGTTCCAGCGCCACATGATCGAGAAGATCGTCACCACCGCGATCGGCGCACCGCACAACGGGATGACGACCCGCAGGAACGTCCGGAACTCGCCGGCCCCGTCGATGCGCGCGGCCTCGATGAGCTCGTCGGGGATGCCCAGCATGTACTGGCGCAGCAGGAAGACCCCCGTGGGCGTCGCCGCGGGCGGGATGATCATGCCCCACAGCGAGTTGACCAGCCCGAGCTGGGCGGCGACCTGGTACACCGCGATGAGGATGACCTGCAGCGGCACCATGATCGTCGCGAGCACCAGCAGGAACAGGAAGTTGCGGCCGCGGAAGTTGTACTTGGCCAGCCCGTAGGCGCACATCGTGTTGATGACCAGGGTGAGGATCGTCGCCCCCACCGTCACGATGGTCGAGTTCATCAGGTAGGTGCCGAACGCGAAGCTCTCCAGCGCCCCGGTGTAGTTGTTGAAGCTGAACTCGGCCGGCAGCGGACGCGGCGGGCGTGCGGCCAGTTCGAGCTCGGTCTTGAAGCTCGACAGGACCGTCCACACCAACGGGACCAGCACCACCAGCGCCGTGACCGTCAGCATGGTGTAGCGGATGACCAGGCCAAGCGCCGGCGTCCGGCTGCTGCCCATCGAGGTCCACGACGAACCCGGTCGGACGCCGCGGGCTGCGGTCTGCGTGGTGCTCATGCTGCCTCCTGCCGGCGTCCGTTGAGGTAGTTGAGCAGGGTGAACCCGAACACGCAGATGAACAGGATCACGCCGCCCGCCGAGGCCAACCCGTAGCGGATCGGCGACTGGAAGGCGCGCTCGTAGATGTACTGGACCATGAGCGTCGTGGCGCCGACGGGGCCGCCGCCGGTGAGGGTCCAGATGAAGTCGAACGACTGGAACCCCGAGATCGTGGCCAGGATGACCACGACGAGCGTGGTGGGCCGCAGCAGCGGCCACGTCATGGTGAAGAACTGCTGCGTGGGCCCGGCCCCGTCGATGGACGCCGCCTCGTAGACGCTGGGGTCGATGCCCTGCAGTCCCGACAGCATGATGAGCGTGTAGAAGCCCACGTGGATCCACAGGCCGACGAAGATGATGACCCCCATCGCGAGGCGTCCGTCGATCAGCCAGCCGGGCTGGCCCAGGCCCAGGGCGCCGAGGCCGACGTTGAGCAGGCCGTTGGTGCGGTCGAGGATCCAGCCCCAGAGCAGGCCGACGACCACGGCCGACAGCAGGCTCGGCAGGAACAGCACGGCGCGGAAGAAGCTGCGGCCGCGGAACGACTGGTTGAGCAGGATCGCGTAGCCCGTGGCCAGGATTGTCGTGAGCACCACGAAGACCACCGTGAAGAACAGGGTGGACGTGAAGGCCCGGACGAACGCGGCGTTCGAGATCAACTCGCTGTAGTTCTCGGTGCCGACCCACCGGAAGGTGCGGCCGTTGGTCGAGTCGTAGAGCGAGATGTTGAACATGTTGATCGCGGGCCAGATCGTGAAGAGCCCGAACACGAGCATGTTCGGCAGCACGAACAGGTAGGGCGCGACCTTGATGGGGTCCAACCAGCGACGGCGGCCCCGGGAGGGGGCCGCCGTCACCGTGGCTGCGTCAGCCTTCGGCATTCGTCTTGGCGATCTGGTCGATGGCCTCGGACGCCTCCTGCGCCGTCTTGCCACCCTGCATGACCTCACCGATCTGGGTGATGACCTCGCGGCCCGTCGCGCCGAAGACCGGCGAGAAGTTGGCCGGGTAGGTGTCGTCGGGCGTGAGCGCCACGTCGGCGAGGAACACCTTCATGTCGTCACCACGGTTGGTGTACTCGATGCCCTGCTCGATCAGGTCGTTGCGCGTGGGCAGGAAGTTGGCCTCGATCGCCATGTGGGTCTGGGCCTCGGCGCTGTTCATGAAGGCGATGAACTGCGACGCGAGCGGGATGTTCTTGCCCTGCTTGAAGGCGACCATGAACTTGCCACCGGGGAACCCGCCACAGCGCTCGGCGCACGGGTTCGGGGCCGCGGCCCACGTGAAGTCGGCCTTCTGCGACAGCGAGGCGACCTGCCAGTTGCCGGAGATGTAGACCGGCACCTGCTGGGCGAGGAACACGTCGGCCGGGGCGGCGTACTTCGAGCCGGCCTGCAGGAACACGTCCTTGGGCATGACCTCGTCGTTGTTCAGCGTGACGAACTGCTCGATGGCCCGGGCGCCCTTGGCGACGTCCCAGTTGGGCTCCATGCCGTCACCCTTGAACAGGGTGGTGCCGTACTGGCTGAACATCGTCGACAGGCGGTGCGCCGAGATGTCGATGGCGATGCCGTACTCGGTTCCGGCCTTCTCCTTGACCTCCTTGGCCGCGGCGATCATCTCGTCCCACGTCCACTTCTCGCCGAGCTTGGGGTAGCTCACCCCGGCCTTCTCGAAGAGGTCGACGTTCACCAGGGGCCCGTTCATGGTGAGGTCGCTGAACACGGCGATCGGGTTGCCGTCGGCGTCGTGGGTGAAGGGGTCGCTGCCCGGGATGAACTGGCCGTCGAGGTCGGCGTTGGCCGAGCCCAGGTCGGCGAGGTCCTCCAGCCACGGGCCGAGCCCGGAGACGCGGGCGACATCGGGGGCGTTGGAGCCGGCGAGGCGCGCCTGCAGGGTCTGCTCGAGGTTGGCGTACGGGACGATCTCGAGGTTGATCGTGACGTCGTTGGCGTCCTCGAACTGCTTGATCAGGTCACGGGTGGCCTGCTCGTCGGGGCCGTCGGTGAAATACACGTAGGTGAGCTCACGGGGTCCGTCCGCGGGGGCCGGGGCGGTGCCGCCGGTCTGCGCGGGTGCGGGATCCTGGGTGGTGGCCGGCTGGCCGGGAGCACAGCCCGCCAGTGCGAGTGCGCCGGCTGCGAGGATCGCGCCGAGCTTGGCGAGGCGTCGGGTGGTCACGGGTAACCCCTCTCCGGGGCGCCATCGCCCCGATGGAACTCCGGACGGCGAGCTGCGGTGTGGGGGCAGCCCGACCGTCCCTTGTCCGGCCACGGTAAGGGTGAGGGCCGCATCCCACAATGGTCCCCGCCACCAGAACGCCCCATTTGGCCCCTACGCCGGGAATTCCCGGAAACCCCTAGCCACGGGGGCGTCCCCGGGCGTAACGTGGTCCGT
>DUOQ01000141.1 GCA_012838755.1 Propionibacterium sp. | reverse complement strand
GGCGGGTGGCGCGGTCCTCGCGCTGACGGCCCTCGGCGCCTGGGTGACCTCGGGTCCGTCGCTGTGCGCGCAGGTCGCAGGGCTGGAGCGCACGGCGTCCCTCGCCGACGTGCTGGTGACCGGTGCCGACCACGTGGACTTCGCCACGCGGGGTGGGCACGTCGTCCCCGAGGTCGCCGCGCTGGGGGAGCGGGCCATGCGCCCGGTCGTCGTGGTCGCCCGTGAGGTCGACGTCTCGGGGCGCGAGCTGCGCACCTTCGGGGTGGAGGTCGCGCACGCCGTGGGGGGCGACCCCGACCTCGGCGCCGACGAGCTCACACGCCGGGCCGCGGGAGTGGCGGCCAGCTGGACGTGGTGAGCCCGCCGCGCCGGTGACCTAGACTGGACGGGCACCACGTCCGGAATATGGTGCGCTGCCGCAGGCGTTGACCTGTACACACGACATCCACACCGGAGGAATCACCCAATGAGCGTTGAAACCCAGACCGAGGCCCTGGCCGACGGCATCATCCTGACCGAGGTCGCGGCCAAGAAGGTTTCCGACCTGGCCGCCAGTGAGGGCGAGGAAGGCCTGGCCCTGCGCATCTCCGTGGCGCCGGGTGGCTGCTCCGGCCTGCGCTACCAGCTGGCCCTCGACGACCGCGAGCTCGACGGCGACGTCGAGAAGGAGTGGTACGGCGTCAAGGTCGTCACCGACCGCATGAGCGCCCCCTACCTCGCCGGCGCGACGATCGACTTCGTCGACTCGATCTCCCAGCAGGGCTTCACCATCGACAACCCGAACGCCGGCGGTTCCTGCGCCTGTGGGGACAGCTTCCACTGAGCCCCATCGGTGGCCGTCAGGTCACGAAAGGGACACGTTCGTCCCACGGTTCGACATCCCGTCGCTTCGCAAGAGGCGACGGGATGCTCCTTTGGGTTAGTCTGACGCCGAGCATCGACAGCTCGACCGGGTGCTGCCCGCACGCAGCGCACGCTCGAACAAGCATCGGAAGGGTGTGACGTGGCTTCGTACAGAACGTCCAAGGCCGCACGACGCATCGCTGGGGCCACCGCAGCCATTGTCGGCACGGTGGCACTGAGCGGTTGTTCCCAGGCGACGATCGAACAATGGGGCCGCTGGGGCCTGCCAGAGGCAGCCAGCGACCGGGCGCCGTTCATCGGCAACCTCTGGAACGGTGCGTGGATCGCGTCCATGGTCATCGGCGTCATCGTGTGGGGTCTCATCGGCTGGGCGGTCTTCCGCTTCCGCCGGCGCAGCGATGACGACGTCCCGCGCCAGATCAAGTACAACCTCCCGATGGAGATCATGTACACGCTGGTGCCGTTCCTGATCATCGGCGTGCTGTTCTTCTTCACGGTGCAGGCGCAGAACGGCGTCCTGGCCAAGGAGAGCGACGACGCGGTCCACAAGGTCGATGTCATCGGCCAGAAGTGGTCCTGGAGCTTCAGCTACCGGGAGGCCGACAACCCCGACGTGGGTGTCGACGCCCACACGGTCGGCACGCTCGAGGAGATCCCGACGCTGGTCCTGCCGCTGAACGAGCCGGTGCGCTTCAAGCTCGACTCGGCCGACGTGATCCACTCGTTCTGGATCCCCGACTTCTACTTCAAGCTTGACGTGATCCCCGGTCGCACCAACACGTTCGACGTGACGGCGACCAAGGAGGGCACGTTCCTCGGCAAATGCGCCGAGCTCTGCGGTACCTACCACGCGGCCATGGTGTTCTACGTCGAGGTCGTTCCCGTGGAGGAGTACAACGAGCGCGTCAAGGAGCTGGCCACCACCGGTCAGGACACCGCGCCGATCATTCCGCAGTTCCCGCAGACCGGGCCGAAGACGGAGGGCTGACCCCATGACCACCACTGCACGCGTTGACGCGACCGCCGTCCGCCCGGCCCGCAAGGAGAACCTGGGCGCGATCTTCTGGTCGTGGATGACGACCACCGACCACAAGGTCATCGCCAAGCTGTACATCTGGACGGCGCTGTTCTTCTTCGCCTTCGGCGGCCTGCTCGCCCTGGTGATCCGCGCCGAGCTGGCCTTCCCGGGTCTCCACTACCTGCACTACGAGACCTTCAACCAGTTCTTCACGATGCACGGCACGATCATGCTGCTGATGTTCGCGACGCCGATGTTCGCGGCGTTCGCCAACGCGCTCATGCCGCTCCACATCGGTGCCCCCGACGTGTCGTTCCCCCGCCTGAACATGTTCAGCTACTGGCTGTACGTGGGTGGCTCGGTGATGGCCTGCGCCGGCTTCCTGAGCCCTGACGGCGCCGCCTCGTTCGGCTGGTTCGCCTACGTGCCGCTCTCGGACGCGATCCACTCGCCCGGTGCGGGTGGCAACCTGTGGCTCGCCGGCCTCTACCTGCTGGGCCTGTCCTCGATCCTGGGCGCCGTGAACTTCGTCACGACGATCGTCACGATGCGCGCCCCGGGCATGACGATGTTCCGCATGTCGATCTTCACCTGGAACATCCTCGTCACGTCCATCCTGGTCCTGGTCACGTTCCCCGTGCTGGCCGCCGGCCTGCTGGTCCTGCTCTCCGACCGCGTGCTCGGCACGCACATCCTGGACGCCGCCACCGGTGGCGCCATGCTGTGGCAGCACCTGTTCTGGTTCTTCGGTCACCCCGAGGTCTACGTGCTCGCGCTGCCGTTCTTCGGCATCATCACCGAGGTCATCCCGGTGTTCAGCCGCAAGCCGATCTTCGGCTACATCGGCCTGGTCGGTGCGACCCTCGCGATCGGCGCCCTGTCCATCTCCGTGTGGGCCCACCACATGTACGTGACCGGTGCGGTCAACCTGCCGTTCTTCGCCTTCATGACGTTCATGATCGCGGTGCCGACGGGGGTGAAGTTCTTCAACTGGATCGGCACGATGTGGAACGGCTCGGTCAGACTCGACAGCCCCATGCTCTGGGCTGTCGGCTTCCTGACCACCTTCCTCTTCGGTGGCCTGACCGGCGTCATCCTGGCCTCGCCGCCGCTCGACTTCCAGGTGTCCGACACCTACTTCGTCGTCGCACACTTCCACTACGTGCTGTTCGGCACCGTCGTCTTCTCGATGTTCGCCGGCTTCTACTTCTGGTGGCCGAAGTGGTACGGCTACATGCTCGACGAGAAGCTCGCCAAGCTGCACTTCTGGCTGGTGTTCGCCGGCTTCCACATGACCTTCCTGGTCCAGCACTGGCTGGGCATCGAGGGCATGCAGCGTCGTATCGCCGACTACCTGCCGGGTGAGGGCTTCACGTTCCTCAACCAGGTCTCGACCGTCGGTGCGTTCCTGCTGGGCGTCTCGATGCTGCCGTTCCTGTGGAACGTGTACAAGAGCCACAAGACAGCCCCGCGCGTGACCGTGGACGACCCGTGGGGTTGGGGACGCTCGCTGGAGTGGGCGACCTCCTGCCCGCCGCCGCGCCACAACTTCACCAAGCTGCCGCGCATCCGCTCCGAGGCCCCGGCCTTCGACCTGCACTACCCCGAGATCTCGGGCATGGGTCCCCACCCGGTGAACCCGCTGCAGGAGGCCATCGTCGCTGAGGAGTCCGAGGCCAACGAGGAGGCCACCCGATGAAGACCGAAGCCAAGCTCTTCCTGTTCCTGGTCGTGTTCTTCCTCATCGTGACGCCGGTGTATGCGTTCATGACGTGGCGGGCCGGGGCGTTGGAGCCCATTGGGACCACGGCGTTGACCCTGACGCTGCTGTTCTCGGCCATGATCTGGGGGCTGCTCTTCCTCACCGGTCGTTCCACGGGGCCCCGCCCCGAGGACCGCGCCGAGGGCGAGATCATCGAGGGTGCCGGCACGCTCGGCTTCTTCCCCCCGACCTCCATCACGCCGTTCTGGTCGACCGTGGCGGTCATGGTGATCATGCTCGGCCCCGTGTTCGGCTGGTGGCTGACGATCCTGGGCATCGGCCTCGGGATCTGGGTGGTCTGTGGCTGGGCCTACGAGTTCTACGTGGGCGACTACAAGCACTGACCCGCACACTGCTCCACCAACGCCTCAGGCGGCCCTCCACGGGCCGCCTGAGGCGTTTCTGGGTGGGGGCTGGCTCCCGGGGAGAAGGCCGACACTCACCGTCGTCACACGAGCGCCTGTGGCATTCCGGGGCAGGAGTGACACAACGGCGTGTCGGGCGGGCGACGAATCTGAGTGCGCGTCCTGCTGGGCGTGTGACAAGTCTGAGTGGCGGAACTGCCCCCAGAGGCGGCTTTCCGTCACTCAGATCTGCGACACGGGGCTCAGGAGCGCCACTCAGATCTGCCACACGGTGCAGGAATGCCACTCAGAGGCGCCACACGGTCCCGGGAGCGCCTCACCAGCTGGAGTGCAGCGGACGCCCCTCCTCGTAGCCCGAGCGGCTCTGGACGCCGATCGTGGCCCGCGCATGGAAGTCGGGCAGCGTCCGCGCACCGGCGTACGTGCAGGACGATCGCACGCCGGACGTGATGAAGTCGATCAGGTCCTCCACGCCGGGACGCGCCGGGTCGAGGTACATGCGCGAGCTCGAGATGCCCTCCTCGAACAAGCCGGCCCGCGCGCGCTCGAAGAACGTCTGCTGCTGGGTGCGCGCCCGCACGGCGCGCGCCGAGGCCATCCCGAACGACTCCTTGTAGGCCTTGCCGTTCGGGTCGTGCAGGAGGGGGCCGGTCGACTCGTGCGTCCCGGCGAACCAGGAGCCGATCATCACCGCCCCCGCCCCCGCGGCGAGCGCGAGGGCGACGTCGCGGGGGTGACGGACCCCACCGTCGGCCCAGATGGCCTTGCCGACGTCGGCGGCGGCCTCGGCACAGTCCAGGACGGCCGAGAACTGGGGACGCCCCACGCCGGTCTGCATGCGCGTGGTGCACATGGCCCCGGGGCCGACCCCGACCTTCACGATGTCGGCCCCCGCCTCGATGAGGTCCAGGGTGCCCTCGGCGGTGACCACGTTCCCGCCGACCAGCGGCACCTGACGGCCGGTGGCGGCCTCGTGCGCGTCGCGGATCTCCCGCACCGTGGCGATCGTCTCCAGCATGCGGTCCTGGTGCCCGTGGGCCGTGTCCATCACCAGGACGTCGGCCCCCGACTCCAGCAGCGCGCGCGCTCGGTCCCCGGCCTCGCGGGAGATGCCGACGGCCGCGCCGATGGCCAACCGCCCCGACGCGTCCGTGGCGGGAGAGTAGATCGCCGAGCGCATGGCGCCCTTGGTGGTGAGCACGCCCACGAGGTCGCCCGCCCCGTCGACCGCGATGGCAATCTTGCGGCGACTCTCGTTCAGCGTGTCGAAGACCTCACCGGGGGTGGCGTCCCCCGACACCAGCGTCAGGTCGGTGGTCATCACTTCGTGGACGGGCACGAAGCGGTCCACGCCCGCGGCGTCCGAGAGCGAGACCAGGCCGAGGGGACGCCGACCGTCCAGCACGACCGCGACCCCGTGTGCGCGCTTGGGGATCAGGGGGAGCGTGTCGGCCACGATCGTGTCGGGGGTGAGGTGGATGGGGGTGTCGAACACCGGGTGGGCGCCCTTGACCCGGTCGATGGCGTTGGTGGCGGCGGCGCGGGAGAGGTCTTGGGGAATGATGGCGATCGCCCCCCGGCGGGCCACGGTCTCGGCCATGCGGCGCCCGGAGATCGCGGTCATGTTGGCCACCACCAGGGGTGTGGGCAGGGACAGGCCGTCGGCGGAGGTGAGGTCGACGTCCATGCGGGAGCGCACCGAGGACCGGGTGGGCGACATGAACACGTCGTCGTAGGTCAGGTCGAACTCGGGCTTGCCAGTCGTGAATCGCACCGGCCCAGCCTATCCGCGCGGCGGACGGGGACCGAACGTGGAAGGGCCCCCTCCCGGTGGGGGAGGGGGCCCTCGTGGTCAACTACTCAGTGGAGCTGCTTGGGCTCGTCGTCGTGGTGGTGGGACTCGGCGATCTCGTCGCGCGTGGGCTTGACGATGTCGTCACCGGTGTACCAGGCCGACAGGCGGGCGCGGAGGCCGCTGACGCCGTTGGGGTCCTTGATCTTGACACCGTGCTCGTCCTGGGTGGGCGTCTCCTCCAGCGGCGGGTACTGACGGTGCTGGGTGAGCGCGAACGCCTCGTCGGTGGAGACGGGGACGTGCGGCTCGGAGTAGCCACCAGCCGGGCTGCGGACGATGATGCCGGACTCGGAACCGTGCAGGACACGCTCGCGGTCGGCACGCTGCAGCGACAGGCACAGGCGCTTGGTGATGAGGAAGGCGATGACCGGGCCCACGAAGACCGCGACGCGGAGGAAGTAGGTCACGGCGTTCAACGACACGGCGAACTGGGTTGCGATGATGTCGTTGCCACCGCCGGCCCACAGGAGGCCGTAGAAGGTCATTCCGGCGACGCCGAGTGCGGTGCGCGTGGGCGCGTTGCGCGGGCGGTCGAGGATGTGGTGCGGGCGCTTGTCGCCGGTCAGCCACGCCTCGACGAAGGGCCACAGGGCCAGGGCCGTGTAGAAGATGCCCATCAGGACGGCGAACGGCAGGAAGATGTTCCACGACCAGGTGGTCGGGCCCCAGTGGGACTCCCAGCCCGGGAAGATGCGGACCGCGCCCTCGACCCAACCCATGTACCAGTCGGGCTGCGAGCCTGCGGTGACCTGGGCGGGGTTGTACGGGCCGTACAGCCACAGCTGGTTGATCGACATGGTGGCACCCATGAGGATCAGCACGCCGAACACGATGAAGAAGAAGCCGCCGGCCTTCGCCATGTAGACGGGGAAGAGCGGGTAGCCGACGACGTTGTTCTCGGTGCGGCCGGGGCCGGGGAACTGCGTGTGCTTGTGGTACACGACCAGGGCCATGTGCGCCGAGATCAGGCCGAGCAGGATCGCGGGCAGCAGCAGGATGTGCGCCATGTAGAAGCGGGCGATGATCATCTCGCCGGGGTACTCGCCACCGAACACGAAGAACTCGATCCAAGTGCCCACCAGGGGGATGGAGCGGATCGCGCCGTCGGTGAACCGGAGGCCGGTGCCGGACAGCAGGTCGTCGGGCAGGGAGTAACCGGTCATACCGGCGATCATGCCGAGGCTGAGGAGCACGACGCCGATGAGCCAGTTGAGCTCACGCGGCTTGCGGAACGCGCCGGTGAAGAACACGCGGAGCATGTGCGCCGTCATGGCGGCCATGAACATGACCGCGGCCCAGTGGTGGATCTGCCGGACGAGCATGCCGCCGCGGACGTCGAAGCTGATCTGCAACGTCGACTCGAAGGCCTGGCTCATGTGGAGGCCACGCATGAGCTCGTAGGAGCCCATGTACTCGACCTCGGCCATCGACGGGCGGAACCAAATGGTCAGGAAGATGCCCGTGAGCAGCAGCACGATGAAGCTGTACAGGGCGATCTCGCCGAGCAGGAAGGACCAGTGGTCGGGGAAGACCTTGCGGAGCGCGGCCTTGCCGAGCTTGCCCAGGCCGATGCGCTCGTCGAGCCACGTGGCGGGCGCAGGCATGGTCTTGAGCGCGCCGCCCTCGGTGGGCGTGCGGGTCTCGAGGACCTCGCCCTCCTGGGTGATACCAGCAGGCTTGGCCATCACTCGTCACCGTCCTTGTAGTCGTTGCGCGAGTCGCGCTCGAAGTAGCT
>DUOQ01000140.1 GCA_012838755.1 Propionibacterium sp. | reverse complement strand
TGAACCTCGCCCCATCCCGGGATGTCGATATCGCCTTCGAAACGGATGTGTCGACTCGTCTGCCGGTTCGCGGTTCATCTTCGGACACCGATCGGTTGTTCGTCGGCGTCGCTTGCAACGCTTAGCAGTCGGGCAGCCAGCATCCCCCAGGGTCCGGTGTCGTACTCAGGTGCGGGTGGCGGTGGTGTTGTTTGATGAGGGCTCCACAGCACCCATGGGTGGCTGCTGCCACCGATCGGTGGGGGGGTGCCGTCACGTCACAAAAATAGTCCACCTGTTCGCATCACGCAAGACCCCCGCTCCCCTGTTCCGGGAGAATGGGAGGATGGCGTCCATGGAGACCTTCGAGATCACCGGCATGATCCGGCTGGGCCAGTTCCTCAAGCTCGCGAACCTGGCCGAGTCCGGCGCGCACGCCCGTGAGCTCGTCGCTGACGGTGCGGTCCGGGTCGACGGCGAGGTCGAAACCCGCCGTGGGCGGCAACTCGTCGGCGGCGAGCTGGTCGAGGTCGGCGGTGAAGCCCTCACCGTGGTCGCCACGCCCTCGTAACCCAAAGACCTCCCTCGGGGCGTCCACATACGCGACAATCAACACTGTTCGGCAGTACCCCCCCTGCTTCCCGAGCGCACGAGGGGGTGACCATGGACAAGGACGATGCCGACCGGCTGAAGCAGCAGGCCGAGGACGTCGTGGAGAAGGCCGAAGAGCTGCACGACAAGGCAGCCGACAAGCTGCGTCCGGTCGCGAAGCATCCGGCGTTCCAGGCCGCGGCCAAGGCGGGGTTCGTGGTGACGGGGCTCATCTACGTCCTGATCGGCTGGACGGCGATCCGGATGGCCTCGGGCCTGCCCGAAGGTGAGAAGGCCGACCAGACCGGGGCACTGCAGTTCATCGAGCAGACCGTGCCGGGCGGCTTCGTCGCCCTGCTCGCAGCCGCCATTGCCTGCCTCGCCCTGGCGCTGTGGTTCGTCGTCGACGGCATCCGCGAGATCGGCGGCAAGGAGGACCGCAGGGAACGCCTCACCGTCCTGTTGACCGGGGTCGCGAAGGCCGGCTTCTACGCGTTCCTGGGCTCGTCCGCGCTCGACGTGCTGTTCGACGACGAGGAGGATGCCGAACAGGTCGCGGACGAGGCCTCCGACGTCCTGATGCAGTCCTGGCCGGGCACCGTGCTCCTGGTGGCGGCCGGGCTCGGCATCGCGATCTTCGGTGTGGTGCTGTCCGTGCGCGGCATCCGGCGCACCTGGGTCAAGGACCACGACCTCTCCATGACCGGCGAGTTCCGCCCCGTGGTGCTCGCGATCGCGATCATCGGCTACGTCTCCCGTGGCATCGCCATCCTCCTCATCGGCAGCACCTTCATCGCGGCGGTGCTCACCCGTACCCCTGAAACGGCGGCCGGCATGAGCGGCGCACTCGGAACGGTGCTCGCCCTCCCGTTCGGCGCCCAGATGCTGGTGCTCATCGGCATCGGCCTCATCATCGGTGGCGTCGCCACCGCCACCCGTGCGGTCACGCAACGCATGGAGCAACCGCGGGCACTCTGACCCGTGTCCCTGGTCCTCCACCCGTCCGGCATGGCAGGCTGAAGGTGTGAAGAAGCGGACGATTGCCCTTGTCGCACCCCTCATCGGAGCTGCCGGTCTGGCCGTGCAGGACCTCCTCCAGACCAAGCACGCCCTCCGTCGGAACTTCCCACTCGTCGCCCGACTGCGCTACGGACTCGAGGCGATCGGTCCCGAGCTGCGCCAGTACATCGTCACCGGCAACGACGAGGAGCGCCCCTTCAGTCGCGACCAGCGTCGCTGGGTGTACGCCTCGGCGAAGAAGGAGAACAACTACTTCGGCTTCGGCAGCGACAACGACGTCGAGAACGCCCACTACCCCGTCATCAAGCAGCGCACCTTCGCGGCGGTGGTGCCCTCCTCCCCCATCCACGCCGAGCCGCTCGCCCGCGTCCCCAGCGCGAAGGTGCTGGGCGGCCCGCGCGGCCGCCGGCACGCCTTCCGTCCCGACTCGGTGGTGAACGTGTCGGCCATGTCGTTCGGCTCGCTGAGCCCCCAGGCGATCGAGGCGATCAACCGCGGGGCCGAGATCGGCGGCTTCCTCCACAACACCGGCGAGGGCGGGCTGTCCGACCACCACCGCCGGGGTGGGGACCTCATGCTGCAGGTCGGTACCGGCTACTTCGGCTGCCGGGACGCCGAGGGCAACTTCGACCTCGACCGCCTCGTCCGGGTGGTCGAATCGGCCCCCGTGAAGGCCATCGAGATCAAGCTCAGCCAGGGCGCCAAGCCCGGGCTGGGCGGCCACCTGCCCGGCGCCAAGGTGAACGCCGAGATCGCACGGATCCGTGGCGTCGAGGAGGGCAAGGACGTGATCAGTCCCTCGCGGCACACGGCCTTCCACGACGTCGATTCCCTGCTCGACTTCGTCGAGCGGATCGCCGACGCCACCGGGCTCCCGGTCGGCATCAAGTCCGCCGTCGGCGACCTCGACTTCTGGCGCGAGCTGGCCGACCTCATGGCCGACGGCACCCGCGGCGTCGACTTCATCACCATCGACGGCGGCGAGGGCGGGACCGGCGCGGCCCCCATGGTCTTCTCCGACCACGTCGCCTTCCCCTTCCGGGTGGGCTTCTCCGAGGTGTACCGCATCTTCGCCGAGGCGGGCCTGACCGATCGCGTGACGTGGATCGGCTCGGGCAAGCTGGGCCTGCCCGACAACGCCATCGTCGCGTTCGCCCTGGGCGCGGACATGGTCAGCGTCGCCCGCGAGGCCATGCTGGCCATCGGCTGCATCCAGGCCCAGAAGTGCCACACCGACCACTGCCCCGCCGGTGTCGCGACCCAGAACGCGTGGCTGGCCCGCGGGCTGGACCCGACGAGCAAGGCCGACCGCCTCGCCAACTACGTGATGACGTTGCGGCGCGACCTGCTGAAGGTGTCGGAGGCCGCCGGCGTCCTGCACCCGGCCATGCTGTCGGTCGACGACGTCTCGATCATGGACGGAGACCGCAGCCAGACCCCGCTGCGCGAGGTCTACGGCTACGAGCCCGGCTGGGGCGTCCCCGGTGCCGAGATCGTCCACGAGATCCAGCGGATCATGTACCCGCAGCACGAGGGCAAGGTCGACGACGAGGTCGTGCAGGTCGAGCCGGTCCCCCTCGACGAGCAGCCCAACCAGGCCGTCGAATAGCCACGACGCGGCCCCTCCCCCGGCTCAGGCCAGGAGGGCGCCGATGCCCTTCACCACCGTCAGCACGCCGCCCACGCCCGCCAGCCCGATCGCGAGGCGGGACGCCGCGGCCTTCGACACGCGCCGGTCCAGCCAGGCACCCAGGAGGATGCCGACGACGACGAGGGCGACCAACCCCGGCAGGATGACGACCAACTCCTGGGGCGTCCCGACCGAGGCGCCGCCGAGCAGCTTCCCGGCGAACGAGCCGACGCCGATGCACAGGAACACCGGCTGCATGGTGGCGGCGAAGCGGGCCTGGTCCCACCGGGTCATCCGGGAGTAGACCACCATCGCCGGTGCCGCGATGCCGGCCACCGCGTTGAAGAACCCGCCGAGGAACCCCGCCGGGACGACCCCGAGCCGGCGCGAGACCTCGGGCAGGCGCTCGGCGAACGCCGCCACGCCCAGGCCCAGCAGCACCACGACGCCGACGACCACGCTCAGCACGCCGTAGGACAGCACGGTCGACAGCCA
The DNA here is from genome assembly GCA_012838755.1 of Propionibacterium sp. GTDB lineage: Bacteria > Actinomycetota > Actinomycetes > Propionibacteriales > Propionibacteriaceae > Propioniciclava. The sequence goes on along the minus strand of DUOQ01000140.1, from coordinate 4,315 downwards.
GGCGCCCAGCGCCACACCGGGCAGCGCGGTCGCGATGATCGCCCCCGCGTGCCGCCACTCCACCAGGCGCCGGACCGACAGCATGATCAGGAAGGCGCTGATCGGGGTGGTGAGGTTCGTGAGCATCACGCCCTGCAACGGGCCGAACAGCAGGGTCAACGCGGGCGCGAGCACCAAGCCGACGCCCGTGCCTGACACGCGCTGGAGCACCGTCCCGACGAGGACGGCCAGCGCGGCGACGACGAGCACCCCGGGTTCCACCGGGGCATGGTCCCCTGCGGCCGGCCCCGGCGTCCAATCGCCACCTCCGCCAGGGTCAGACGAGCAACCCCAGCACGCTGGCGACGAGGATCTTGGTGATCATCGCCGTCGGGTAGGCGGTGGTGTAGCCACTGCTGACCCGGAAGTCGTGGTTGGTCTGCTCGTTGGCGTAGGCGAGCAGGGCGGGCTGGGTCTGGGCGCCGGCCAGCAGACCCGACAGGGTGGTGCCGCCCATGTGCATGACGGTGCGCTGGAAGGCGTAGACCGACAGGCCGACCACCATCGTGATGACCAGGCCGAGGCCCAGCATGGCCAGCCATTGGCCGCCGGCGAACGCCTCCAGGATCTGGCCACCCGCGCGGGCGCCGGCCTGGGCCAGGAACAGCAGCAGGCCGAGCTCGCTCATCACGGCGGTGGCGGTGAAGGGCAGCGTCGTGACCAGCGGCCCGATGCGACCGATGCGCCCGAAGACCAGGCCGACGAGCAGGCAGCACAACGCCGAGCCCAGCATGAAGCTGCCCCCGCCCGGCAGCGGCAGGGGCACGGCACCCAGCGCGAAGCCCAGCGCCATGCCCAGGCCGAGGCCGATGGGGTTGATGATCGTGAGGCCGCGGGAGGAGTCGCCGAAGAACTCACTCACCTTGACGATGCGGCTGCGGGGCGCGACCACGCGCACGCGGTCGCCCATCTGCAGCACGAAGCCCGGCTTGGCGACCATGTCGACGTCGGCGCGGCGCACGCGGGAGACCGTGGCGCCGAACTTCTCCTCGAGGTCGAGCTCGCCCAGCGTGCGGCCCGCCAGCTTGGGGTCGGACACCGTGACGCGGCGGAAGTCGAGCAGGGCCCGGTCGTGCACCAGCTGGTGGCTCGACTTGTGGCCCAGCTCACGGATGACCTGGGAGACCACGTCGTCGGGCCCGACCACGGTGATCACGTCGTCGACGGCGAGGTGGTCCTCGTCGTAGGCCAGGGCGACGGGCCCCTCCTCCTCGTGCCGGACCCGGGTGATCGAGATCTGGTCGCCGTGCAGCTCCTCCAGGTCGCGCACCGTGGTGCCGGTGGCGATGTGCTCCACGCGCACGTTGACGTGGGCCAGCGGGGCCGGGGCGTCGGCGTCCTCGGCGGCGTGCCGCAGCGCCAACTGCTGCACGACGAGCATGCCGAGCACCCCCAGCAGGTAGGCCACCGAGTACCCGACGGTGGCGGCCGGGGTGTTGCCGGCGGCGGCCAGCGCCGGCGTGTTGGTCACCGCACCGGCAAAGGTGCCCGCAGCCTCCTCGACGGTCAGGCCCAGCACCGGGCCCAGCCCGAACGCCACGGCGCCACCGAGGGTGATGGCCAGCGCCACGCCGACCATCGCCACCGCCTGGGTGCGCAGGCTGTTGAAGAACACGGCGCCCGAGGAGACGCCCACCGAGAAGGTGAACAGCGCCAGCCCCAGGTGGGCGTAGCCGGCCGGGATCTCGAGCGCGACACCTTGGCCTGCCCCCAGCGCCGACACGGCGATGGCGACGAACAGCACGGCGGCGGCCCCCAGCGAGATCTTCCGCACCGCGATGTGGCCGACGGCCATGCCGACCCCCACCAGGGCGAACAGCAGGACCTCGGGGTGCTCCGACAACCAGGTCAGGACGGAGAGCATGGGAGTGGGGTCACCTCTTCCGGTACAGGCGAGCGTGCTGGTAGACGGGCTCGCTGGTGACGTTGACGCCGAGGTTGCGGAAGATGCCCTCATCGACCGTGCCCAGGATCGTCGTGGTGTGGACGTCGCAGCCCGCCAGGTGGTGCAGCTCGGCCCGGGCACGCCGGGCGTTCTCGTCGGTGTTCGCGCTGACCGACAGCGCGATCAGCACCTCGTCGGTGTGCAGCCGGGGGTTGCGGCTGCCGAGGTGCTTGGTCTTGAGCGTCTGGATCGCCTCGATCGTCTCGACCGCGAGGAGCTTCACCTCGGGGTCGATGCCGGCCAGGGCCTTGAGGGCGTCCAGCAGCATGGCCGAGCAGTTGCCCAGCAGCGGGGACGTCTTGCCCGTGACGATGCGGCCGTCGGGCAGCTCGATGGCGGACGCCGGCGCCTTGGTCCGCTTCTCCAGCTCCAGCGCGGGCAGGACGACCGGCCGGTGCTCCTTCGCGATGCCGAGGCTGCCCATGATCAGCGCGAGCCGGTCCGACTGCGTCGGCTCGAGTTCCTCGCGCCGCTCGTTGACCAGCGCCTTGTAGTACCGGCGGATGACCTCCTGGCAGGACGCCTCGCGGCACACCTCGTCGTCGCTGATGCAGTAGCCGGCCATGTTCACGCCCATGTCGGTGGGCGACTGGTACGGCGATGTGCCGAGCACGCGCTCGAACAGGGCCTTCAGCACCGGGAACACCTCGACGTCCCGGTTGTAGTTCACGACCTGCTCGCCGTGGGCCGCCAGGTGGAACGGGTCGATCATGTTCACGTCGTCGAGGTCGACGGTGGCGGCCTCGTAGGCCACGTTCACCGGGTGGTCCAGCGGCAGGTTCCAGATGGGGAAGGTCTCGAACTTCGCATACCCCGACGCGAGGCCCCGCTGGTGGTCGTGGTAGACCTGCGACAGGCAGGTCGCCATCTTCCCGCTGCCGGGCCCGGCGGCGGTCACCACGACCACGTCGCGCGTGGTCTCCACGTACTCGTTGCGGCCGTAGCCCTGGTCGCTGACGATGTTGGTGACGTCGTGGGGGTAGCCCTTGATCGGGAAGTGCCGGAACACGCGCAGCCCCAGACGCTCCAGCTTGCGGCGGAACGCCTTGGCCTGGCGGTTGTCGTCGGTCCACTGGGTCATCACCACGCTGCCGACGTAGAACCCGCGCCCCCGGAACTCGTCGATCAGGCGCAGGGTGTCTGCGTCGTACCCGATGCCGAGGTCGTCACGCACCTTGTTCCGCACGAGGTCCTGGGCGCTGATCACGACGACGATCTCGACGTCGTCGACGATGCGCTCCAGCATCTGGATCTTGTTGTCGGGCAGGAAGCCGGGCAACACGCGCGAGGCGTGCATGTCGTCGAACAGCTTGCCGCCGAACTCGAGGTAGAGCTTGCCGCCGAACTGCTGGCGCCGGGCCTCGATGTGTTCGGATTGGAGGGCGATGTACTTCTCGCGGTCGAACCCGATCTTCTGCATGCTCTCCCCCGGCCGGCGGTTGTCCCCCCGAGCCTATCCCTCCTCGCTCGGGGCCCCGCGCCCTAAGCTCGGCCCATGGACGAAGACGTCGTGCTCTCCGACGGCAGCGTCGCCCGCCTGCGACCGGTGTCGCCGGACGATGGGCCCGCCCTGGCCGCCTTCTACACCCGCGTGTCGCCCGAGTCCCTGTACCTGCGCTTCTTCGGCCCGCACACCGACGCGGTCGCCGCCGAGATCCAGCACCTACTGGACTCCGACCACGTCGACGACGTGGCCCTCGTCCTCACCCTGCGCGACGAGGTCGTGGCCATGGTGCGCTACGCCCTCCTGCCCGAGCACGCCCCGGCACGGGTGGCCGACGTGGCCTTCCTCGTCCAGGACGACCTCCAGGGCCACGGCGCCGCCACCCTGCTGCTGGAGCACCTGGCCGAGGTCGGACGCCGCAACGGCGTTGAGCGCTTCGTGGCCGAGATGCTGCCCGAGAACCGGGCCATGCTGGGCGTCTTCCTCGGCATCGGCTACTCCTCCTCCCCCCGGCTCGCCGACGGCACCGTCGTCGTCGAGTTCCCCATCGGGGCCACCGACGAGGCCCGTACCGTGATGGAACGACGCGAGCGCCGCGCCGAGTCCGCGGCCATCCGCCGCCTGGTCGAGCCCCGCACCGTCGGCCTGCTCGGCCCCCCCGAGGCCCTCGACCCGCTCGAGGACGCCCTACTCGCCTACGGCTACACCGGCCGGGTCCACCGGGCGGCCGAGGCGTCCGCGCTCCCCCGCGACCTGGACCTGGTCGTCGTGCCGGACGCCCGGGACCCGGCCCTGTTGCTGGCCGGGGTGGGCGCCATGGACGCCCGTGCCCTGCTGATGCTGGCCCCCGCCGCCGGCCCCGACATGACCGAGTCCGAGGCGGGCGC
>DUOQ01000139.1 GCA_012838755.1 Propionibacterium sp. | reverse complement strand
GGGCCGGGTCTCCCGTGGCCGGGGGCGGCGCCGTTCGGGCGCACGCGGCCAGGACCAGGGCCAGCGCGGTGGCGAGCAGGGGAAGGGGGCGGGGGGTCACCCGGCCATTCTACGGTGGCGCGGGTGGCCGGCCCATCCCGGGAGCCCCGTCAGAAGAGGATGGTGGTCAGTTCCCCGACGACCTCGTAGCCGACGCGCAGGTAGCAGGCGATCGCGGGGGCGTTGAAGTCGTTGACGTACAGCGACGCGGTGCGTCCGCTCGCCACGATCGCGTTGGTCACCCCGGCCATGCCGGGTACGGAGAGGCCCTTCCCGCGCAGGTCGGGGGCAACCCACACGCCCTGCACCTGGGCGACCTGCGCCGAGACGGCGCCGAGGTCAGCCTTGAAGATCACGCGCCCGTGGTCGACGATCGCGAACGCGCGGCGCTCCTCGACGAGGCTGCGCACGTAGCGGCGGTACCCGACCGGGTTGGTGACGAGGGGGTTCTCCTCGAGCTCCTCGCGGTACATGTGCACCGCCCCGGCGAGGTAGGACTCGAAGTCGGCGATGTCGGCCCGCTGCAGCCGGGGGTCGGCCTCGACCCTGCTGGGGCCGGCACACGCCATCAGCAGTTGCCGCTCCCGCACGACCCGCGCGTCGCCGTAGGCGTGCGGCCACTCCGCGGCGAGCCGGTCCCACAGGCCGAAGGCGGTCTCGACGGGTCCGACGATCGCGACGAACGACCGCCAGCGTCCGATGTCGGCGGCGAAGGCGTCCAGCGCTTCGTCATCGGCGTTGACCGGCACGATGTTGGCCCCGACGTGCAGCAGCGAGCGCGGCGCGTGCGCGGGCCACCCCCAGAGCTCGCCGACGCCCTTCGGTTCGAGCACGCCGGCCTCGACGCGCGAGGCGACGAAGCAGTTCAGCACCGGGTCGGCGCCCAGCAGCCGGTCGACGAGCCCGCGATCGGACTCGTCGAGGACCCGGCTGCGGCTCACAAGACCGCGACCTCGGGTGCTTCGCCGGTGTGCTCCATCTCGGCGGCCAGCTTGTTGGCCTCCTCGATGAGCGTGGCGACGATCTCGGACTCGGGGACGGTCTTGATGACCTCGCCCTTGATGAAGATCTGGCCCTTGCCGTTGCCGGCGGCGACCCCGAGGTCGGCCTCGCGCGCCTCGCCGGGGCCGTTGACGACGCAGCCCATGACCGCGATGCGCAGCGGCGCGGTGAGGCCGGCGAGCCCATCGGTGACGTCATTGGCCAGGCCCCAGATGTCCACCTGGGCGCGACCGCAGCCGGGGCAGGAGACGATCTCCATCTGGCGCTGGCGCAGGTTCAGGGCCTCGAGGATCTTCTGGCCGACCTTGACCTCCTCGACAGGCGGGGCGGACAGGGAGACGCGGATCGTGTCGCCGATGCCCTCGGCGAGCAGGATGCCGAACGCGACCGAGCTCTTGATGGTGCCCTGGAAGGCGGGGCCGGCCTCGGTGACGCCGAGGTGCAGCGGGTACTCGCACTGGGCGGCCAGCTGGCGGTAGGCGTCCACCATGACGACCGGGTCGTGGTGCTTGACCGAGATCTTGAAGTCCTGGAAGCCGTGCTCCTCGAACAGGGACGCCTCCCACAGCGCCGACTCGACCATCGCCTCGGCGGTCGGGCCGCCGTGCTTGGCCAGCAGGCGCTTGTCGAGGGAGCCGGCGTTCACGCCGATGCGCAGCGAGACGCCGGCGTCCGCGGCCGCCCTGGCGATCTCGCCGACCTTGTCGTCGAACTGCTTGATGTTGCCCGGGTTCACGCGGACGGCGGCGCACCCGGCGTCGATCGCGGCGAACACGTACTTCGGCTGGAAGTGGATGTCGGCGATCACCGGGATCTGGCTCTTCTTGGCGATGATGTGCAGCACGTCGGCGTCGTCCTGACTGGGCACGGCGACGCGCACGATGTCGCAGCCGGTGGCGGTCAGCTCGGCGATCTGCTGCAGGGTGGCGTTGATGTCGGTGGTCTTCGTCGTGGTCATCGACTGCACCGAGATCGGCGCTCCCCCGCCCACGGGCACCTTGCCGACGTTGATGCGTCGCGTGGGCCTGCGCTCGGACAGGGTCGGGGCCGGCTTGGCGGGCATTCCCAGGTTGACGGTCATGGTTCTCCTCAGAAGATCTTCACCGGTGTGACGATATCGGCCACGATCAGGACGATGCCGCACAGCAGGAGGAATCCTCCCACCGCGTAGGCCACGGGCACCATCTTCGCGGTGTCCACGGGCCCGGGGTCGGGGCGTCCGGCCAGGCGGGAGGCCGTGCGGCGCAGCCGCTCCCACACCGCCCCCAGGATGTGCCCGCCGTCCAGCGGCGGGAGCGGGACCAGGTTGAACAGGGCCAGGAACAGGTTGATCGAGCCGAGCAGGCTCGCGAACATGGCGGCCTTCTCGAGCACCGGGGCGTCCTGCACGGCAGCCTCGCCGGCGATCGCGCTGGCGCCCACGATGGAGATCGGGCCGTAGATGTCGCGGGGCTGGCCGGTGACCATGTCGACGGCGACGTTCCACACCTTGACCGGGAACTGGGCCAGCGCGACGGCCGACTGCACCGTCATCTGCCCCATCTGCTCCAGGACCCCGACCGGGCCGAGGTGCACCTTGGCCACCTCGGGGTAGAGCCCCATCCACCCGGCGGGCACGACCTTGCCGGGGTCGAGCGTGTCGCGGACGCCGCTCACGATGGTGTTCACCGTGGGCAGGGTGACCCGCTCGCCGCCGCGCTCGACCACGATGGTGGCCGGGCCGTCCAGGTTGGCCCGGATGAGCTCGGTCAGCTGCGGGTATCGGTCGATGGCGGTGCCGTTGAACTCGAGGATGCGGTCACCCTGCTGCAGCCCGGCCTGCGCGGCCGGGGTGAGGGGGTCGGACGCCGTGCACTCGCGCTGCTCGGTGAGCACGCACGGCTGGACGCCGGCCACGACGGGCTGCGGCTGGTAGGTGCCGACGCCGCCGAGCACCGCCCAGAACAGCAGGAAGGCCAGGACGAGGTTCATGGTGATCCCGCCGGCCATGATGATCAGCTTCTGGTGGGTCTTCTTCTGGAAGAACAGCCTGCCGTCGTCGGTGGGGCGGATGTCGTCCCACTCGTAGCTGCGGGCGTCGTCGGCGAAGCGCTGCAGCCACGTCTGCTTCGCCCCGGGCCGCGTCGGCGGGTACATGCCGAGCAACCGGACGAAGCCCCCGAGCGGGAACAGCTTGACGCCGTACTCGGTCTCGCCGCGCCGGGTGGACCACAGCGTCTTGCCGAAGCCCACGAAGTACTGCGGCACCCGCACCCCGAAGATCTTGGCCGGCACGAGGTGCCCGATCTCGTGGAGCGCCACGGAGGCCATCAGCAGGGCGAAGAAGAGCAGCCCGAAGACGATCGTCCAGAACAGCTCCATCAGGCCGTCCCACAGATCGCCCGGGCCCGCTCGCGCGCCCACGCGTCGGCCGCCAGCACGGCGCCGACGGTGAGGGCGTCGTCGGGCACGTGGCCCGCGGCGAGGTGTTCGTCCAGCACGGCACCCACGGTATCCACGATGCCCAAGAACCCGATCCGCCCGGCGCAGAACGCATCGACGCAGACCTCGTTCGCGGCGTTGTACACCGCGGGGGCGGTCCCCGCCGCCTTGCCGGCACGCCGCGCCATCTCGACCGCACCGAAGGCGTCCGCGTCGAGGGGCTCGAACGACCACGACCGCGGCACCGACCAGTCGTAGGCGGCGGCCGCGCCGGGCACCCGGTCGGGCCAGGCCAGGCCGAGCGCGATCGGCAGCCGCATGTCGGGCGGGGACGCCTGGGCGATCGTCGACCCGTCGACGTACTCGACCATCGAGTGCACGTCGGAGGTGGGGTGCACCACCACGGTGATCGCGTCGTAGTCGACGCCGTAGAGCAGCGCCGCCTCGATGAGCTCGAGGCCCTTGTTCACCAGGGTGGCGGAGTTGATCGTGATCACGCGTCCCATGGTCCAGGTGGGGTGGGCCATCGCCTGCTCGGGCGTGACGTCGGTGAGCTCGGCCCGGCTGCGGCCGCGGAAGGGCCCCCCGGACGCCGTGAGCACCAGGCGGCGCACCTCCTCGGCGCGGCCGGCGCGCAGGGCCTGGGCGAACGCCGAGTGCTCGGAGTCCACGGCCACGAGCTGCCCGGGGGACGCGGCGTCGGTGACGAGGCGTCCGCCGATCACGAGGGACTCCTTGTTGGCCAGGGCCAAGGTGGTCCCCGCTTCGAGGGTGGTCAGGGTGGCCAGCAGCCCGGCGGCCCCGGTGATGGCGTTGAGGACGACGTCGCACGGCAGCCGGGCGGCGGTCTCGTTGCCCCCGTCGCCGGCGATCTCGACCTCGAGGCCCCTCAGGCGCTCGCGCAGGGGGGCGACCGCGGCGTCCGGCACCGCGACGAATCGGGGCGCGAAGGCGCGCACCTGTTCGGCGAGCAGGTCGAGCTGGCACCCGCCCGCGGTGAGGGCCACCACCCGGAACTGGTCCCGGCGGGACGCGATCACGTCCAACGCCTGGGTGCCGATGGAACCGGTACTGCCGAGGATCACGACGTCACGCACGGGAGCTAGTCTCTCACCATGCGCCGCGAGATCGAGTCCCTCGACGCCTTCGACGCCCACGTGCGTGCCCACAAGTCGTTGGCGGGCTGCGTCGTGCAGGCGCTGGACCTGCGGGGGCGGGGTGAGGCGCTCGAACGCATTCCGGTGCACAACGCGTTCTTCCTGGGCTGCCGGCTCAAGCACCGGGTCGCCACGAGCCTGGCCGGGCGCGGGGCGTCCGTGTTCCCCCGGCTCCCGCACCTGCCGTTCGACGCCTACCCGCACCGGCTGTACGCCCCCGAGGACCTGTACGCCGGGCTCGAGCTCGGCTACGCCGACACCCCCGACGCGAAGGTCTACGGCTGGACGCTGCGGGAGCCCTCGCGCCAGCTCGACGCCACGCTGGCCCAGTCGTTGCACGACCACTTCATCAGCGACGCCCTGACCGACACCGTGACCGAGCCCCGCACCGGGGTGGGCGTGATGGGCGGCCACTCCGTGGTCCGCGGCGCGCCCGAGTTCCTCCAGGCCGCACGTCTGGGCCACGGCCTCGCCGAGGCCGGCCACCTCGTGCTGACCGGCGGCGGTCCGGGCCTGATGGAGGCTGCGAACCTGGGGGCCAGCATCCTCGACGGGCCGGACGCCCTGGTCGACGCTTGCGACGCGCTCGCCGAGACGCCCACCTTCGTCCCCGACCCCGGGGTGTGGGCGGCCGCGGGGTTCGCCGTGCGGCGGCGCTGGGACTGCTCGCGGCTGTCACTCGGCGTGCCCACCTGGCACTACGGGCACGAGCCGCCCAACGTCTTCGCCAACAGGATCGCGAAGTACTTCGACAACGCGATCCGCGAGGACATCCTGCTGCGCCTGTGCGGGGCCGGCATCGTCTACTCCCCCGGCCGGTCGGGCACCACCCAGGAGATCTTCCAGGCCTTCACCCGCAACTACTACGCGCTCGAGGAGGGCGAGTTGCGGCCCATGGTGCTGCTCGGCCACGACTACTGGACGCGGGTCGTCCCGGCCTGGCCGCTGCTCAAGGCCCTGGCGAAGGGGCGCCCGGTCGAACGACACATCCACCTGGTCGACAGCGTGGACGCGGTGCTCGAACTGCTGGGTTGATCAGCCCCGGCGGCGGGGCCGGCGTTCGCGCAGGGCGTCGGCCACGGCGAAGGGGGCGTACTCGGCGGCGAAGACCGCCGCCGCCATCGCCATCAGGTAGGGGATGTAGCCCGGCCAGGCCGGCAGCTTGTCCAGCAGGCTGGCCGTGTCGGGCTTGCGGGTGACGAACATGTAGTTGCTGCCCAGGCGGCGGTTGACCAGGTGGGCCAGCCCGGCCTGGGCGAGCAGCATCCCGTACGCCCGGACGCCGCCGCCCGCGGTGGGTCGCCGCCCCTCGACCAAGACCTGCCACAGCGGGATCGACAGCAGGAAGCCGTGGCTGATGAAGAACTGGTGGAACCGGAAGTGCCGGTCGCCGAACTCCGCGAGGTCGGGGGTCAGGAGGGCCTGCGGCGCGCCCGCGAGGCCCCAGTACCACGTGAGGTCGTCCCCCAGCCTCGTCGGCCGGATCAGGTTGATGCCTCCGGCCCAGACCAGCACCGAGCACAGGTGCAGCGGCAGCATGTCCTTGGTCCTCCACATGCCGTGGCGTGCCTTCCAAGCGTGGTAGGCGATCTCTTGGCCCCACAGGGACGCCACCACGACGGCCCTGGTGCGGCGGCGTCCGGCGGCCTCCTGGCGGCGCCCCAGGGCGATGGTGCCCGCGACGCCGAGCGCCGTCGCGCCCAAGGCGCCGAGGTGCTGGGCACCGAACAGGCGGAACGGGCCGCAGCACGGGCTCGCTGAGAAATAGCCCATCACCGTTCCTTGGCCGCGAGCTGGCCGCAGGCGCCGTCGATCTCCTGACCCCGCGTGTCGCGGATGGTGGCGGCGATGCCGCGCGCGTTGAGCCGCCGGACGAACTCCTGCTCGTCGTACCTCCGCGAGGCGGTCCACTTCGAGCCGGGCGTGGGGTTGAGCGGGATCGGGTTCACGTGCACCCAGTGCGCACCCCGTCCCTTCTTCGTCAGCAGGTCGGCCAGCGCGTCCGAGCGCCAAGCCTGGTCGTTGACGTCGCGGATGAGCGCGTACTCGATGGAGACGCGCCTCCCCGTCGCCTCGAAGTAGTCGTGTGCGGCGTCCACGACTTCGTCGACCTTGTGCCGGGTGTTGATCGGCACGAGCGTGTCGCGCAGCTCGTCGTCGGGCGCGTGGAGGCTGACGGCGAGCGTGAGCGGCAGGCCCTCGGTCGCGAGCTGCTCGATGCGGGGCACCAGGCCGACCGTCGAGACCGTGATGCCGCGAGCGGACAGCCCGAGGTCGTCGGTCATCCGCCGGATGGCGCCCATGATCGCGTTGTAGTTGGCCATGGGTTCGCCCATGCCCATGAACACGATGTTGTTCAGCCGGACGCGCTGGCTCGCGGCCACCACCTGGGCCACGATCTCGGCCGTGGACAGGTTCCGCTGCAGCCCGCCCTGGCCGGTCGCGCAGAACGGGCAGGCCATGCCGCAGCCGGCCTGCGAGGAGATGCACAGGGTGGCGCGGTGGCGTCCGGTGCCGCTCGACTTCTTGCCGGGGACGCCGTACTCCATGAGCACGCTCTCGACCAGGTTGCCGTCGTGGAGCCGCCACAGGGTCTTCACCGTGGTGCCCTCGTCGGCGGTTTGGACGCGCACCTCGTGGAGCAGGTCGGGGAAGAACGTCAGCGCCACCTGCTCGCGCAGGGCGGCCGGCAGGTCGGTCCACGTCGTGGGGTCGGTGTTCGCCTGCGCGTAGTAGTGCGTGTCGAACTGCGAGGCCCGGAACCCGGGCAGCCCGGCGGCCACCACCGCCGGCTTGCGCTCGTCGGGGGCCAGGTCGGCCCAGTGCCGCGGCGGCTTGCCACGGCGTGGGGCGTCGAACACGAGCGGCAGCACACGCCCGGCGCGGGCGTGTGCATCCAGTTCGTCGGCGTGGGCGCGTTCGGCCGCGGAGAGTCCGTCAGTCATCGAGCGTCAGGCTACCCGCCGGGGACGAAGAGGTACATGATCAACCACGCGGGCGCTGCCGCGACCAGCATGGAGTCGAGGCGGTCCATCACGCCCCCGTGGCCGGGGAGGATCGAGCTCATGTCCTTGATGCCGACGTCGCGCTTGATGGCCGACTCGATGAGGTCACCGGCCGTGCCGAAGAACACGCAGGCCAGTCCCAGGATGGCGCCGACCCACCAGCCGACGTCCAGCACCCAGTGCGCGAGGGCAGCGCCGGTGGCCATGGCGAAGAACACCGAGCCGGCCAGCCCCTCCCACGTCTTCTTGGGGCTGAGGACCGGGGCCAGCGGCGTCCGGCCGAACAGGACGCCCACCGCGTAGCCGCCGGTGTCGCTGGCGACCACGCACAGCATGAACGTCACCATCCGAGCCGCCCCCTGCTCGCCGGCCAGGATCAACGCGGTGAAGGACCCGAGCAGGGCGATGTAGCCGATGATGAACACCGACGCCGCAGCGTCCCGGACGAAGTTCTCGTGACCCTTCGGGAACCGGGCGATCAGGGCCGCGAGCACCGTCGCCCCCAAGAACATCAGCAGCACCGAGTGCCAGGGCATCTCCCACTGGGCCCCCAGCTGGGCGCTCAGCCGGCTGCCGACCCCGGTGGCGGCGGCGTAGGTGCCGATGATCATCCCGATCGTGCCGAGCACGATGGGGATGACCTCGGCATTCATGCCCAGACGCTTGAGCGCCATGTGGACCTCGATGGCGCCCAGGCTGAGCATGAGCGCGACGAGGATGATGAAGCCCCAGTGCCACCACGTGAGGGTGACCACGACGAGGGCGATCAGGCCCACCCCGACGGCGATGGCCGCGGGCAGGTCACGTCCGGCCGACCGCTTCTTCCGCGCGGGGGCCGGCACCGTCTGGTCGGTCACTCAGACCTCGATGAGGTCGGCTTCCTTGGCCTTCAACAGCTCGTTGACCTGCTCCTCGAACTTCTTCGTGAGCGCGTCGAGCTGCTTCTCGCCGTGGCGGGCGTCGTCCTCGCCGATCTCCTTGTCCTTCTCGAGCCTCTTGATCGCGTCGACGGCGTGGCGGCGGTTGCTGCGCACCGCGATGCGCGCCTCCTCGGCCTTCGTGCGGGCGACCTTGATGTACTCCTTGCGGCGCTCCTCGGTCAGCTGCGGCATGACGAGGCGGACGTGCTGCCCGTCGTTGGCCGGGTTGACGCCGAGGTCGGAGTCGCGGATGGCCTTCTCGATGGCGTTCATGGAACCCCGGTCGAAGGGGCTGATCATGACGACGCGGGCCTCGGGCACCTGGAAGGTGGCCAGCTGCTGCAGCGGCGTGGGCGTGCCGTAGTAGTCGACCATGATCTTGTTGAACATCGCCGGGTGGGCGCGGCCGGTCCGGATGCCCGCCAGTTCCTCCCGGACGTGCTCGATCGAAGCCTGCATCTTGGACTCGGCGGTGGACAGTACGTCGGCGATCATCGTCGATTGCTCCTCACTGGTGTGGTGGTCTCAGGAATGGACGGTCGTACCGATCTTCTCACCATTGACGACGCGGGCGATGTTGCCGCGTACGCCCAGGTCGAAGAAGACCATCGGGAGACCGTTGTCGCGGGCCAGGCTCACGGCGGTGGCGTCGGCCACCTTGAGGTCCTGGGCCAGGAAGTCGGTGTAGGTGAGGTCGTCGTAGCGACGGGCCTCGGGGTTGGTGCGCGGGTCGGCGTCATACACGCCGTCGACCCCGTTCTTGCTCATGAGCAGGACGTTGGCGCCGATCTCCAGCGCGCGCTGGGCGGCGACGGTGTCGGTGGAGAAGAACGGCATGCCCGAACCGGCACCGAAGAGGACCACGCGGCCCTTCTCGAGGTGCCGCACGGCGCGCAGGGGGATGTAGGGCTCGGCCACCTGGCCCATGGTGATGGCGGTCTGCACGCGGGTCGGGACGCCGGCCTGCTCGAGGAAATCCTGCAGCGCCAGGCAGTTCATCACGGTGCCGAGCATGCCCATGTAGTCGGCCCGACGGCGGTCCATGCCGCGCTGCTGCAGCTGGGCGCCGCGGAAGAAGTTGCCGCCACCGGTGACGATCGCGACCTGGGTGCCGTGCGCGACGATCTCGGCGATCTCGCCGGCGATGCCCGCGATGATGTCGGGGTCGACCCCGACCGATCCGCCGCCGAACGCCTCACCTGACAGCTTCAGCAGGACTCGGTCGTAGGCGGGCATGGGTTCTCCTTCGTCGTGGCCGGGTGTGCGAAGTGGCGTGCACCGCGTTGCCGCGGCGCACGCCACTCTAGTTGATCAGCGCCGTGCCCTCGGGCAGGTCAGGCGCCGGCCGACAGGCGCACGAAGCGCTTGACGGTCACGCCGTTGTCCTTCAGCAGCTGGCCGACGGTCTTCTTGTCGTCGGAGACGGACGCCTGCTCGAGCAGGGTGACCTCCTTGTAGAAGCCCCCGAGACGACCCTCGACGATGCGCGGGATGATGTTCTCGGGCTTGCCCTCCTCCTTGGCGGTCAGCTCGGCGACGTGGCGCTCCTTCTCGACGACGTCGGCGGGGACGTCCTCGCGGGAGACCCACTGGGGCTGCATGGCGGCGATCTGCATGCAGATGCCGCGCACGAACTCCTCGGATCCACCCTCGTACTCGACCATCACGCCGACCTGCGGGGGCAGGTCCTGGCTGCGGCGGTGGAGGTAGATGGCAACCGGGGCCTCGTAGTGGACCGCGGCCGCGAGCTCGAGCTTCTCGCCGATCTTGGCGGCCAGCGCCTGGACGGCCTCGTCGACGGTGCCCTCGCCCAGCTTGACGGCCTTGGCCGCCTCCAGGTCGGTCGCACCCGCGGCGTCCACCGCGTCGACGATGTCGTTGGCCAGGGCGACGAACTCGTCATTCTTGGCCACGAAGTCGGTCTCGGCGCCCAGCTGGATCAGCGTGGTGCCGGCGGCGGCCACCAATCCGTTGCTGGCCTCGCGGTCGGAGCGACCCGACACCTTGGCGGCACCGGTCACGCGGAGGATCTCGGTGGCGGCCTCGAAGTCGCCGTTCGCCTCGGTGAGGGCCTTCTTGGCGTCCATCATGCCGGCGCCCGTGGCGTCCCGGAGCTTCTTGACGTCAGCGGCAGTGATTGCCATGTGCTGTCTCGCTTCCTTCGTTGTTCGCTTGCGTGAGTGTCACTTGTCGTCGGACGCCGACGCCGACGCCGGGCTGGCCGGGCTGTCGGGGCTGTCGGGGCTGTCCGGGCTGTCCGCCGACTCGGGGGACTCGGGTGACTCCGGGGAGTCGGCCGACTCGGACGCGGGGGCCTCCTCGGCCGCGGGGGCCTCCTCGGCAACCTCGGCGGCGGGAGCGGCAGCCTCGGCAACCTCGGCGGCGGGAGCG
>DUOQ01000138.1 GCA_012838755.1 Propionibacterium sp. | reverse complement strand
TCCACCGAATCATCGGCGTACGTCACCACCACCGGGATCTGAACAGTGCCCGCATCAGTACCCGCCGGCGGCGCATACGTCACCTCACCCGTGCTCGCATGGATCGAGGCACCCTCAGCCCTGATCCACCGGTCGGGTTTGGGGTTGTGAGCGTGGCATAACAGCAGAGGGCCCTTCTGAGCTGGGAGGATTTCGATTGCGAAGTCCAAACCATCCCATGCCAGAAGGGCACCTCTGAGGTGAGAGTCTCCCACACTGTCCGCCCGGTTTTCGATGACCCGAACCTCGTGTCGTCCGCAGGCCTGCTCCCGGCGTTGAAATTGGCCGACTCTGCTGGACTGTCCGGGCTGCTCGAGCAGTTGACGGTGCCCTCGGCCAACGCCGGATCCAAGGCCGTGTGCGTGGTGGCCGGGATGCTCGCCGGGGCCGACAGCATCGACGATCTGGACCTGCTGCGCCACGGCGGTATGGGCCGGCTGTTCACCGGCATCAAGGCGCCCTCGACACTGGGCACGTTCCTGCGCTCGTTCACCCACGGGCATGTCCAGCAACTCGACGCCGCCGGCGCCGGACTGCTGGCCGGCCTGGCCGCCCGGGCGCCGGGGCTCATCGACCGCGGCGAGGACGGCCGGCTCACGTTCGTCGATGTCGACGACACCGTGCGCGGCGTGCACGGCTACGCCAAGCAGGCCGCCGCGTTCGGATACTCCGGAATCCGGGGCCTGAACATCCAACTCGCCACCATCGCCGGCGCCGGATCCGCCCCGGTGATCGCCCGGGCCCGCCTGCGGCGCGGCAACATCGCCTCCGCAACCGGGGCCGGCCGCCTTCTGGCCCAAGCGCTGAACACCACCCGCGCCGCCGGCGTGGCCGGCCAGGTGATGGCGCGGGCGGACTCGGCCTACTACTGCCACGCCTTCATCGGCACCGCCCTGCGCCACGCAGCGTGGTTTTCGGTCACTGCCAGGATGGACCCCAAGGTCAAGGCCGCGATCTGCGGCATCGACCCTGGTGCGTGGCGGACGATCCGCTACCCCGAAGCGCTCTACGACGAGGCCGAGCAGCGTTGGATCTCCGACGCCGAGGTCGCCGAAGTGCCGTTCGTCGCGTTCACCAGCCGCCGCAAGGCCGAACACGTGCCCTGCCGGCTGGTGGTACGGCGGGTGCGGCGCCACCAGAAACTCGCCTCCGACGGCAGCGGACAGGGCGAGTTGTTCGCCACCTACCGGCACCACGCGTTCGTCACCAACAGCACCCTGTCAGCCGTGGAGGCCGATAAGGCTCACCGTGAACACGCGATCATCGAGCAGGTCATCGCCGAACTCAAAGACGGCCCCCTGGCCCACCTACCGTCGGGCAAATACGCCGCCAACGCCGCCTGGGTCGCCCTGGCGGCAATCGCCTTCAACCTCGCTCGCGCCACCGCCGTGGCCGCCCAGATGGACAAGGCCCGCTGGGCCAGCCTGCGCCGGCGAATCATCACCATCCCCGCCCGGATCGCCACCAGTAGCCGCCGGCTCATCCTGCACCTACCACGCAACTGGGCCTACGAAACCGGCTGGGAGCAGCTCTGGACCACCGCCAACGCACCCCCGACACCCGTAGCGACCTGACCACCCCAGCCGACGAGGCACAACCCCAGGAACCCCGACAGTGGACACACCGGAGAAAGACCGGCCGACCAGTCACGCCCACATCGCGGATCAGACAGACCCCCGAGCTGAACCTCCGATTCCCCAACACCACCGGTGGATCAGGGATGAACCGAACCTCGTACGGCACCGCCCCACCTCACCCGCCCGTCAGCCGCCGCCGGTTCTCGCGGAGCAGGTCGCCGGGTAGGACGAAGAAGCCCTCGGCCGTGGCGCAGAGCCGGTCGCCGGCCCACAGCGCGCCCTCGGACCACACCTTGCGGCCGTCGCGGTGCACCTGCCGGCCGGTGATCACGAGGGGTTCGAGGATCGGCGTCGGCGAGCGGTAGTCCACGTCCAGGTAGACGGTCATCCCCGTGTGGCCGGCGTGGAAGTTGGCGCGCCCCAGC
>DUOQ01000137.1 GCA_012838755.1 Propionibacterium sp. | reverse complement strand
GGTGTCCCCGGCCTCCTCTGGCCGGTCACCGTGGCCGTCTGCGGCGGATACCGCGGCAGCCGCATCGGTGTGGGGACCAGCGAGCTCCGGGCAGTCGTCCAAGCCGGCGCGCTCATGCCGGCTCTGGGGGCCTACGTCGCCTCCCTGGCGTCCGCCCCCGACGTCCTGTTCCTGCTCCTGGTGGCTGCGCCGATCGTGGTCGGGCTCACCCTGGTCGTGCGGGCGGTGGCACGGAGGCGCCTGCACCAGCTGCAGCGGGTCGGCATCGGCTGCCGACGGACCCTGGTGGTGGGCACAGCCGAAGCCGCGGACCTGTTCAGGGAGCACCTGAGCCGCGAACCGTTCTGCGGCATGGTGGTGGCGGGCCTCTGTCTACTGGACGCGCGTGAACCCGACGCACGAGCGGACGCAGCCACCGCCTGTCCGGTGCTCGGGGGCGTGGCGGACGTGGCGTGGGTCGTCGAGCAGGGGAAGTTCGACGCAGTGGTGGTCGCCGGCGGGGGGTTCCTGACCGAGGACTACCTGCGCCACCTCGCCTGGTCGCTGGAAGGGACGGCTGCCGAACTGCTGGTGTGGCCCGGGCTCGCGGACATCAGCATGACCCGGCTCGAGATCCGTCCCGTCATCGGCGCCCCGCTGCTGCACGTCCGGCTCCCCACGTTCTCCGGGTGGAAGTACGTGGTGAAGCGGACGATGGACGTGACCCTCACCCTGGCCGGACTGCTCGTGATATGGCCGTTGCTGGCGGTCGTGGCGCTAATGATCAAGCGGGAGGACGGTGGCCCCGTCCTGTTCCGCCAATCGCGGATCGGACGCGGCGGCGAGCCGTTCATCCTGCTCAAGTTCCGGTCGATGTCAACCGACGCCGAGGAGCGGAAAGCGGCCCTCCTGGATCTCAACGAGGGGCACGGCGGGCTGTTCAAGCTCCACGACGACCCCCGGGTCACGCGGGTGGGCGCGGTGGTCCGACGCTGGTCGCTCGACGAACTTGCCGCAGCTGTTCAACGTCCTCGGCGGCTCCATGTCGCTGGTGGGGCCTCGCCCCCACCTGGCCGACGAGCTGGCGAACATGCCCGTGGACGCCTCCCGTCGCCTGCTGGTGGCACCCGGGCTCACCGGCCTGTGGCAGGTCAGCGGCCGCTCCGACCTCGTGGGCGGGGAGGGACTGCGCCTGGACCTGCGCTACGTCGAGAACTGGTCGGTCACCCTCGACCTGCACATCATCTGGCGCACGTTCCGGGCCGTTGTCCAGCGCTCGGGGGCGTTCTGACCGCCGCAATGCTGCGCCGCGGAGGGGGATCGGTGGGACAATGGAGGGCATCCGGGCCAGCCGGACGCGCGGCCCGGCCCCACCGAGGGGAAGGGAAAGCATCATGAACGAGCACATGTTCAGCAAGATGAAGGACGCCCCCGGCTTCATCGCCGCGCTCGACCAGAGCGGTGGGAGCACGCCCAAGGCCCTGAAGCTGTACGGCATCGAGGGATGGGCCGATGACGCCGAGATGTTCGACCGGGTCCACGACATGCGCGCCCGGATCATGACCAGTCCCAGCTTCGACGGGAAACGGATCCTCGGCACCATCCTGTTCGAGGACACGCTCCGCCGTGAGGTCGAGGGGCGCCCCACCGCCGACTACCTGTGGAACGTCAAGGGCATCGTGCCGATCCTCAAGGTCGACAAGGGACTGCTCGAGCACGAGTCGGGGGCCCGTCTCATGAAGCCGATGGAGGGTCTGGACGCCGTGCTCGCCGACGCGCGCGACCAGGGGGTCTTCGGCACCAAGATGCGCGCGGTGGTCGAAGAACCGGGTGCCGGCCTGGTCGCGGTCGTGGCCCAGCAGTTCGACGTCGGACGCCAGATCGCGGCGGCCGGACTCGTCCCGATCCTCGAGCCCGAGGTGGACATCCGCAGCCCGCTGAAGTCCGAGGCGGAGGAACAACTCCACGACGCCCTGCGGCAGCATCTCGACGGGCTCGAGGACGGGGTGTGGGTGATGCTCAAGCTCACCCTGCCCGAGCGCGACGACCTGTACGCCGACATCGTCGCCCATCCGCGCGTGCTGCGGGTGTTCGCCTTGTCGGGCGGGTACACCCGAGCGGAGTCCAACGAGCGGCTGGCGCGTCAGCACGGTGTGGTGGCGAGCTTCTCCCGGGCGTTGACCGAGGGGTTGGCGCTCAGCCAGTCCGCCGAGGAGTTCGACGCGGTGCTCGACGAGTCCGTGGCCAGCATCTTCGCGGCGTCGAACACCTGAGCGCCGTTGGCGACAGCACCACGTCGAGGGTCAGGTGGGTGGTGCCGTGTCGCTTCCGTCGTCAGGTGACCGCGGACAGTTCGGCGAGCGCTGCCCGGGTACCGTCCTCGGACTGCATCCGGGAGGCGGCTTGCCGGACCCGTTCGGTGTGGCCGATGGCGGCCGTGATCGCGGTGGCCACCCGCCCGGGGTCCAGGCGGTTGCGGTCCAGCGGCGGACCGGCGAGCCCGATCCGCTGGAGCTGCGCCGCCCAGAAGGGCTGGTCACCGAAGAACGGCATCACGACCGAGGGGGTACCGGCACGCACGGTGGTGTGCACGGTCCCGGCTCCCCCGTGGTGCACGGCGGCCACCGCGTGGGAGACCACGGCGCCCAGAGGGACTGACGCGGCGACGAGGACGTCCTCAGCCCCGGAGAACCGGGAGGGGTCGAGCCCTCCCCAGCCCGTCACGAACAGCACCCGTGCGCCGAGGTCGCGTGCGCCGAGCAGGATCGCCTCGGCACGGGACGCCTCGTCGCCGCCCGTCATCGATCCGAACCCCGCGTACACGAAGGGTGTCGGGTCGGCGAGGAAGCCCGCGAGCGACCCGGACGGGTCCGGACCGCCCAGCGGCCCGTGCCAGTCGCCGGTCGAGCGCGTCCGGTCCGGCCAATCAGCGGGCCGGGGCACCAGGGTCGGGCTGAAGGCCGCCAGCGTGGCTGCCGGTGGCGGCAGCGGCCCGGTCACCCCATGGTGCCGCCGGGCCTCCTCGACCTCCCGAGCGAACATGGCCGCAGCCAGGCCCACCACCCGGTAGCTCACCTTGTTGAGCCATGGCCCCAGCGAGCGGGCACCGAAACCGGCTGCAGGGAACTGCGCGGTCGGTGAGAGGGTCGGGGTCAACTCGGCGACGACCCAGGGAATCTGCAGCCGACGGGCCGCCACCGGGGCGGTCAGAACCTTGGGGTGGGCGACGATCACCTCCGGCCGCCAGTCGACCGCAACCCGGGCGGCCTGGGCCAGTGCCCGCGCCATCGCCGGACGGATCCGGTCACGGTAGGCCCTCAGGCTGGCCCCGGCGCCACCGGTCAGCGTGTCGGCCAGTTCGGCGAAACTGACCCCGAGGTCGACCGCGTCGACCCCCGTCGTGTCCACGTCCCCGGACCCGGGGAGGGCCACCCGCACCTCGTGGCCCGCGTCCCGGGCGGCTCGGGCCAGCCACAGGAACGGCTCCACATCACCCCGGCTGCCCAGGGTGGCCAACAGGATCCTCATCGCAACCCCCCGTCCACGACCATGGGGTACAGCCTGCCCCAGCAGGGCCATCACCACGAGCCCTCCACGCCACGGCGAGCACCGATGCTCCG
>DUOQ01000136.1 GCA_012838755.1 Propionibacterium sp. | reverse complement strand
CGGCTCGTTGGCCGCGCCGCAGCCGGTCAGCGCGAGGGCGGAGGCGGTGAGGATGGCGAGCGGGGCGCCAATCTTCGAAAGCTTCAAGGTTCTTCCTTACGTACGAGTTCGAGGGGCGATCCCCTCGAGGACTGGTCGGACCCAATCTCCGTTCCAGACGGTAGGGACGCGCCGTGAAGAGATTCGATCGTCAACATGAACGGATGGTGAACGAGTTGTCTCGATCCGGACAAGAACCGGCGAGTCCGCCAGTCAGGCGGCATGGGCACCCAGCGCCAGGGGCCAGAAGTGCCCGGGGCAACCGGTGGCAACCGCCTCAGACGCGCGGTCGGTGGTACTCGTGGGCGACGAGGCGGGCGGCCCCGTCCAGGTGCGCCACGATGACCGCGCCCGTCTGCATGGGCCGGGGCTCGACACCCAGCGCGGTCAGCATGGCCGGCAGCACCGGCCGGTGCCCACAGACCGCCATCGGCTCGTCCTCGTCGACCGACTCGGTGGCCAGCCGCGTGATGAGCTGGGCCACCCCGGTCAGGTTGTGCTCGCCGATCTCCTCGGTCAGCACCTGCCACCCGTCGATGTCGAGGCGGTGCTCCTTGGCGTACGGCTGCAGGGTCTGCATGGACCGGGTCGACGTACTGGACGCCAGGGCCTTGATCCCGAACGCCTCGAACAGCGGGATCAGCCGCTTGGCCTGCTTGCGCCCGCGGGCGGTGATCGGCCGGGCCTGGTCGCGCCCGGACCAGTTCTTGCGGTCCATCGCCTTGCTGTGGCGCACGACGAGGAAGGCGCTGGTGGGCCCGAACTCGAGCGCGCGCCGCACGACGTGCTTCTCGTCGTCGTACGTCATCCGCGCCAGGGCGTTCTCGGGGGTCAGCCAGGCGACCTTGTCGACCTCCTTGTCGGGCTTGCGCTTGTTCGCCTCCAGGGGCTCGGCGCGCCAGTAGTGGACGACCTTCGTGCCGCCCCCCACCGGGTAGCTGATGGCGCCGAGGGGCTCGCGCAGGACGACCTTGACCCCCGTCTCCTCCCAGGTCTCCCGGACGGCGGCCACGGCCTCGTACTCGTCGGGGTCGAGGCGGCCCTTGGGCAGGGTCCAGTCGTTGTACGCCGGGCGGTGGACCAACAGGATGTGCGGCTCCTTGCCGGGACGCTCCCGCACCGTGACGGTGCCCGCCGCGATCGTGAACTTCCTCCGCGGTGCCATCAGCGAACCTCCGCCCGTCGCGCGCCCAGACTGTTGATGAAGTGCTCCTGCAGGTCGCGCAGGGGCGTCCCGTCCTCGGCCGCGGTGCGCATCGTCCACCTGGTGTCGTCGAGCCACCACGAGGCCGTGCCCTCGTCGAAGGCGAGGTCGAACAGCTCACGCACCCGCCGCTCGTGCCGCTCGTGCGGCAGCTGGACGAGCACCTCGACCCGGCGGTCCAGGTTGCGGTGCATCATGTCGGCGCTGCCCAGGCCGACGTGGGGCGTCCCGCCACCGGCGAACCAGAACAGGCGGCTGTGCTCGAGGAAGCGGCCCAGGATCGAGCGCACCCGGATGTTCTCCGACAGGCCGGGGACGCCGGGGCGGACCGTGCAGATGCCGCGGACGAGGAGGTCGACGGGGACGCCGGCCTGCGACGCCCGGTAGAGGCCGTCCACGATCGCCTCGTCCACGATGGAGTTCACCTTGATCCGGATGCCGGTCGGGCGACCCGCCCGGGCGTGCTCGATCTCGCCCTCGATCTGCCCCAGCAACCCCTTCCGGACGCCGTGGGGGGCGACCAGCAGCCGCCGGTAGGCCTTGTTCAGGGTCATGCCCGACAGCGTGTTGAACACCCGGCCGACGTCCTCGGTGATGATCGGGTTCGAGGTGAGCAGCCCCATGTCCTCGTATTGGCGGGCGGTCTTGGGGTTGTAGTTGCCGGTGCCGATGTGGGCGTACCGCTTCAGGCCGTCGGGCTCGTCGCGCACGACGAGGCACAGCTTGGCGTGGGTCTTGAGGCCGAGCATGCCGTAGACGACGTGGCAGCCGGCCCGCTCGAGCTTGCGGGCCCAGCGGATGTTCGCCTGCTCGTCGAACCGGGCCATGATCTCGACGACCACGAGCACCTGCTTGCCGGAGGCGGCGGCCTCGGCCAGGGCGTCCACGATCGGGGAGTCGCCCGAGGTGCGGTACAGCGTCTGCTTGATGGCGAGCACGGCCGGGTCGGCGGCCGCCTGCTCGATGAAGCGCTGCACCGATGTGGCGAAGCTGTCGTAGGGGTGTTGCAGCAGTACGTCGCGCTCGTGCAGCGCCTTGAACAGGTCGGCCGGCTGGGCGGTCTCCACCTCGGCCAGGTCGGGGTGGGTCTTCGGCAGGAAGGCCGGGTACTCCAGGTCCTCGCGGTCGGCAGCCCCGGCGACCTGGAACAGGCCGGTCAGGTCGAGCGGTGCGGGCAGGTGGAACACCTCGGACGCGGCGATGTCGAGTTCGCTGACCAGCACGTCCAGCAGCTCGTCGGGGATGCCGCGCTCGACCTCGAGTCGCACGGGCGGACGCCCCAGCTTGCGGCGCAGCAACTCCTTCTCGAGCGCGACCAGGAGGTTCTCGGCGTCGTCCTCCTCGACCTCGAGGTCCTGGTTGCGGGTGACGCGGAAGGTGGTCCAACCCAGCACGTCCATGCCGCTGAAGAGGGTGTCGAGCTGGTGGCCGATGATCTCCTCGATCGGCAGGAACCGACCGTCGCCCAGCTCGGTGAAGCGGGGGACGTTCGTGGGCACCTTGATCCTGGCGAACTGGCGGTGGCCGTTGGCCGGGTTCCGGATCAGCACGGCGATGTTCACCGACAGGCCCGAGATGTACGGGAACGGGTGCGCCGGGTCGACGGCCAGCGGGGTGAGGATCGGGTAGATCCGCTCCTCGAACAGGCGGGCCATGTCCTCGTGCTCGGCGTCGGTCAGGTCGGTCCACCCGATGATCCGGATGCCCTCGGCGGCCAGGGACGGCCGCACGTCCTCGGTCAGCACGTCGGCCTGCAGGTCGGTGAGCTCGCGCACCCGGGCGAGGATCACCTCGTGCAGGTCGCGCGGCAGGATGCCCGACGTGCCCGGCATGGCCAGTCCGGCGGCGATGCGGCGCTTGAGGCCGGCCACGCGCACCATGAAGTACTCGTCGAGGTTGGAGCTGAAGATCGCCAGGAAGCGGGCCCGCTCGAGCAGGGGGACGCGCCCGGCGTCCCGGGCCAGGTCGAGCACGCGGTTGTTGAAGGCGAGCCAGGACAACTCGCGGTCGTGGTAGCGACCCTCGGGGAGCGGCGCGCCCTCGTCGGTCGTGGCGCTCGACATCACTCCTCCGCGGCCGGACGGTAGAGCGTGTCGGTGTGCACGATCCGGAACCCACTGCGCTCGTAGAGCGCGACCGCCGGGGTGTTGCCGGCGTCGACGTAGAGGATGACCCGGGTGTTCCCGCCGGCGGCCAGGTGCGCCAGGCCGGCATCGAGCAGGACGCCGCCGAGCCCGCGCCCGCCACCGCGGGGGTGGACGCCGAGCACGTAGACCTCGCCGGTGCGGTCGTCGTGGCGCTTGGTCCAGTGGAAGCCGACCACGCCCTCGGCGTCCTCGGCCAGGATCAGGCCCTCCGGGTCCCACCACGGCTCGCCCTGCCGGATGGCGAGGTCGTCGGCCGAGAAGTGGCCCTGTTCGGGGTGGTCGGCGAAGGCGGCCGCGTTGACGGCCAGGAACGCCTCGGCGTCCGCGTCGGTGAACGGCCGGAGCGTGATGCCCTCGGGGGTGTCGCGCGGGGCCGTCTCCTCGAGGGTGCGCTCCATGATGTGGAGGCCACGCCCGGGGACCATGCCGGCCGAGGCGGCGAAGCGCTGGGCGCCGTGGAGGTCGCCGAACGCCCAGACGGCCGGCTCGGCCACGTCGGCGGTGAGCCCGGCGAACAGGGACGTGCCGTGCCCGGTACGGCGGTGGTCGGGGTGCACGACGAGCTGGCCGGTGGCGTTGCCGGGCTGCCACTGGGCGTAGCCCACCACAACGTCGTCCTGCAGGGCGAGCCAGTGCAGGGCGCCGTCACGGTCGAGTTGGAGGCGCGCCTCCTCGTTGAGGGGCGCGACACCGTCCGCGTCGGCGGCGGCGTCAGCGAGCGCCAGCACCGCGGCGCGCTGGTCGGGCGTCAGGCTGGTGAGTGGCTCCACACCGCACACCCTAGCCTCCCGGAACTTTCCGCAGCAGGCTCGGGCGCATCCTCTGGTGCGGGGGCCCGGGCCGCGCGGCGGGTTCCGGCCGGCCGGTTGTCCGCATCGTGAAATGCGGGGGGCTCAGGCGTCGAGGAGGCCGCGGATGTCGTCGGCCGAGAGGGGCGCGGCGATGTCGGACGCCGCCCCCACCACCTCGTCGAACAGGTGCCGCTTGGAGTCGGCCAGGGCCACGACCTTCTCCTCGATCGTGTCGGCCGAGACGAGCCGGTAGACGTTGACCGGCTTGTCCTGGCCGATGCGGTGGGTCCGGTCGATCGCCTGGGACTCGGCGGCCGGGTTCCACCACGGGTCGAGGATGAACACGAAGTCGGCCTCGGTCAGGGTGAGCCCGAACCCGCCGGCCTTCAGCGAGATGAGGAACACCGGGGCGTCCCCCTCGCGGAAGGACGCGATGCGCGCGGCGCGGTCCCGGGTGCGGCCGTCGAGGTACTCGTGGGCCACGCCCTCGGCGTCCAGACGCTTGCGGACCAGGGACAGGAAGCCGGTGAACTGGCTGAACACCAGCGCGCGGTGGCCCTCCGCCCGGACCTCGTCGAGTCGTTCGAGCAGCACGTCGATCTTGGCCGAGTGGTCGGGGTAGCCCGCGTCGACGAGGACCGGTGAGAGCGCCAGCTGGCGCAACAGGGTGAGCGAGCGGAGGATCGTGATCCGGTTGCGGCCGATCTCGGAGACCAGGCCGAGCACCTTCTGTCGCTCCCGGGCGAGGTGCCGGTCGTAGAGGCGGCGGTGCGTGGGGGACAGGTCCACGGGGACGACCTGCTCCTGCTTGGGCGGGAGCTCGGCGGCCACGGCCGCCTTCGTGCGGCGCAGCACCAGCGGCCGGATGCGCCGGTGCAGGCGGCCCAGGGCGTCGGCGTCCCCGGCCTCGATGGGCTTGCGGAACGCCTCGGTGAACGCCTGCGGATGCGGGAACAGCCCCGGCGCGGTGATCGACAGCAGCGACCACAGGTCCATGAGGTTGTTCTCCAGGGGGGTGCCGGTGAGGGCGACCTTGATCCGGGCGTCGAGCTTGCGGACGGCCTGGTACGACTTCGACGTGTGGTTCTTCACGAACTGGGCCTCGTCGAGCAGCACGGCCGACCAGTCGAGGTCGGCGTAGGCGTCGGCCTCCAGCCGCAAGAGCGTGTACGAGGTGAGGACGACCTGGGCGCCGGCCACGGCGTCCGCGAGGTCGGTGCGCCGCCGCTTGCGTGTCTCGGTGATGGCGACCACCCCCAGACCGGGGGTGAACTTCGCCGCCTCGGCCTCCCACGTCCCGACCACCGAGGTGGGGGCGACCACGAGCATCGGGGCGTCCAGCTCGCCGGACTCGTGCGCCCACTGCGCCAGCGCCAGCGCCTGGAGCGTCTTGCCCAGGCCCATCTCGTCGGCGAGGATCCCGCCCAGGCGGGTGCGCCACAGGAACGCCAGCCAGGCGAAACCGGTGCGTTGGTACGGGCGCAGGTCGGCGCGCAGCCCGTCGGGGATCGGGACGTCGGGCAGCTCGTCGAGGTCGAGCAGGGCGTCCACCGCGCGCCGCCACGCCTCGGACTGCTCACCGACGACGCCGAGCTCGACGAGTTCGGCCCACAGGCCCGCGTGCTCGGGGCGCAGCCGGAACGTGTCGTCGGCGTGGTCGACGAGGAGCCGGGCCTCCTCGACGAGGCGGCGCAGCTGGTCGAGCTCGGGCCGGTCGAGGCTGAACCAGGTGCCCGAGTCGAGCAGCAGGTGGTCGTGACCCAGCGACAGGGCGGCGAACAGGGTCGCGAACGGCACGACCTCGCCGTCGACGGTGACCTTGACGTCCAGGTTGAACCAGTCGCCCGACTGGGGTTCGCTCACCGTCAGCGAGACGACCGGTGCCTCGGCCGACTCGCGGAACACCGGCGCGGGCTTGCTGAGTTCGACCGCGACCGTGTCCAGCGCCTCCAGGGCCGGCAGGGTGCGGGCGGTGAACTCGAACAGGGGGCGTCCGGTCAGGAAGGCCGGCCGCAGCTCGGGCCGGTTGCGGGGGCCCTCGACGAGCCACGGGCCCCCGGGCACGGACGCCGCGAGGGCGGCCTCGGCCTGCGGGTCGCGCACCGGCGGG
>DUOQ01000135.1 GCA_012838755.1 Propionibacterium sp. | reverse complement strand
GGCGGGCCCTTCGGGGGCGTGCCGCGGACTGGGCGCCGGGGCGGCCTTCTTCTGCCCGGTGCCGATGTGGGCGGGGTCGGCGCTGTCGAGCAGCACGACCTCGCCGTGGCGCGGCACGACGGCGTTCAGCCCGAGGTCGGCCTGGATGCGGGCGGCGAAGGCCTCCGCCGAGTCCTCCTCACCGTGGACGCAGAACACCTCGACCGGCTTCGGGTCGAGCTCGCGCAGCCAGCCGAGCAGGTCGGAGCAGTCGGCGTGCACCGAGAACTCGCGGTCGTGGTAGACCTCGGCCTTCACCGGGACGTACTTGCCCCGGATCTTGATCTGGGACGCGCCCTCCGACAACTGCCGGCCGCGCGTGCCCACGCCCTGGTAGCCGGTCAGGATCACGGCGTTCTTCGGGTCGGGCAGCATCCTCTCGAGGTGGTGCAGCACCCGGCCGCCGGTCGCCATGCCCGAGCTCGAGATGATCACCGCCGGCCCGTGGCCGCCGTCACCGGTGAGCAGCCTCGAGTCCTCGGCCGACTCGACGGCGGTGAGGTCGGGGATGTTCACGAAGTCCTCGGGGCGCAGGTCGTCGCGCAACTCGTCGGTCAGCGTCTGGTAGACCCGTAGGGCCCGGACGCCCATCGGCGAGTTCACGTACACCGGCACGTCGGGGATGCGCCCCTCGCGCTCCATGTCGGAGATCGTCTTCAGCACGACCTCGGTGCGGTCGATCGCGAACGCCGGGATGACGACCGAACCACCGCGCTCCATCGTGCGCCGGATCACGTCGGCGAACCCCTCGTGCGGCAGGTTCGCGGGTTCGGGATGCTCGCGGTCGCCGTAGGTCGACTCGACCAGCACGAAGGGGGCCCCGCCCGGCACCTCGCGCGGCTTCAGCACCGGGTGGTCGTGACGGCCCAGGTCGCCGGAGAACAGGACCGAGGCCGACGGCGTCCAGAGGTTGACCGAGGTCGAGCCCAGGATGTGGCCCGCGCGGGTGAGCCGGATGGTGACCAACTCGCCGGGCTTCGCGGTGAAGCCCGGGCGCTCGTTGCCGGTCAGCTCGAAGTCGGTGTCGAGCTCGAGGGTGACGAACTGGCCGAGCATGGCCTCCACGTCCTCTGTCGTGTAGAGCGGCAGCGCCGGGTCGTGCTTGGAGTAGCCCTGCTCGTTCGCGTCCTCCGCCTCGCGCTCCTGTAGGTGCGCGGAGTCGCGCAGCACGATCTCGGCGAGCTGGCGGGTGCCCTCGGTGCACCAGATCGGGCCGTCGTAGCCGGCGCGCGTCAGGGCGGGGAGGTAGCCCACATGGTCCATGTGCGCGTGGGTGAGCACGATGTCGGAGATCGTGGCCGGGTCGACCGGGAACGGCTCCCAGTTCATGAGCCGCCACTTCTTCTCGCCCTGGAACATGCCCGAGTCGACCAGCACCCGCCGGTCGCCCACCTGGAGGAGGTACTTCGAGCCCGTCACCGTGCCCGTGGCCCCGAGGAACGTCAAGGTCGTGCGAGGTGCTTTCGCCATGACCTCACTCTTGCACGGTCCACCGACACTTTCGAGGGCCCCTCCCGATCAGCCCCGGGAATCCAGCTCGCGCACCAGCGTCGGCGGCGCGGTCATCCGGAACGACTCCTCGAGCAGGTCGGCGACCTCGGCCCAGTCGGGCTCCCACATGTCCAGCGCGATCGCCACCCAGCCCGACGACCCGTGGTAGGCCGGCACCACGAAGCGTTCGTCGCCCAGCAGCAGGTCGCGGTGGTCGGCGTCCGGCTTGAAGATCAGCGCGCGCTGCAGCGAGACGTCGCCGTGCGAGCCCTTGACGTGCCCGCCGTACAGCCCGAACTGGCTGGTGGTGAACCACACCGGACGCCCGTGGCTCACCTTCTCCTGGGCGCCGGGGAGCGCCAGCGCGAACGCGCGGAGGCGGGCGAGGATGGGGTCGTCCGCGTCGAACATGATCGGGTGGCTCATGGAGGTAGGTTGCCCCCATGAGTGACCCTGACGCCATCACGCCGGCCATCGAGGCCGTCCGGGCCCTGGGGCTGCAGCACGCCGTCACCCGCCACGGCCGCGCCTCCTCCCTGGAGGAGGCCGCCGCGGCCCGCGGCATCGAACCCCGCGACCTCGTCAAGACGATCGTGGTGCGCCGCGCCGACAACGACTACGTGTTCGTCCTCGTCCCGGGCGACCGTGAGTTCTCCTGGCCCAAGCTGCGCTCCCTGCTCGGGGTCAGCCGACTGTCGATGCCGGACGCCGCGACCGCACGCGACGTGACCGGCTACGAGCGGGGCACCATCACCCCGTTCGGCTCGACGCGCGCGTGGCCCGTGATCGCGGACGCCGCCATCGCGGGCCGCCGCATCTCGATGGGTGGCGGGGCGCACGGCGTCGGCATCACCGTGGACGCCGACGCCGCCCTCGCGGCGCTGGGTGCCCGGGTCGCCGACGTGTCGGAAGTCACCCCGTGAGCCGCAAGCCCTTCGCCCCGTGACGTGGCAGGGCCCCCTGCCTCACGAGGAGGCAGGGGGCCCTGACCGGGAGATGCGCTCAGCGCATCACTTGGCCAACAGGAGGATCGCCTCGTCGGCGCCCGCCTTGTTGTCGAGGGCCACGACCATCACGCCGCCGGGCTTCTGCGCGGCGAACTCGGCGCGGTCGATGGCGACCGTGGCGATCTGCTTCGCGTTGCCCTTGGCGACGTCGACGTACTGCCCGTTGGACAGGGCCGGCTTCCACGGGTTGTAGTGGGCCTTGCCCTCGAACGCGTCGTTCGCCGCCGAATCGGCGATCGAGCTGACGTAGCCCGTGTAGGCGAAGGTGCCCTTCTCCGCCGTGATGCCCAGGTCGGCGGCGTAGACCGGCAACAGCACGGTGCTGTTGTCGGTCGGCGACGAGGCGTAGAACCCGGCCGCGTACAGGCCGCCGCCGGCCTCCGCCAGGAACACCTCGTTGACGCCGTTGACAGAACCCGAACGGACCAGGCCCGAGTCCACCGAGAACACGGTCCAGTCGGTCGTGCCGTCGTTGTCGACGTCGACGTCGACGCCGGTCTCGTTGCGGGCCGCGTTGGAGTAGCGGTCCCACGTGTTCACGGCGAACACGAGCAGCTGGTCGTCACCGTCAGCGAACGACTGGACGCCGAGGGCGCGCAGGTCGGTTCCGGGGTGTCCCGCCAGGGGGACGTCGCCCTGGGGGTCGGTCAGGCCGAGGGTGTAGAAGTCCGCCACGGCGTCGATCGCGCCGCCGCGGTTGGTGACCTCGACGTCGACCTTCATCGGGCTGTTCTTGTTGGCGATCGCCTTGCTGTTGAGGTTGCCCTTGAGCTTGGCGTCGACCTTGGCCTCGGCCCGCGGGACGAGGAGGTAGGGGACACGGAGTTCGGAGTCACCGGAGAACACGACGCTGCCGGAGGCCTCGTAGAACGCGTGCAACGAGGCGAGGGTGCTGCCCACCTTGGTCATGTCGACCCTGAGGGTCACGTCGACCGTGGCGGAGCCACCGGCCGGCACGGTGACCGACTTGGTGGAGAACTTCACCGTGGCGGGGACCGTCTGCGGCGAGGGCTGGGCCGCCACCGCGTAGGTCTTGGCGGAGGTGCCGTGGTTGGTCAGCGTGATCTTCTTGGTGCCGGTGAACGACGTCGTCGACTCGGCGAAGCCGAAGCCCATGCTGGGTTCCTGCAGCGAGCCGTTCGTGGTCTCGAACGGGTCGGACACGGCGGTCACCGTGTTGTCCACCGACTGCGCCACGTCGACCAGGCCCGCGCCGCCGAGGGTGAGGCGGTAGTTGCCCACCTTGCTCGGGTCAGCGGTGTTGACCAGATTCGCCGAGATCGCCTCGGCGCTCCACCCGGGGTGGGCCTGGACGTTCAGGGCAGCCACGCCGGCGACCTGCGGGGCCGCCATCGAGGTGCCGGAGTTGAAGTAGCCGCCGGATCCGGTTCCGACCTCGGCCGACATGATCGACACGCCGGGTGCCGTCACGCTCGGCTTCAGCCCGGAGTCGCCCGTGCGGGGTCCACCGGAGCTGAACGAGGCGAAGTTGGTGAACGCGGGGTTCG
>DUOQ01000134.1 GCA_012838755.1 Propionibacterium sp. | reverse complement strand
CGGCGACGTGGTCGGCGAGGGCGTCGAGGGACGCCGCCGCGTCCGGGCGTTCGGCGGCGGGCACGAGCCCGAGGTGCCGCGAGGGGGCTTCGAGGCCGTCGGTGCGGGGGAGCGCGCCCAGGACCGGGATGCCGGTCCGTTCGACGGCCGCGGTGGCGTCGGCCGCGTGGCGGGGGGAGCCGACGCGGTTGAGGATGACGCCGGCCACCCGCAGCTCCGGGTCGTAGGTGGCGAGTCCGTGCACGAGTGCCCCGACGGTGCGCGAGGTGTGGGCGGCGTCCACCACCAGCACGACGGGGCTCGAGGTGAGCCGGGCGACGTGGGCGGTGGACCCGGCGCCGTCGGTGCCGATCCGCCCGTCGAACAGCCCCATGACGCCCTCGATGACGGCGACGTCGCAGGGGGTGGGCGTCGCGGCGCCGTGGACCAGCAACGGCGCGACGAGGTGTTCGCCGACCATGACGGGGTCGAGGTTGCGTCCCGGGCGTCCGGTGGCGAGGGTGTGGTAGCCGGGGTCGATGTAGTCAGGTCCCACCTTGAACCCGGCGACCGCCAACCCCCGGCGGCGCAGCGCGGCCATGAGTCCGATGGCGAGCGTGGT
The DNA here is from genome assembly GCA_012838755.1 of Propionibacterium sp. Classification (GTDB taxonomy): domain Bacteria; phylum Actinomycetota; class Actinomycetes; order Propionibacteriales; family Propionibacteriaceae; genus Propioniciclava. The sequence continues at coordinate 1,937 of DUOQ01000134.1, read as the reverse complement.
CTTGCCCTGGCCGGATGCGGGGGCGGCCAGCACGACGCGGGGGAGGCTCACCATTCGATCCCCCGTTGGCCCTTCTGGCCACGGTCGAAGGGGTGCCGCACCTTCGTCATCTCGGTGACGAGGTCGGCGGCGTCCAGCAGGGCGGGCGGACAGCCACGGCCGGTGACGACGACGTGCTGGACGCCGGGGCGCGCCTGCAGGGTGGCGACCACCTCCTCGATGTCGACCCCGGCGGCCTCGGGGCAGGCCGCGAGCACGACCTGCTCGGCGCGCCCGGCGGTGCCTTCGCTGCGCTCGGTGGCGGGCACGAGGATGGCGTCCGCGGCGGCGAGCAGCCGCGCGGCCTTCACGGTGACCAGCTCGGGATCCCCGGGGCCGACCCCGACCCCGACGAGTCTGCGATGGGTGGCGGTCATGCGGGTCCTCCCGTGGTGGTGGCGGCGCCGGCCCAGGCCAGCAGGGTGTCGAGGTCGAGGTGCTCCTCGACGGCGTCGGCGAGGAGCTCGATCATCGCCTCGCGCCGGCCGGCGTGCCCGGGGTGGCCGGACGCCGGCGTCCAGTCGCTCCCGGCCTGCGCGGCCACGCGGGTGAGCCACGCGCGGCGGAAGGCGTCGTTCTCGAGTGTGCCGTGCCACAGCGTGCCCCAGGTGGCGCCGGACGCGCAGCCGTCCAGGAAGGGATCGGCCTGGCCGACGACCCGACAGGCACCGTGGTGGATCTCGTAGCCGGTGACCTCGTGGCCCTCCCAGGTGCCGGTCGGTCGGCCGAGCACCTTGTCCGCGCCGAAGGTGACGTGCACCGGCAGCAGCCCCAGGGCCTCGGTGGTGCCGTGGCCGGACTCCACCTCGTCGTCGATCGTGCGGGCGAGCATCTGGTAGCCGCCGCACACGCCGAGGATCGGTCGGCCCGTGTCGGCCCGCCGGGCCAGCACGGCGGCGATCCCGGACGCCCGCAGCCAGGCCAGGTCGTCGACGGTGGCGCGGCTGCCGGGCAGGACGACCAGGTCGGCGGCCACGCAGGTGGCCGGGTCCTGCGTGACGAGGACCTGGACGCCCGGCTCGTGGGCCAGGGCGTCCACGTCGGTGGCGTTCGAGATGCGGGGGAGCCGGACCACGGCGACGCGCAGGGCGGCCCTGTCGGCGGCCGGGTCGGACGCCGGCGTCCGGTCGTGGCGCCAACGGCCCACCTCGAGGGCGTCCTCGCCGTCGAGCCACACGCCGGGCAACCACGGCAGGACGCCGAGGTTCGCGAGCCCGGTGCGGCGCGTGATCTCCAGCAGCCCGGGGTCGAGGATCGACTGGTCGCCGCGGAACTTGTTGATGACGTAGCCGCGCAGCAGGCGGCGGTCGGCGTCGTCCAGCAGGGCCCAGGTACCGAACAGCGACGCCAGGACGCCGCCGCGGTCGATGTCGCCGACGAGCACGACCGGCAGGTCGAAGGCCCTGGCCAGCCCCATGTTCACGTAGTCGCCGGCCCGCAGGTTGATCTCGGCGGGCGACCCGGCGCCCTCGCACACGACGACCTCATGGGTGGCGGCCAGCTCGCGGTACGCGGCGTGCGCGGCCTCGGCGAGGTGGCGGCGTCCGGTGGCGTAGACGCCCGCCTCGAGGACGCCGGCGGGCTGACCGCGCAGCACGACGAAGCTGCGCCGGTCGGTGCCGGGCTTCAGCAGCACGGGGTTCATCGCCGAGGTGGGCTCGACGCCGGCCGCCTGGGCCTGCAGGTACTGGGCGCGCCCGATCTCGGAGCCGTCGCGGCACACCATCGAGTTGTTGGACATGTTCTGGGCCTTGTACGGCACGACGTCGACGCCCCGACGCCGCAGGGCCCGGCACACCCCGGTCACGACGAGCGACTTGCCGGCATCCGAGGAGGTGCCGGCCACCAGCAGGCCGGTCATCGCGCACCGCCGGAGGCGGCGCGGGCCAGCGTCGCCG
>DUOQ01000133.1 GCA_012838755.1 Propionibacterium sp. | reverse complement strand
GTCGCGTTGGCATGGTGGGAGGCCACCGGGTCGAGCACGGACCGGGGGACCGAGGGGAGGGCCGCGAGGTGCACGACCGCACGGGCCCCGGCGAGGGCTCGGTCGAGGGCGTCCGGGTCGAGGATCGTGGCCTCCACCAGCTCGGCGTCCGTGCCATCGAGGTTCTCTCGCCGACCGGTGGAGAGGTCGTCGAAGGCGACCACATGGTTGACCTCGGAACGGCCGAGCAGCTCGCGAGCGAGGTTGGACCCGATGAATCCGGCGCCGCCGGTGACCACGATCTTCACGCTCGCGAAGCTACCACGATGGCCCGATAGGCTTCATCGGGTGGAGACCTACGAGCACATGCCGCTGATCGCCGGCGTGCCGCTCGCCGCTGCCACGCTGCAGGTGATCGCCGACGATGCCGGGGTCGACCTGCTCCACATCAAGGGTGCCTCGGTGGACCCCATTCTGCTGCAGCAGTCCGAGGTGGTGGACCCGGCTACGGGGGAGGTCCGTACCAAGGCTGTGCCGCGCAGCAGCGTGGACGCCGACGTCCTGGTGCGTCCCAGCCATGTGAAGCGCTTCTTCGCTGCCCTGCGGGCCCACCGCTGGAAGATGGTCTACCGCTTCGAGGACGGTTCGGCGTTCGAGCACGCGTCGACCTGGATCCGCCCGGGCCTCTGCCATGCCGACATCCACCGCTCCTTCCCCGGCATCGGACGCCGTGCGGAGGACGCCTTCGACGTGCTGTGGCGCGACCGCCACACCATCACGATGGCCGGTCAGGAGTGCCTGGTTCCCCACGTGGCAGCGCAACGTCTGGTCCTGATCCTCCACGCGGTGCGCGGTGGCGACCTGGGCAGCCCCGACATCCAGAGGGCGTGGGCGGCGGCCTCCGAGGCCCAGCGGGCCGAGGTGGACGCGCTGGCCACGATCCTCGGCGCCGATGTCGCCCTCGCCGCGGCGACCGGGCGGTTGGAGGAGCACCGCTCAGCTCGTGACTACCTCCTGTGGAAGACCCTCTCGACGGGCAACAGGTCCCGAACGACCATGTGGCTCGCGCGCGTCAAGGCCCAGCCCAACCCGCTCAGGGCCGTCCGTACGGCCTTCCACCTGATCGCCCCCAAGGAGGGACGCCTCGAGCGGGACCTCGGCCACAGGCCTGGGCCGTTGGAGGTGGCGCGCGCGTGGGGTGGACAGTTCGGGTTGGTCGCCCGTGAGCTGGGGGGCCTCGTGCGGGGGGTGGTGAAGCGGTGAGCTACCGCATCCCGCACCGCCTCGGCTGGGTGGTGGTGCCGCCGCGGGGGGCGGAACCCGTGGCCGCGTACCTCATGCCCCTACCCGACGGCGACCCCCACGCGTTGTTCGACACCGCGGCACTCATCTGGACGCTGGCGGCCGAGGGCGAGCCCGACGTGGCCACCAGCCTCGCCGAGCTGATGGAGGTGCCCGTCGACACCATCCGCGGGGACGTCGCGGCCTACTTGGACGCGCTCATCGATCACGGCTACCTGGAGGAGGTGTGATGGCCGAGACGGCCGGCCGCCGCAGCACCGGCGAGCGAGCGCCCCTGCGCGTCCTGTTCGTCTGCACAGCCAACATCTCCCGATCGCCGTACGCCGAACGTCGCGCCCGGCAGGCTTTGGCGGGATGGAACGTGGCCGTGGCCAGCGCGGGGATTCCCGGCTACCCGGGGCGCTCGATGGACGAGGAGATGGCGAAGCTGTTGGTGGAGCGGGGCGGCGACGCCAGTGGCCACGTCAGTCGAGCCGTCACCGATGACGTGCTCGAAGCGGCGGATCTCATCCTGCCGTTCGAGTTCGGCCACCACATGAAATTGTTGGATGCCCACCCTGACCACGCTCACAAGATCGTGGGATTCGGTCAGCTGGCGACGGCTGTCAAGCGGATGACCGGGGAGGACGACGTCCTGCCCCCGGTGGACGACGTGGACGACCTCGTCAGGGTCGTCACCCAGCAGGCGGGGCCGAACTCGATGAGTTACGACGTCGAGGACCCCTACCGCCGCGGATCGAAGGTGGCCACAGCGTGTGCCGACCAGATCGACGAGCACCTGGACCAGATCCTGCCGTTCCTGGCGGGCGCTGACCTGCCGAAGCTGGCGGCGTCCGAGGAAGCCCCGAGGAAGAGGCGCTGGCCCTGGGGCTAGGAGTCGGCGTTGCGCCGCAGCACCTCGGAGAGCCGCTCTGCTGCAGCCATGACGGCCGGGGCGTGCAGGCGTCCGGGCTGGCGGGTCAGGCGCTCGATCGGGCCGGACACGCTGACGGCCGCGATGACCTTGCCGTTGGGGGAGCGCACCGGCGCACTCACGGACGCCACGCCCGCCTCGCGCTCGGCCACCGACTGGGACCAGCCCCGCCGGCGCACGGTCGAGAGGGCCACGGCCGAGAAGGTCGCGTTGGTCAGGCCGCGCTGGATGCGCTCGGGGTCCTCCCACGCGAGCAGCACCTGGGCGGCCGATCCGGCGTTCATGGTGAGCTGGGTGCCGACCGGAACCGTGTCGCGCAGGCCCGAGGGGCGCTCGGCGGTGGCAGCACAGATGCGGAAGTCGCCCTGCCTGCGGAACAATTGGGCGGACTCGCCGGTGATGTCGCGCAGGCGGCCCAGCACGGGCCCGGCGGTGGCGAGGAGTCGGTCCTCGCCGGCGGCGGCGGCAAGCTCGGTCAGCCGGGGCCCGAGCACGAAGCGGCCCTGCAGGTCGCGGCTCACGAGGCGGTGGTGCTCCAGCGCCACGGCGAGGCGGTGGGCGGTCGGGCGGGCGAGGCCCGTGGCGGTCACCAGGCCGGCGAGCGTCGTGGGGCCCTGCTCGAGGGCGGTCAGCACTTGGGCGGCCTTGTCGAGGACGCCGACGCCGGAAGATCCTGTGTCCATACTCTGATACTGCCGTCTCATTCTGTGACATGCAAGTCGAAAAGGTGGTTTCATCGGGGTGAAAGCATCGAGTGAGGGGATCCGACATGGGCAAGACCCTGAGTGACAAGGTCTGGGAGGACCACGTCGTCACGCGCGCCG
>DUOQ01000013.1 GCA_012838755.1 Propionibacterium sp. | reverse complement strand
GGGGCGGCCGACGCGGGCGCGGAGGCCACCTTCCCGGGGGCGGGGCAGGCGTAGTACGCCGCCACGAAGCCGGCGCCGCCGTCGAGGCGCAGCCAGCGGCCTTCCAGGGTGCCGGTCATCACGGAGTCCCGGTTCATCTTGCGGAGCTCCCGGGAGGAGGTGGTGGCCTGCGACCGGACCCGGACCCACGGCGTCCGGCAGACGGCGAAGGCGGAGCCGCCGGTCGCCTTGGGGGCGGGTGCCTGGGCCTGCGCGGGCGCTGCACACGTGTAGTAGGCGGCGACGAAGCGACCGTCGGCCAGCTTGAACCAGGTGCCCTGACGGGTCCCGGTCACCGGGGTGCCGCGGGTGAGACGCCCCAGTTCCTGGGAGGACGTGGTGGCCTTGGCGCGGACACGCACCCAGTCGTGGTTGCACACGACGCGCGTCTCCGCCGCGTGGGCGGTCGTGGGGGTGAGCAGGACCCCCGTGGCACCCAGCAGGGTGGCAGCGAACACAGTGAGGAGGCGGACGAGGACACGCACGGCTGGAAACTCCCGGAACCGACGGACAAGGGACACGGCCGGGGGTGTGGCCGCATTCATCGTCTCGGTCGGTTGAGACGAGTTACAACAAGGGCTGGGGAAAGGGGCGGGAAGTCTCGACCCTCCCCTGAGAGATGCCTGAGGACCCCCCGGCCGGAGTGTCTGCGTGGTCGGGGGAGGGGAGCGCCCTAGCCTGCCGGTGTGGAGCAACGTCGCCAGTACCGGTGGGATGTCCAGCCCCGGTTCTTCATCATCCTGGGCCTGTTCCTGGCCCTGGTGTTCGGGCTGTGGGGGATCGGCAACCTGATCGGGCAGGCCGCCAAGCCGCGCGTGGCGGAGTTGCCACGCGGCGGGACGACGCTGTTCCCGGAGTACCGGCTCGTCGGCTACTCGGGCTACCCGGGCGCCGCCGCACTCGGACGCCTCGGCACCGGCGACATCGACGAGCGGCTCGAGGAGATCGAGCGGGTCGGCGCCGACTACCTGCGCGGACGCAAGCTGCTGCCCGTCATGGAACTCATCGCCGTCACGGTGCACTCCGAACCCGGCGGCGACGGGCTGTACCGGTCCCGGGTCAAGGACGAGATCGTCGAGAGCTGGCTGGAGACCGCGCGCGAGCACGAGGCGATCCTGCTGCTGAACATCCAGCCGGGACGCGCCACGTTCATCGACGAGGTGAAGCACCTCGAGAAGTGGCTCGTGGAGCCCGACGTCGGGCTCGCGCTGGACCCGGAGTGGTCGGTCAGCCCCGACGAGGTCCCCGGGGAGGTCTACGGCCACACGACGGGGCCCGTGCTCGACGAGGTCGCGACCTACGTCGCGGGGCTGGTCGCCGAGCACAACCTGCCCGAGAAGATCGTGCTGTACCACCAGTTGCACGCCGACATCGTGTCGGAGGAGGACAAGCTCGTGCCGCACGAGGGCGTGGCGCTGGTGAAGTCGATCGACGGCATCGGCTCGGCCGCCGCCAAGGTCAACACGTGGAACAAGATCTCGGGCCAGACCCCCGACCACGTCCACCTGGGGTTCAAGCTGTTCTACGAGGAGGACGCCCGCCACGGCCCGCTGATGTCGGCCGACCAGGTGATGGAGCTCCAGCCCGAACCGGTCTACGTGCTCTACGAGTGAGCCGGCCCTAGCCCGGCAGTCGCGACAGTGGGGCGCGGGATTCGGCAGGTCGCTCGCCGACGAAGCGGACGTGGCACCGTGTGGGTTCGAACAAATGGAACGTTTCG
>DUOQ01000132.1 GCA_012838755.1 Propionibacterium sp. | reverse complement strand
GTCCCCGACCTGGCCCATCAACTCCTCGCCGGCGCGCAGGCCCTGCAGTCGCCGCGGCTGGTCTGGTACCACGCCCTCGCTCGCGCCTCGCTGCACCGCGACCGGGGGGAGTTCGCCGAGGCCGACGAGTGGGCCGACCAGGGGGCCATCCTGGGCGCGTCCGCCGGCATCCCGGACGCCCTGCCCGCGGCGGCGCTGCACCGGCTGCTGACGCTGTTCCTGACCTCGTCGCTGGCCCCGATGGCCCCCCGCATCAAGGCATTCCTCGACCGGTCCCCCGACACGACCATGGCGCGCTCCCTGCTCGCCGTGGCCCTCGCCCAGGCCGGCGAACCGGACGAGGCGAGCACAGTGCTGGAGGGGGCGCTGTCCTCGCCGCGGGGCGTCCCGGCCGCCGACGACCTGCCGGTGACCCTCGGGGCGGCGGCCGACGCGGTGGTACTGCTCGGGCGCACCGACCTCGTCGGACGGCTGACGGCCGAACTTCTCCCCTACGCGGGGCAGTGGCTCGTGTTCGGTCAGGGGGCGGCGACCTGGGGGCCGGCCGACCGGTGCCTGGGGTTGCTGGCATGGCTGTCCGGGGACACGCCCGAGGCCATCCGGTGGGTGCGCCGCGGCCGGGCGCAGGCCGACTCGGCCGTGGCGCTGGCCTGGGTGGCCCGGTGCGACGCGGACCTCGCGCGCATCGGCTGACCCGGCCGAACTGGACGCCGACGCGAGGCCGGGTGTCCACTGGGTGCATGGAGATGCTTGTCGACCTGGGCGATGTCTGCGTGGCCAGGGCCACCCGTGACGACGTGGGGACCATCGAGCGGCTGCTGGCCGACGACCCCACCTCGCCCCAGCACGTGGCGACGAACACCCTCATCAGCGACGACCTGCTGGGGGCCGGCCACACCGACACCGACCTGGGGGAGGTGTTCGACGAGATCCGCGCCGATCCGAACCAGGACCTGCTGGTGATCTGCGACGAGGGCGACCGCGTGATCGGCACGCTCCAGGTGACGTTCGTGCGCACGATGGCCCGCGGCGGCGGCGTCCGCGCCGTGGTGTCGGGGGCCCGGGTGCGCGCCGGCCGCGACAGCCTCGCCATCGCCAAGCGCGTGTTCGCCTGGGTGATCGAGCACTGCCGCGCGCGCGGCGCCCGCGTGCTGATCGTGGTGACCGACAAGAACCGCGCCCACATCCACGGCTTCTACACGACGATGGGGTTTCGCCCCAGCCACGACGGGTTGACGCTGCCCCTGTGAGGTGAGCGCCGTGACCGCCCTGGGGGTCGACCTCGGCACGACCAACACCAAGGTCGTGCTCGGGCCCGTCGTGCTCAGCGAGCCCACGCCCCGGTCGGGGGCGGGGCTGGTCGGAGTCGTGTCCGGTCTCGTGCGGTCGGCGATCGACGCGGCCGCGACGGTCCCGGAGGCCGTGGGCATCGCCTCGCAGGCCGAGTCGCTGTTCGCGCTGGACGGGTCCGGACGTGACCTGGCGGGGATGCTCTCGTGGGCCGACGTCCGCTCCGACGCCGCGGTGACGGAGTTCGCCGAACAGGTCGGGGGTGACGCATTGTTCGCGGCGACCGGCGTGCGTCCGGGGCCGAAGCCGTGGCTGGCGGTCTGGCTGGGGCTGCGGCGGGAGGGTTCGCCGCTCAGGGCGCCCGGGGTGCGCTGGGCCGGGGTCGCCGACCTGGTGCACCTGTCCCTGACCGGGGTGCTGCGGACCGACCACACGCTCGCCGGGCGCACGATGGCGTACCGGCTGCCCGCTCCCGGTGCGGCGCTGGGGCGGGGGTTCGACGAGGACCTGTTGGCCGAGGCCGGGTTGGTGGCGGACCAGGTGCCCGTGGTGGGGCTGCCGGGGGACGCGCTGTCGGTGGTGACGCCGGAGGCCGCCCGTGCGACCGGCCTGCGCGCCGGGACGCCGGTGCTCGTCGCCGGCCACGACCATCAGGTGGCCGCCTGGGCCGCGGGCGTGCGACGGGTGTCCGCCGTGGCCGACTCCGTCGGGACGGCCGAGGCCCTGCTCACGCTGACGTCGGGCGTGACCGACCGGTCCCCGGTGGGGCGGGCGGGCATGAGCCTCGTCCGCGCGATCGACGGGTCGACCGAGGCGGTGCTGGCGGGTTCACCGAGTTCGGGGGCGTTCCTGCAGTGGCTGGCCGACCGCGAGACCGGCGGCGACGTGGGGGCGCTGCTGGAGCTCGGCGGCTCGGAGCCCGGTGCTGCGGGGACCCTTCCCCACCCCGCGCCGCCCGACCTCGCCGGGCCCGCGTTCTGGCTCCCCTACCCGCGCGGGCGGCAGTGCCCCGCGCCGGACCCGGATGCGGGGGCACGCCTGGTGGGCGAGTCGACCGCGCCCCCCGGGCTGCTGGCGCTGGAGGCGGTCAGCTACCAGGCGCAGTGGATCGCGGCCGTCCAGGCCGGGTTCGCCGGGGGTGCGCCCGCCGAGGTGG